>JACRBU010000095.1 GCA_016213085.1 Coriobacteriales bacterium
ACAGCTTCTTCGAGGCCCTCGACGCGATCGTCTTCCTCGCCGACAACGGCGGAGAGAACGTGGACAGCGCCCTCGACCTCGCCGGCCTGCAATCGCGCCTCACCAAGCTCGCCGGAGCCGCTGACGAGTGGGAGGACGAGGGCGACGAGGAAGCCTCGCCGGAGCACGCTTCGGCGCCGGCAGGCGGGGCGACCACCGTCGAGATATCCGCGACCGACGCCTCCGCCGAGCCGCTCGCCGCGGACACAGCCTCGGATACCGAGGCAGCCAAGCGCGACGGCGTCGAAGCGCTCAAGGCGCGCGAGCAGGCGACGATCCGCATCCGCACGGCCCAGGTCGATTCGCTGCTGAACCTCGTCAGCGAGGTGGTCATCTCCCAGATCAAGGCCGAGCAGCGTCAGGCCGAGATGCGCGCCATCACGAGCGGCTCCAACGATATCTGGCTCGCATGGCAACGCATCCGTGCCGAGCTTGCGTCGAACCCGGAGCTGAGCGAGGCGCTCGAAGCCGACATCACATCGATCGACTCGCTGCTCTCCGACCATCGCCGCGAGCTGGCCACCTTTCTGAAGAGCTACAGCGACGACGTGTCCCGCGCGTCCGTCGTCATCAACGACGTCCAGGAACAGGGCATGCAGCTCCGCATGCTGCCGGCGCACACGATCTTCCAGACGTTCCCGCGCGCGGTGCGTGACCTCGCGAAGCAGTTCAAGAAGGAGATCGACCTCGACATCGAGGGCGGGGACACCGAACTCGACAAGAAGGTCCTCGAAGAGATCAACGACCCGCTGATCCACATCATCCGCAACTCGGTCGACCACGGCATCGAGTCTCCCGAGAAGCGTCGTGAGGCCGGAAAGCCCGACGCCGGGACCATCCGGATCTCGGCGCGGCAGGAGGGCGACCGCATCGTCATTGAGGTCTCAGACGACGGCCGCGGGATCGATCCCGACCTCATCCGCTCGGCCGCGGTCCGCAAGGGCTACCTCACCGAGGCCGAGGCGTCGTCGATCTCGGACCGCGAGGCCATCTACCTCATCTTCGAGGCCGGCTTCTCTACCGCCGCCATCATCACCGAGATCTCCGGTCGCGGCGTCGGAATGGACGTGGTGCGCGAGTTCGTCGTCGAGAAGCTGAAGGGCTCGCTCGACGTCGAGTCCGAGATCGGCGTCGGCACGACGTTCCGCCTGACACTTCCGCTCACGCTCGCGATCATCCGGGCGCTGATGCTGCGCGTCGGCGATCAGGTCTACGCGCTGCCTACTTCGGCCATCGAAGAGACGCTTCGCATGGCTCCGAGCGAGATCCAGAAGGTCGAGGGCCGCGAGGTCATCCGTCGCCAGCGGCGCACGGTGCCCGTCGTGCATCTGTCCGAGATCCTCGGCGTCCCCGAGGCACAGTCGGAGGACGGCGCGAAGCTGCCCATCGTCACGCTCGGGTACTCGGGTCACCGGATGGGATTCCAGGTGGACTCGTTCGTCGGCGAGCAGCAGATCGTCATCAAGCCGCTCGGCTCGCATCTGGCCAAGATCGACAACGTGGCCGGAGTCACCATCCTCGGCGCGGGCGAAGTCGTCCCGATCCTCAACATCCCGGACCTCATGTACAACGCGCGCACCAAATCGGGGCAGCGCGTCGGGCGCACCGCCGTCGCCGTCAAAGACGGCGTCCGGCGGATCCTCATCTGTGAGGACTCGTTCACGACTCGTGAGCTTGAGCGCTCCATCTTCGAGGCAGCCGGCTACGACGTGGAGACCGCCGTCGACGGCGCGCAAGGCCTGTCGCGACTGCGCGAGAACATGGAGTTCGATGCGGTCGTGACCGACGTGCAGATGCCGAACATGAACGGTTTCGACCTCACCCGCGCGATCAAGCGCGATCCGCAGCTCAAGGCGATCCCGGTCATCATCGTCACCTCGCTCGAACGTGACGAGGAGAAGGCCGAAGGGATCGACGCCGGCGCCGACGCCTACATCACCAAGTCCGTCTTCAACCAGGACACGCTGCTCGACACGGTCGAAAGCCTGATCCGGTAGTGGTGGCGAGCGGCAACGGCGGCCCCATCCGCGTACTCATCGTCGACGACTCGCTCGTCGCGCGTGAGATGCTCGCGCAGATCCTCTCCACCGACTCCGGCATCGAGGTCATCGGGCAGGCCCGGGACGGTGCGGAAGCCGCCGAGATGGTCGCGAACCTCAAGCCGGACCTCGTCACCATGGACATCCACATGCCGCGCATGGACGGCCTCGAGGCCACCGAGCGCATCATGGCGTTCACGCCGACGCCCATCCTCGTGGTGAGCTCCTCGGTGCACGGAGAGGGCATGGGCGCCGCGTTCGACGCGCTGAAACTCGGCGCCCTCGAGGTCATCAAGAAGCCGGAGCCTCGCGACTGGGCCGAACTCGAGCGGATCGGCCGCGAAGTCATCCGCAGCGTCAAGATCCTCGCGAACGTCAAGGTGATCACCCACATCCGCGGACGCCGCGACCAGCGGGAGACCGAGGGGCCCGTACTTTCGGCAAATGGCGGTCGAACGATCGTCGCGATCGGCAGCTCGACCGGTGGTCCTTCGGCACTCCTCGACGTCCTGGGCCGGATGCCGAGCGATCTGCCTGTGCCCGTCGTCATCGCGCAGCACATCGCCGAAGGCTTCATCCCGGGGCTCGTGTCCTGGCTCGATTCCGGCTGCCAACTCAAGGTCGTCGAAGCGACCGATGGCGCCCAGCTTCAACCCGCGACGGTCTACGTCGCCCCGACGAACGCGAACGTCGTCGTCGAGGCGCAGAACCTTCGCCTGGCGCCCGCGCCTCGCGGCCAGCTCTACGTTCCGAGCGCCGACGCGCTCTTGGAGTCGGTCGCCAAGTCGCATCGCCGCCGCGGCGTCGGGGCGATCCTCACCGGCATGGGAGCGGATGGCGCCAAGGGCCTCAAGGCGTTGCACGACGCGGGCGGGGCGACCATCGCGCAGGACGAAGCGACCTGTACCGTCTTCGGCATGCCGAAGGCCGCGATCGAACGAGACGCGGTCGACGCGGTGCTCCCGGTGACCGCGATCGGCGAGGCGATCACGGCACTCGTGCGCGCGTAGAGGAAACCGCAGGTGAGACCCTCTGGTCGCGCCGTTTGCGGGATACTCTCCTCCGCCCGCCAACCCTGTGCGAGCCTGTCCTAAAGTCCTAGGTTCGCGACACCGATACTCCCCTCACATGGCTATCTAGCGCCCCGCCGGAAAACGGGGCCGTACCTGCAGAACCGACGTGCGAACCACTAGTGCGGAAGAGGGGTGAGGGCACATGCCACTTGGCATATTCGCTTCGCGATGCGCGGGCCGAATAGACTCGGCTGTGGACCTCGACGAGGCGTTGCGTGGTGTGTCCGAACAGGCCGCGGTCGTGCGGGTGTTCGAAGACCTGTTCGCTCCGGGAGTGGCAGCCCGAATAATCACCGACATCGAGAACGAGGGCCTTGACGCCGTCGCGCTCGTCGGTCCTTCGGCTGATCACTGGACCCGGAGCGTGTCGGCTCACCACCTGCGCGACACGATCGAGGCAGCCGGCGTCAACCACAATCGGATCGCCACGGCGAACCTGCTGGAGCAGGTCGCGCTCGTGCATCCGGACGACCGTCAGGCCGCGACGGCCAAGGCGGCGTCGCTGATCAACGTCGCGGCCATCCGCGCGACACGGGCGGGCACGGTCGAGGCGAGCGGTTCGACGCCGCTGCGTACCGTGCTCGTGCTCGGCGTCACGTCCGAAGCGCTCGTCGCGTCCCAAAGGCTGCTTCAGCTCGGCTTCGAGGTCACGCTCGCCGACCGCGGCGATGGTTCGGTGACGGCGACGAATCGCCGGGACCTGCGCGCGACCGGCGCTTGGGTCCTCGACCATCCTTCGGCGACCTTCATCGACCGCGCTGAGATGCTTGACGGCGACGGCTGGCTCGGAGACTTCCGCGTGAAGCTTGCGACGCCGGACGGCGTTGTTGAGAAGCACGTCGGGGGCATCCTGCTCGCGCGTCCGGACCAGACCGAGTGGGTGTCTGAGCTTCGGGCGCACTTCCGCGTGGACGTCGACGATGATGGGCGCGCGCGTTCGCTCGATCCGGTCCGCCACCCTGCAGAGACGATCGACCCGGGCATCATGGTCGTGCCGCTGCGGGGCCAGGACGCCATCGAACGCGAGCGCGTAGCGGCCGCCGACGCGGCTGCGATGGCGATACTCCTTCGGCTCTCATCCGACGAGGTCACGCACTCGCACGACGTCTCGTCGATCGACGAGACGCTGTGCGGCGGATGCGCTTCGTGCGTGCGCACGTGCGCGTTCGGCGCCTGCTACATCGATGCCGAGACCGGCCTCTCGCACGTCGAGGAGCGCCGCTGTCGCGCATGCGGCAAGTGCGTGGTGTCGTGCCCCGTGGGGGCACGCGACCTCCTAAGCGCACCGCACGACGTGATGGTCGCGTCCGTACATGAACTGGCTGCGGCCGAGGTGGACGGGCCGAAGGTCATCGGGTTCCTCTGCGGCGGATGCGGCTATCCGGCAGCGGACGCCGCCGCCGAAGACATCGTCGAGCGCGGCTCGGGCTATCCCGCGTCCTTCCTGCCGCTGCGAATACCGTGCGGCGGTCGCCTCGACGCGATCTACGTCCTCGAGGCGTTCCGGGCCGGCTTCGACGGCGTGAGCGTGTACCGATGCCGCGAGGGGCACTGCCACAACCTGATCGGCAACCTCGACATGGACCGGCGGATCAACCTGCTGCGTACCGTGCTTCGCGCGCGCGGCATCGACGACGCGCGCCTGAGGATCGTCGACATCTCGTCGGCCGAGGGCGACGTGTTCCTGAAGTCCCTTGACGAGATGTTCGAGCTCGTCGGCGGCCACGTGCCGTCGTCCGCCACGCAGGGCGCGACGGTCGTCCCGCTCACGAGCCCCGAGCCCGCCTCGAGCGCGGCCGCGGCCGGAGGTGATGCGTCATGACGCGCCCTACGCTCGCCATCGTCACGCTCGGCGGCTGTGACGGCTGCCTGATGTCCATCGTCGACGGTCACGAAGCGCTCGTTGAGTTGCTGAGCGTCGTCGACATCGTCTCCTCGCCGCTGGACGCAAGCCACCGCCCGCTTCCGGAGAGCGTCGACATCGTCCTCATCGAGGGCGCGGTCACGACCGAAGAAGACCGGGCTCACCTCCTCGAGGCCCGCACGGCCGCGAAGACGCTCGTCGCGCTGGGCTCCTGCGCCACGTACGGCGGCGTCGGCGGCATGCGCAACCTCGTCGCCGACGACGCGGAGGCCGCCGTGTACGGCGCTTCGGCCTCGAGGCCACAGATCGCGAGCTTCGTCGAAGCTCCGGCGCTCGTGGTCGACGTCGACGTGGAGATCCCGGGCTGCTCGCCGTCGCCTGAGCGCACGCACGCCGCGCTGCAGGCGCTCCTCGGCGGGACCGAGCTCGCCGAAGGCCGCCGCAACCTGTGTCACGAATGCGCGCGCGAGAAGGTCGACCTGCTCGACCACTCGGCGGAATTCGTGTCCGACGCCGTGGTAGCGCTCATGGAGCTCGAAGAGATCGACGCGAAGCGCTGCCTGCTCGAGCAGGGGCTCCTGTGCATGGGGCCGATGACCCGCGAGGGTTGCGGCGCCGCGTGCACCTCGGTCAACGTGCCGTGCCGAGGCTGCGGGGGACCGTCTCGCCGCGACTTCGAGCAGGGAGCGAAGGCCGTGGACGCGCTTGCGAGCGTGCTTCCCGCCGGCGCTCTCATGCACATGGAGGACCTCACCGGGACGGCGTACCGCTACGCGCTGCCGTCCTCGCTCTTCCCCGCGATGACCACCGCCGACGACGAGGAGGTGCGACGTGACTGACACGATGACGCTCTCGAACGTGACCCGTATCGAGGGGCACGGCCGGATCACGCTGCAGCTCGACGAGCGCGACAGCGTCGCTGGCGCCACGTTCGATGCACTGGAGTTCCGCGGCTTCGAGGCGTTCCTCGAGGGCCGTATGGTCTGGGAGATGCCGCTGCTCACGAGCCGTGTGTGCGGCGTGTGCCCGGTAAGCCACCACGTGGCGTCCGTTCTCGCCGTCGAAGACCTCTTCGGCGCCGAACCCCCGCGGGCCGCGCAGCTGCAGCGTGAAGCGCTGCATCTCGCCGGCCTCATCCAGGACCACGCGCTGCACTTCTTCTTCCTGGCGGGCCCGGACTTCCTGACCGGCGACGGTTCCGGTTCGCGCGATCTGCTCGGCGTCATCGAGGCGGATCCCGAACTCGCCCGTCGCGCGATCGCGCTTCGCCGGGGGATGCAGCGTGCCGTCGAGATCGTCGGCGGCAGGCCCGGCCAGCCGGTCACGTGCATCCCCGGTGGCATGAGTCGCGCGCTCTCCGCCGACCAGCTCGACGAGCTGCGCTCCCTCGCGGCCGACGCGGTCGAGACCGCCTCCGTCGCCGAAGGCATCGCCACCGAGGCGACCACGCGTCTGCTCGACGAGAACCCCGGCTACGCGATCAAGCCGTTCTACAACATGTCGCTCGTGGACGCCGACGGCGCCCCCACACTGATCGGCGGGCGCACGCTGCGCATCGTCGACCCGAACGGCGGCACCTTCGCCGAGTTCGACGTCGCCGACTACTCGACGCACCTGGCCGAGGAACCCTCGCCGACGAGCTTCGCCATGCAGCCCTATCTCGCCTCGCTCGGTCCGGCCGAGGGACGCTACCGTGTCGGGCCGCTCGCGCGTCTCAACATGACGGAATCGATGACCGGCTCTCGCGCTGCCGAGGCGTTCGAGGACTGGCGCACCGATATGGGGGCACCTGAGCACCGCGTGCTCGCGTTCCACCGGGCCCGCATGGTCGAGATGCTCGCCGCGGTCGAGCGCCTCGGCAACGTGCTCGCCGACGACGAGATCGCTTCGGACAACTGCCGAGTCGCCGTCGACCGCTTCTCGAGCCGCGGCGTCGGTGCGGCGGCGATCGAGGCGCCGCGCGGAACGCTGATCCACCGCTACGAGGCCGACCCGGTCGGCAAGGTCACCTCCTGCGACCTGCGCGTCGCCACGACGCACAACGCCCGGTCGATCGACACCGCCGTGCTCGCAGCGGTCAGGGGTCGTTCGGCTGCCGAGGCGAGTTCTGAGGAGCTCGTGCGTCGCATGGAGCTCGGCATCCGTGCCCACGATCCGTGCCTGTCGTGCGCTACCCACGAGGTCGGCGCCATGCCGCTCGTGGTCGACGTCGTCGCGGCGGACGGTGCACACGTGATGCGGCGGGGGGTGTGAGCGTGGACACGTCCTCAGCCGTCGAGAAGGTGCGCGATCGTCTCGAGCAGACGTTCGGCAAGGCGCTCGCCATGCTCATCCTCGCGTCCGCAAGCAACGAGGCCGGTTGCACGACCGTCGGCATCTCGCCGCCGGAGTACACCCGGCTCATCGAGGCCATCAGTCGCGACCAGCGTGTCATCGACATGTGGGGTGCCGCCGGCGCGGCCGACGCGCTCGCTTCGTGGCGCGCAAGCATAGCGGGATGACGCGGCTGCCGAAGATCAGCTGAGCAGATCCGACACACACGCGCAGGCGGCTTCGGCCGCCTGCGCTGCTGTTCGGGAGAGTCCGACGCGATGGGGCATCTCCGGTGCGGCGACCGAGACGAGCCACATCGCAGGAGAGGCTCCGTAGAGCGCGTCGGCCAGCGCGAGAAGCGCGCCCGGGGTCGAGCCGTGCTCGCCGGTCTCGGCCGGGGTCGGGGCGACACGCTCGACGTCGACGGCCGGTTCGCTCCTGCGCGCGGCATCCACGACGATCACCGTCGATGCCGCGGCGATGCGCTCGGCGAGTGCGATGTCGAGTGCGTGGACGGCGAGGACTTCGAGGTCGGCCGCGATCGACGCATCGATCGCGCATTCACCGTCGGCGAGCATGCTCGCTACCGTGTGCGCGACGCCATCGTCTCCGCGCGCCACGTTCCCGATGCATACCACGAGCTTGCCGGTCACATGCGCTCCCTGGGCCGATCACCGCCATCGCCGTTGTCGTTCGGCGTCAGTATACGCACACGCGACACGCCCCATCGGCGCAGGTCGCCGGGTATACTCGCACCATGACGAAGCAACCCATCGGCATCTTCGATTCCGGGCTCGGGGGTATCACGGTCGCACGCGAGATCGCGCGCGCCCTTCCCGAGGAGCCGCTCATCTACTTCGGCGATACCGCGCGGTGCCCGTACGGGCCGCGCGACCTCGACGAGGTGCGGCGCTTCGTGCTCGAGATCGGGTCGTGGCTCGAGTCGCAGGACGTCAAGCTCATCGTGATCGCCTGCAACACCGCAACGGCCGCCGGGCTCGCACTCGCCCAGCAGGCGTTCGAGGTCCCGGTCATCGGCGTCATCGAGCCGGGCGCGCGCGCCGCCGTGATGGCGACGCGCAACCGGCGCGTGGGCGTCATCGGAACGGTCGGCACGATCGAGAGCGGCGCGTATGCGAAGGCCGTGCGGACGCTCGACGCCGGCGTGACCGTCTTCTCGTGCGCGACCCCGCGCTACGTCGACATCGTCGAGGAAGGCCTGCGTCGCGGTTCCGGTCCGGTCGAAGACTTGCTGGCCGACACGACCGAGGTCTTCATCCGGCCTTCCTTCTACGAGATATCGCGCGACTACCTCGACCCGCTGCGCCGCTGTGACGTCGACTCCCTCGTGCTCGGCTGCACGCACTTCCCGCTGCTCTCCACCGCGATCTCGCAGGCGATGGGCACCGGCGTCCGCATCATCTCCTCCGCCGAAGAGACCGCCCGCGAAGTCGCCGAGACGATCGCCCGCCGCGCCCAGCGCGCACCCGAGGGCTACGCACCGGTCCGCCGCTTCGTGACCACCGGTGACGCGCACGAGTTCGAGCGACTCGGCTCTCGAGTGTGGCAGGCTCCGCTCGGGACGGTAGAATCCGTGGAACTTGCCGAGCTTTCCTCGCTGCCTCGTCCTGACCTGATCGCGCTCCTCGATTCCCCGGGGGTGGAGCCAACGTGCGCCTGACCGTACTGGGTTCTTCGGCAAGCTACGCGGGTCCCGGGCAGGCCTGCTCCGGGCACCTCGTGCAGGCCGAATGCAGCAGTATCCTGCTCGATTGCGGCAACGGCGTCATCGCGAACCTCGCAAGCATCATGGATCCCGCTCGGCTCGACGCGATCTTCGTCACGCACGAGCACACCGACCACTGGGTCGATATCTACGCGCTTCAGGCGCTTCTCCGCTACGGACCTGACGGTCCCGCAGCCCCGATCGGTCTCTTCCTGCCCGAGGGCCTCTTCGAGCGTATGCAGGCCCCGCTCAACAAGCGTGGGGCCGAGGAGCTCGCCGAGGCGTTCGTTGTGCACCACCTGGTCGACGGCGTCGAGGTGATGGCGGGCGATTGCGTCGTGACGCCACGGCGGGTCGACCACGTGTATCCGACGTTCGCGATCGAGGTCCAGGGCGACGGCGCCCGACTCGTCTACGGTGCGGACACGGCGCCGGGCGATGCGATCCTGGAGGTCGCGCGCGGCGCGGACCTCTTGATCGCCGAAGCCACGCTGCCCGACCGCTACGCCGACGCGGCACCGCACATGACCCCGCGGCAGGCGGGCGAGCTCGGCAGGGCGGCCGGCGCGAGCCAGCTTGTGCTCAGCCACCTTTGGCCGAGCATCGATCGCGAAGAGGCCGCTGTGCAGGCCACCGAGGCTTTCGGCGCACCGGCGTCGGTGGCCCGCGAGTTCGATGCATTCGAAGTGACGCCCGCGAGGGCAGGAAAGGGAGTCGGATGAGCAATCGGGCGAACGATCGCCTGGCAAGCGAACTGCGGCCGATCAAGGTCACGAGGGGGTACCTCACGCACGCTCCCGGCTCAGTGATCTTCGAGCTCGGCGAGACCCGCGTGCTCTGCGCGGCGACCATCGACGACTCCGTGCCCGCGTGGCGGCGGGGGAGCGGACAGGGATGGCTGACCGCCGAGTACGCGATGCTTCCGGCGGCGACGCACTCTCGCGGCCGTCGCGAGACCGGCGGCGTGAAGGGCCGGACTCAGGAGATCCAACGCCTCATCGGCCGCTCGCTTCGCACCGTCGTGGACTTGAGCGGACTGGGTGGGGAAGTGACCGTCACCGTCGACGCCGATGTGCTGCAGGCTGACGGCGGGACGCGCACGGCTGCCATCACCGGCTGCTACATCGCCGTCTACGATGCGCTGGCGTGGTGGAAGAAGGCCGGCAAGATCCCGGACATCCCGCTGCTCGACCAGATCGCGGCCACGTCGGTGGGCATGGTCGACGGCGAGGAGCTTCTCGACCTCGACTACTCGGAGGACTCGGCCGCCGAGATCGACATGAACGTCGTCATGGACGGTCGCGACCGTTTCATCGAGGTGCAGGGCACAGGGGAGCGCACGCCGTTCGACCGCGAACGCCTCGACCGGATGCTTGACCTCGCCGCATCCGGCATTCGCAGGCTCACCGAGATCCAGCGCACGATCATCGAAGAGGACCTCGATGTCTACCACTCATGACGAACGCGAGATCCGCGTCGCCGTGGCCACGAGCAACATGGGCAAGCTCGCGGAGATCCGGGCCGCCCTCGACTTCGAGGGATGGCGCTTCTACACCGCCGACGAGCTCGGGCTGCCCTGGCCGGAACCCGAGGAGACGGGCGAGACCTTCGAGGAGAACGCGCGCATCAAAGCGACCTTCGCGCACGAGCACTTCGGCATGCCTGCGCTTGCGGACGATTCCGGCCTCGAGGTCGACGCCCTCGACGGCGAGCCGGGCGTGCGATCGTCGCGCTACGCGGGCCCATGCGCGAGCGACGAGGAGAACAACCGCCGACTCCTCCTGGCGCTCCAAGACGTGCCGGACGCCGAGCGGACGGCACGATTCCGGTGCACGATGGTCTTCGTCGACGAGTCGGGATGCGAGATCATCGCGACCGGCACGTGCGAGGGGCGCATCGGCTTCGAGCCGAAGGGGGAGGGCGGCTTCGGCTACGACCCGCTCTTCCTGCCCGACGCCACCCCAGGGCGCACGATGGCCGAGCTCGCGATGGCCGAGAAGAACGCGATCGGCCACCGGGGAGCGGCACTTCGGGCGCTCAGGGCCGCGCTCGAGGGGTAGGCACACTGCATTCCTCGGCTATAATCTTGGCTTGCTCCGGGCAGTTTCCGGACGAGGTCGGGCCGTAGCGCAGCTTGGTAGCGCATCTGCTTTGGGAGCAGAGGGTCGCAGGTTCGAATCCTGTCGGCCCGACCAACACGCGGACGTAACTCAATTGGTAGAGTTCCAGCCTTCCAAGCTGGCTGTTGCGGGTTCGAGTCCCGTCGTCCGCTCCACCGAATGCAGGAGGCCGCCCACGCCGGGCGGCCTTTCTTGCACTCCGACCGCGGTCGCGTCCCGCCCCACGGCGTTCCGCCCGTCCCAGGGTCGCGTCCCGCCCCACGTCGCCGCCCCACGGCCACTGCCCGCCTCGCCGCCACTGCCCGCGACGCGAGCAGCCGACCGTCTCGATTCGCAATCGTTCGATGGCGGTCGAATCGTGCAGTGACTGTTCGGTCGTCATCGAAACACCGTTGGGGCATTCGATGGCCGTCGAACGATCGGGCTTTTGGGTGCCCAGGGGTCACTCGTGAGAGGACGGATTCGGCCGGGAGCCGAATCGTTCCTTGACACCCCTGAAGTGCGAACCTACTGTGTATACTCGCACTAGCGACCGACCCGCGGGAAGTAGAACGCGCCCGTAGCTCAGCTGGATAGAGCGGGAGACTTCTAATCTCTAGGTCGGGGGTTCGAATCCCTCCGGGCGTGCCAGTGTTCACGGTGGGTGTAGCTCAGTTGGTTAGAGCGTCGGACTGTGGCTCCGAAGGTCGCGGGTTCGAGTCCCGTTACCCACCCCAAGATAGCCACGCGAAGCCCCGTCAGTGATGGCGGGGCTTCGTCGTTTCCGGATCCTACGGCCACGGCTTCCCGTCGACGAAGATCCGCGTGAGCTGCGCTTTGCCGTCGGGCGCGACGAGCACGCGTGCGGTCGCCTTCGGCTGTCCGGTGGTCGGGTATGTCGCGCCTTCGCCCTCGCCGACGAAGTACTCCTCGATGCCGTAGACCACGTGGGCCGACGCCGTCGTCTTCGATTCGATCACGCCGCGGATGAAGATGGTGTTGCTGGAGTACTCATAGCCTGACGGTAGTACGTAGGCGTCATAGCCGCCCGTGCGCTCCTCACTGCGCGGAAGTCTGGTCACAACGCCCGGCTGCGCCATCCAGACCCGCCCCGCGCGCACGAGCGGGACGTAGACGATGGAGCCGACGTCAGGGACGACCGCCTTGCCCTCGGCCTTGTCGGGAGTCAGAAAGAGCCCGACGTCCAGGTTGCTGATGTCGTAGCTGAACGTCATGTAGTCGCCGCGCAGCGGGTCGCGCGGGTCGACCGGCCGGATGTTCAGGTAGACGGCCTTGCCGCTCGTGGCCGTCATCTCGTAGGTGATCACGAGTCCCATGACGATCGCGAGCTGGATCACGATCGCGACGATGAAGAGCACGCGGCGGCGCATCACGTCATTCATCGCCATCACCGCCCTTGCTCTCAGCGCCTGGACTCCCCGCGGGAGGCACGGGTCGCGCCGCAGGGGCCCCAGCTTGTGACGAGGCACCCCCGGTCGCTGTGGTGTCGTCCGGTTCCATCGCTTGGATCACGTAGCGCCGCCCGCGCTCCATCAGCGCTCCCACGCCGAGGAACAGCAGCCCCGAGACGATGAACGCGACGCTGCGGTCGAGGAACGTGAACAGCCAATCGAAGTATTTGACCAGCACGAACACGAAGAGCAGCACCGCGCTGAAGTTGACGAGCCAGTTCTCGCGCCTCAGGTAGCCGAGGAACACGAGGCCGAGAAGCCCGGCGAGCAGCACGACGTTGAACGTCACCGCCCATGCCATTCCTTCGGCAGTCAACTTCGGCGTGCCTCCGCCGAAGAAGATGTCGCCCGCTCCAGCTGCCGTCTTGATCGGCGGGCGGATGGCCAGCGCAAGCAGCACGAGCCAGATGGCGCCGAGGCCGACACCTTCGGCGAGCGAGATGCTTCGTCGGAAAAGCGCCCATGCGAGCAGTCCGGCCGGGACCGCCAGCTCGATGCCGACGAGGATCGCGAGCGGTACCGAGGAGACGAATGGCGAGCCCTGCCGAAGCTCCCCGAGCTGCGCTACGCCTTCGAGCGAGGATGCCCAGAAGAGGAACGAAAGCAGCCCGAGCAAGCCGAACAGCCACGCGAAGAAGCCGAACCGCCGGCCGCGTCCGGTGCCCTCGAGGAGTCGGCCGGCGGCCATCAGCGACAGCGCGACGAGCGCGATCCCGAGCGGCACGGCGACGCCGCCGGCCTTGGCGGGCCAGACCCACTGCCACGCGGCGCGGGCCGCCCACCCGTAGGTCCCGAGGGCGCCGAGGACGAGCAGGGCGGGAGCGCGCATGATCCACGAGAGCGCGAACGCGGCCATGACGCCGAGCAGCAAGAAGTGGTCGGCGCGAACCGGGATGCCCAGGCGCCGCGACAGCAGGATCAGGCTCACGACCCCGAGCGTGACCCCGACCGCGACGAGCAGCTGGCTCAGGAGGTCGTCGAGCGAGACGAACGCATGGACGTCCCAGTTCGGGTCCTGGCCGGGGTCGACGTGCCTCCGCAGCCGGATCACCGACCGAACCACGTACACGATGATGAAGATCGTGATCGCAAGCTGCGCGATGCCGCCGATGAACTCCATCGCCTACCACCGGTCCTTCGGACCGAGGGCCAGGCCTCGTCGGAGCCACAGTCCCGCTCCGATCGCCGCCGCCGTCCCGCCGAGCGACAGGAGTGGCGATGAGAGCAGGTAGGGATCGAGCCCTCCTTCGGCAAGCAGGCCGACGGGGTAGCCGATGGTCGCGATGATGCCGAGGATGAGGCCGAGCACGTAGAGACCGGTCGATCGCATGGCTGTGGCCATCGCGAGCGTGCCGAACATCCAGAGCATGAAGCCGTCCGGCCAGTTGCCCTGCACGTTGTAGATCTGTGCGACGAGGAAGATCCCTGCGCCGAAGATGATCGAGCCGATGAGCAGCAGCGCTTCGCCGGTCAAGCGAGTGCGGGTGTGTTCGCGGACGACGAAGCCTCCCACGGAGAACACCAGCATCCCGGCGATGATGACCGCGATGCGAAGCCAGTCGGGCATCTGGTCCCAGTTGGCGGCGATGAACGAGAACACGCCTGCGCCGACGAGGACGGCGCCGATGACGAGCACGATGCGCACGACGCGCTGCTGAAGCTCGGCCGAACGCTGCTCGCTCGTGACTCCCTTGAAGGCGTTCTCGATGACGCCGAGCGTGTGCCCCGCCTGGAGCAGCTCGAGATAGATCTGTTCCGGCGTCAGCCCTTCGGCGACCCGGTCGGCGACCCAGCGCTGCAGATCGGTATCGGTCATCTTTCGCCCCCTCACTGCAACTATGCTGGGAAACCGCCGAAGTGGCTAGTGGGGCGCGTTGCGGTGCCGAAATGGACGCGAGCCGCGAGCCGAATCGCTGCGCGTCTCTTGCAATCCGCTTGCTGCTGGGTATACTGACTTTCGCTTCAACACGGGCCGTTAGCTCAGCTGGTAGAGCAGGGGACTCTTAATCCCAAGGTCATAGGTTCGATCCCTATACGGCCCACCACACGAACACTGCGGAAGCCTCGCCGAAGACCGGCGGGGCTTTCTTGCTGTCCGCCGCCGAAGTGCGGCATGCACGCGCCACCATCGCCCTGCTAGCGGCTGGGAGGGGTCCGCAGTCCGCTTTCGTCCTCGGGAGGTTCCGCTTAGGAGCGGGAGAGGGCCACCGAGGCACCGCTTCGCCCGGGCACCATGAAAATCCGTTGCCTGCGGGTGGATTTTCATGGTATACCTCAATCATGATCGATAGAAGGATCATTCGCGAGCGCGTGCAGACCGCCCTGCGTCGCAACCCGGTCGTGCTGCTGTCGGGTCCGCGCCAGTGCGGAAAGACGACGCTTGCGCGCGAGTTCCTGGCGCCGGAGTCGGCAAACTACTTCGACTTGGAGGACACGCGGAGCTTCCAGCGGCTGGTCGAGCCGATGACCGCGTTGGACTCGCTCGAAGACCTCGTGGTTATCGATGAGGTGCAGCGCAGGCCGGAGCTGTTCCCCGTTCTCAGGGTGTTGGCCGACCGAGGGCCGCGGCCCACGACGTTCCTGATCCTCGGTAGCGCCTCTGGCGACCTGCTGCGACAGTCATCCGAGAGTCTTGCGGGGCGCGTGGAGCGCATCACCATGGGTGGATTCTCGCTCGCCGAGCTTGGAGCCGACGCGCGTGATCCCCTCTGGCTGCGAGGAGGGTTTCCTCGCTCCTTTCTTGCGGAGACGGAGCAAGATAGCGCCGACTGGCGCGACGAGTTCATCGGGACGCTGCTTGAGCGAGATCTGCCACAGTGGGGTGTCCGCGTTTCCGCAACAGCGTTGGAGCGCTTCTGGAGGATGCTTGCTCACTACCACGGGCAGACCTGGAGCGCGGCTGACCCTGCTCGTGCGCTCGGGGTCGGTGAGTCGACTGTTCGTCGGTACCTCGACCTTCTCACCGACGCCTTCATGGTGCGGCAGCTTCAGCCATATCACGCGAACCTCAAGAAGCGACAGGTCAAGTCGCCCAAAGTCTATGTACGCGACAGCGGGATCTTGCACCGGCTGCTGGGGATCGACACGCCCAAGGCGCTGCTGGAACACCCCAAGGTCGGCGCATCATGGGAGGGTTTTGCGATCGAGCAGGTCTTGGCGACGGAACCCTTCGACGATTGCTCGTTCTGGGCGACACATCAGGGCGCGGAGATCGACCTCATTCTGCACCGGGGAGGACGGCTCCTCGGCGTCGAGTGCAAGCGTGCCGACGCGCCTACGATCACGCCCTCGATTCGGATCGCACTGGAGGATCTGGGACTCGAGCAGGTGGCGATCGTCTATCCAGGGCCGAAGCGCTATCCGCTCGGTGACAAGGTCGAGGTCGTGCCGCTCGCGGCACTCGGCGAGCGGCCCGGGCAGCTGTTCGGGCAGGGCGGGGTCGTCGAGGCCAAGCCGTGATGCGCCGCTGACCGAGGGCGTCGCCCAGCGGCGAGGGGGCGTCGCCGGGTTCCCGACGCCTCTGGGATCGCACGTTCGCCCAGCCCAACGAGTGGAGGCGTCGCTTCGCCGCCGTCGCGTACAACGACGCAAGCGCTAGAGGGTCGCGCCACCATCAGGACGTGGCGATAGAACGCGCCTTGACCACGGCCACCGAAGGGTCTAGTGTTGCCGCTGCATAGTTCGAATATTGTCGAACAAGGAGCACCGTGGTGACAACTCCCGCGAAGGCCAACGCGACGAATCTGGATGCCGTCTTCAAGGCGCTGGCTTCCTCACACCGACGGGAGATCCTCGCCATGCTGAGCGCCGCCGACAGCGAGGGTACGAAGACCTGCTGCTCGGCAGAGGAGGTCTGCGCCTGCAAGATCTCCGAACGCTTGGGACTCTCGGCGTCGACGACGTCCCATCACATGTCGATCCTGCGAGACGCAGGTCTGGTCACCGGTCGGAACGAGGGCACATGGACGTACTACACCGTGCGTCGCGACGCACTCTCGGCAGCGGCTGAGGCACTGACCAACTTCTGAGAACCGATGCTGGCTGGAATCCGGCATCCTGCACGGCCTGATAGTTCGGAAGAATTCGATGTAGGAGGAAAATGGCTGCATGGAGATCAAGGTGCTCGGACCCGGATGCGCGAACTGCAAGAAGCTCGAGGACGCCACTCGCAAGGCCGTTGAGAAGGCTGGTCTCGATGCGACGATCGCGAAGGTGAGCGACCTCCAAGAGATCATGGGCTACGGTGTCATGTCGACGCCGGCGCTGGTCGTCGACGGCGAGCTTCGGCTCGCAGGCCGTGTGCCCTCGGTCGACGACCTTGTCGCTCTGCTGCAGCGGGGCTAACAGATCGTGCTTGAGGCAACCGGCGACGTCTTGGGGTGGATGAACGACAACTTCCTCAAGATGACGTGGCTCAACGAATTGGTCGGCCGCTTCATCGAGAACGTGCTGGGGCTGTCACTCACCAGCAAACTCGGATCGAGCCTGCAGTTCTTCGTGTACGACGCGGTCAAGATCTTCGTGCTGCTCTCGGCACTGATCTTCGCCATCTCGTATGTGCAGAGCTACTTTCCGCCCGAGCGGACCAAAGCCATCCTGGGCAGGTTCAACGGGATCACCGGCATGATCCTGGGGGCGCTGCTCGGCACCATCACACCGTTCTGTTCATGCTCCTCGATCCCGCTGTTCATCGGCTTCACATCAGCCGGTCTACCTTTGGGCGTGACCTTCGCGTTCCTGATCTCGTCGCCTCTCGTCGACCTCGCATCGGTGATGCTGCTTGCGAGCATCTTCAACTGGACGACGGCGATCGCCTACGTGATCGTGGGCCTCGTGCTCGCCGTCATCGGCGGCTTCATCATCAGCCGATTGAAGCTCGAGCGCTACGTCGAGCCGTTCGTCTACGGAAGCCATCTGGCCGATGCCGATCTACCCGACCTGACCAGGGCGGACCGTCTGGCCTTCGCCCGCGAGCAGGTTGTCGACGTGCTGACGAAGGTGTGGCTCTATGTCCTGATCGGCGTGGGCATCGGTGCGATCATCCACGGCTGGATACCCGGCACATTCATCTCAGCGGTGCTGGGGTACGACAACCCGTTCGCTGTGATCATCGCCACCGCGATAGGCGTTCCCATGTACGCCGACATCTTCGGAACGCTGCCGATCGCCGAGGCCCTTGTTGGCAAGGGTGTGGGTCTCGGTACCGTGCTCTCCTTCATGATGGCCGTCACGGCACTGTCTCTACCCTCGATGATCATGCTCAAGAAGGTGGTCAAGACGCCGTTGCTCGCCACCTTCTTCGGTATCGTCGTGACCGGGATCATCATCATCGGCTACACGTTCAACGCCTTCGGGCGCCTGTTCATCTAGATGCGAAGCTGACGACGGATCTGAGAGGTGGAAGCTTATGGCCGTGAAACGAATCGTGCTTCCTGTGGATGGCTCGGCGACGGCCGAAGCAGCAGCCCGCTTCGCCGAGGACATCGCTCGCTCGGAGGGTGAGGTCGTCATGGTGTTGGGAGTGGTCGTGCCCATTGGGCCGACCACCGATGAGGCGGCCTCGGTAACAGCCGCGATCCGACAGTTCATGACCGAACAGGTGGGTACCGAGGCCGGACGCATCCGAGCAGCTGGCATACCCGCCGAAGAGATCGTCGTGGAAGCGGACTCTCCCCACAAAGGCATCCTGCAAGTGGCCGAGGATCGTCAAGCTGACGTGATCGTCATGGGCACACACGGTCGGACCGGACTGGTGCGTGCGGTCATCGGCTCGGTTGCGGACAAAGTCGTGCGGCACTCAACGGTGCCTGTCGTGCTCGTTCCCCTGAAGAGCGAGGACCGACGTGACTGAGCAAGAAGGCCCGCAAGAGCCAACTCAACCGGAGCCGACGGCGGAATCGGGCGTGTGGTCCAAGAATGCGCGAGGGTCATCGCTGCGAAGTGCGGGGAAGTCACCTCGGGTGGCGACAGGGAACCCGCCGTTGCGGGCCTGACCTCGAGTCAGAGTTTCGAGTGCGAGCGCCGGTCTGCGAACGCCGTATTCCTGAACGGCCACGGATGTGGTATGCTGCCAAGGCTGGGCCACTCGGGCTCAGAAGTTTGCGACGTGACAACCCGCATTCTTGCGGAGAGTCGCGTCGTTTTGTTTTGCCTCGAGGGATTCGAGGCGAGAGGATGTGTCTTGCATGGCAGAAGGAAAAGTGAAGTGGTTCAACTCGGACAAGGGCTTCGGCTTCATCGAGCGTGAAGGCGGAGACGACCTGTTCGTCCACTTCTCGGAGATCCAGAGCGAGGGCTTCAAGACCCTCGACGAGGGTCAGGCCGTCACCTTCGAGGAATCGATGGGCAACAACGGCAAGAAGCAGGCGACGCAGGTTCGCGTCCGCTAGCCAGCCGCATCACGAACCGTCGAGAGCCGGGCACCTTCGGGTGTCCGGCTCTCTGCATTCCGCCCCGCTCGCTGCCCTACGAACGCCTGCCGAAGATCATGCTCGCCAGCCCGACGACGACGATGCCGGCCAAGGCGGCGAGAACAGCGGCAGCCGCATGGCTGTGCGCGGCATGGGTTCGCCGCTCCTCGAGAGCGGCCCGCGTGAAGCCGTCTTCACCGAAGCGATCGTCGGAGATGAATGAGTTCTTGCGGGTGCAGCAGTGCATGTGCGTCCTCCTCGTAGGATCGGTCGTCACTGGTCGCCAGCGAGCAGCGTGTACATCTGTTTGCGCGCGTCGTTGAGGATGGCGGTCGCCTGAGCGACCTGTTCGGGCGAGCCGACGCGTGCGATCTGCGACGCGGCGCTCATGAGCGATCCGAACGCGTGTCGCAGGTCGCGCTCCGGGCTATCGCCTTCGGCGATCTCGCCCCAAGGTCCTTCGGCTGGGATCGTCTCGGCGTGCGTGCGACCGTCCTCCGTCAGCGAGAAGACGCGCTTGCCGCCGACCTTCTCGCTCGTGACGAGGCCCCGGTCCTCGAGCATCTGCAGCGCGGGGTAGATCGAGCCGGGACTTGGCGCCCATGCACCGCCGGTTCGGTCGCTGATCTCCTGAAGCATCTGGTAACCGTGCATGTCCTGCTCGCGCAGGAGAGCGAGCACCGCGGTCGGGATCTCGCCGCGGCGAGCGCGCCCGCCGTGCATCATAAGGGCCATTCGCCCGTGGACGCCGTGCTTGTGCATTTGGCCGAAGCCGGGTTCGTGGCCGTGCCCGCAGCGACCTTCGGCGTGGCCGTGCCCGTGGCCGTGCCCCTGGCCCTGTCCTTGGCCGCGCCCGCACCGACCCTCCCCATGGCCGTGCCCGTGACCGTGTCCTTCGCCATGATCGTGTTCCTGCATTCGATTCACCGTCCAATCGATTGTTAGCGATATATCGGAAGTTGTCGGCTATTGTCCACATCTGACGCATGCCCGTCAAGTGGCGCCCCGCGTCGTATGATGGCCTCACGGGAACCGCCCGAGGAGCAGTGCCGAGCGTGACTGGAACCACCCAAACGAAGCTTCCCTGGGTCGACGCCGCGAAGGGCCTCGCGATTCTCGGCATCGTCGCCGTACACGCATCGCAGCGGGTATCCGACGTTCCCGGTCCGATGCTTCAGCTCTTCGGCGCCGGGCGCTATGGCGTTCAGGTGTTCTTCCTCGTGAGCGGCCTGGCGATCCTGATGTCGGTCCGGCGAAGGAACGTGTCCGGTCAACTTTCCTGGCGGGCCTTCTTCGTCAGGCGCCTCGCGAGGATCGTTCCGCTCGCGTACCTCGGAACGGCGGCCAACATCGTCGTGAACAACCCGGTCGTGACGCCGCTTCGCCTCGGGCTCACGCTGGTGTTCCTCACGGCTTGGACGCCCGACTACAACGGTCTTCTGCTCGGCGGCTGGGTGCTCTCCGTGGAATTCGCCTTCTATGCCCTGACGCCACTGGTCTCGCGCGTCGCCAGGTCAGCGCGCTCGGCTGCGATCGTCGCGATCTCGGCGGTCGTCGGCGCGGCGGTGCTCGGCGCGTTAGCGGCATGGATTCGTCCGAGCATGAGCGGTTCGGAGTTCCTCTACTTCTGGCCTCCCGCGCAGATGCCGTTCTTCGCGCTGGGCATCCTCATCTTCTTCCTGACCGTGCCGGGCGAGGGGTCGCTCCCCACCTCGGCGAGGCAGCGAAGGTGGGCGAGCGCGGCACTGCTCGCGGCCGCCGTGGCGCTTCGGGCGGCCGCCGTGGCGGTCGACGTCGTGGGCATCGCATTCCTCTACCCGGCCATCCTCGCCGTCGGTTTTTGGCTGTCCGCCGAGCGCTACCCCGGAGCGCTCGTCAACCGCGCCACTCGCGCACTCGGCAAGATCAGCTACTCGATGTTCATCTGGCACTTCTTCGTGCTCGACGGGCTCGCGCGTCTGGCTGGCGACAGGCTTCACGGCGTCACGGGCCTGCTCGCCTTCTACGCCCTCGGCGTTCTCGCGAGCGCGGCGGTCGGGTGGGTCTCACATCGCACGATCGAGCCGTGGGGGATGCGCCTTATCGAGGCCCTCGGAGCGCGCATCGGCGTTGGTCGTCCGCCCGCCCCCGAGCCGGCCGAAGGCCGCGCGCTTCCATAGCGCGTCGGCGCTGTCAGCCCAGCCGAGCGCCCACGATCTTCGCGATCTCGGCCTTGTCGGCGTTGCCGCCGGTCGCCTCGACCAGGAGCCCGATCGCCCTGCCCATGTCGCGCTTCTCGGTGAAGCCGCCTTCGGCGAGGACCCGCTCCACGATCGCCTCGAGTTCGGCACCTGAGACCTGCTCCGGCAGGTAGCCCTCGAGGATGTCGACCTGCTGCTGGAGCAGCGCCGTGCGAGCCTCGTCGGTCCCGGCCTTGATGGACGCCTCGAGCGTCTCGCGCGTCTGCTTGTGCACCTTCTTCAGGGCCGCGAGCACCTCGGCGTCACTCAGCTCGCGCTGCTCGGCCTTCTCGGCGGTAGCGACCTCGTTCTTCACAAGCCGAAGGATCGCGAGGCGAGGCTTGTCTTGAGCTCGTTGGGCGTTGGCGATCTCATCGGCGAGCAGCTTCCTGTCCATCCCGGTCCCTTCCTGCGGTTGCTCTGAGGGAAGCATGACCGAAAGGCGCCTGCGCATCACTCCTGAGTTCGGAGGCCGCTCGCCGGGAACGCACGTGCCTCGGGGGCGATGGAACCCGGACGATGCGCGGGAGCGCTGCCCAGACCGGGGTGAGGTCGAGTAGAATCCGAGCCGAAGCGAGTCGGCATGCGGAGGGCGCATCGGACGATGATGAACGTGGTCGGCGTCTTCCTTGGCGCGGGTATCGGAGGCGCGCTTCGCTACGTGTTGGGCGGATGGATCGCCGACCGTTGGGGCGCGAGCTTCCCGTGGCACACGATGGTCATCAACGTCGGTGGCGCCTTCCTTCTCGGCCTGCTCATGGCCTTGTCCGTCGACCAGCAGGTCGTCTCGCCGCAGGTCCGCCTCCTCGTCGGCGTCGGGGTGCTCGGCGGATTCACCACGTTTTCGACGCTTTCGTATGAGAGCATCGCGTTGCTCGAGCAGGGGCTCGTCGCGCAGGGCCTCGCGAACATGTTCGGAAGCGCGGTACTCGGACTCGTTGCCGTACTCGCGGGTCTCGCGATCGGCAGAGCGATCTAAGGGGGGCCCGTGAAGATCGAGGGCGATGCCAAGCGAGTGATGATCTTCATCGGCGAGTCGGACCGATGGCACTACCAGCCGCTTCACACGGCCATCGTCGAGATGCTGCGCCGCGAAGGATGCGCGGGCGCGACGGTCCTGAAGGGCGTCGAGGGGTTCGGGAAGGCCAGCCGGATCCACACGGCGAGCATCCTGCGGCTCTCCGAGGACCTTCCGGTCGTGGTGACGCTCATCGACACGCCGGAGCGCGTCGAGCGCGTTCTGCAGAAGATCGACGAGATGGTGGGAGGCGGGCTCGTGACCGTCGAGGACGTGCACATCAGGAAGTACGCCGATGCGTGAGACCGGCGAGTTCGCGACCGCCGGTGCGCGCTACCTGACCGTGACGTACCGGTAGCTGCTGTACGCCAGCCGGTGGTCCGCGTCCGAATGGCGAGTGCGGAGCCGGTATCTACCGCGATGGCTGAGGCGGAACCTGCTCGCCCACGAGGTGGAGCCGTTGTGCAGCGAGATCGTCCGCGTCGTTTGCAGGCGCCAGCCGCTGCCGTAGAGGTGCTGTATCTCAAGGCGTACGGAGCTGCCGCCGATCTGAGCGGGCGAGATCGAACCGCGCCAGGTGTGCGTCCACGGCGAGATCGTCCGCGAACCGACGGACGGTGACGAGAGCGAGCAGGTGCGCTGGCTCGTGTAGGGGAGGTTCGCCCCGGTGCTTGCCTCCCAGGAACGGTATGCGGCATTCAAGAACGGCACGAATTCCGCCGTGGCGAGCCGGTCACCCGTTGTCGATGGGTGCGAGTCCCCGGTGGGGTACTTGAGGTAGTTCGAGGTGCTCCCGAAGTGCTCGACGACACCGTTGCGAACGCGGTGATGCCCGCCGGTGAGCACCGTGAAGTAGTCCCAGGCCACGACGTTTCCGGTCGAGTAGCCCTGCAGCCACCCGTCCGGCGACACCAGCCAGTTCGAGAGAGCGCGAGCGTTCGCGGCGTTCTGAGAGGTGGTGTCCGCCTGGCGCAGCGGGGGCGACACGATGAGCACGAACATCTTGTCCGGCTGCGTCGCGAAGTACGCGAGAAGATCGCGGTAGACACCCTTGGCGTTGCCAACGGTGAGCGGGCCGCTTTCGCCTTTCAGGGGATTCGACTCGATCGGCGTGGCGGTCTCCGAGGGGCTGCCTTCGACGTTGGAGTTCGGGAAGCAGGACTTGAACATGACGATGGTGTTGGCGCCGGCGGGCTCCGATGTCAGGCGGGAGTACGAGGAGTT
This sequence comes from Coriobacteriales bacterium, assembly GCA_016213085.1. Classification (GTDB taxonomy): domain Bacteria; phylum Actinomycetota; class Coriobacteriia; order Anaerosomatales; family JACRBU01; genus JACRBU01. The sequence continues at coordinate 23,497 of JACRBU010000095.1, forward strand.
CTGCCCGTCTTCGGCGTAGAGGGCGGACGTGTAGGTGGACGCC
>JACRBU010000102.1 GCA_016213085.1 Coriobacteriales bacterium
ATGTCGCCGAGCACCCATTCCTGCTCCGGAAAGGCCTCGCGGGCCGCAGCGATCATCTCAGCCGAGGAGTCCAGCCCGAGAACGTGTGCGCCTGGCCATCGCGACCGCAGAACCTGCGTGCTGTTGCCGGGCCCGCACCCCAAGTCGATGACGCTCCGCGGAGCGGCGACCCGGATGTGCGAGACGAGGTCGACGGATGGTCGGGTCCGGTAGTCCTCGAACTTGAGATAGCCGCCCGGATCCCAGTCACCCACGCTGCCTCCATCTCGCTGACGTGTTGGGCATGAGCAGAGGCCCAGCCACTGCTCAGGTGGATTCTACATCCTGGCCTTCTGCTCGATGCCTTGTTCGACATGCACCGGCTGCGGCGCGACCCCTGGTCGAAGGTCGTCCGCACTGGCGAGCTGCTCAACGAGGCGGGCCACGAAACGAGTGGCCGGGGCTCCGTCAACTATGTCGTGATTGAACGAGACCGTAAGACACAGATGATCACGCTCGCGCACCTCGCCGTCGACCACGACCACGCGTCTGACGAGCGACCCGACTGCGACAGTGACTGTCGCGCTCGTCAGCGGCACAAGCCATGTGGGCCCCGAACCGAACATCCCGATGGCGGTCACCCCCACGACGCCGAACCGTTTCGCCATGCGGACGCTGCGGGATGCCAGGCGGATGAAGGCCCGAAGGAAGACCCCGGGGATGAAGCGGACCCACTCCGTTCGGCTTGACGCGCCAAGGCGCTCGCCCGAGTGCAGCTGTGCGGCCCTGAGTTCGTCGTTCACCTCACGGTACGTCTTGCGATTCGCCATTGGGATCCCGACCGGCTCAGGGACGCTTTCGCCTGCGATCTCGCGTTCGTACAAAACGCTTATGGTGGCGTCCTCGAGCACGACGAGGCGTCTTCCCTTGCGAAACGAGTTGAAGCGGGGGAACTCGGAGAGTGTGTGCGCCAGGCACGTGACGACGTAGGCGGTGAGTGAGAGCGGCTCTCCCGTGCGTTCGCGATGCTGCGCCATGAGACGGCGCACATCGGTCACATCCGCCTCGGTCACGAGATGGATGGTGTTGGCCTTCCGGCCAGCTCCCGCGGAAGCGGCGGCCATCCTGCGGTTGGCGGAGAACGGCTCGTATCGGTGACCCGCGCCCTCGCCCACGAGCCTCACCCCGTCGTGAACACCCCTGCTACGTCGAACAGTCATTCTACGGTTTGCGTTACCAGCATAGCCCACGCGCCCAGCTGGATAAGTCGTCAGCAAACGCGCACTCAGCGGCTCCTTCGCAGGCGCCCAGCGCGATATTCACCGTAAAGCACCGGAGCCGCCGAGGCCCCCGCTGAGGATGAGCGACCAGGGTCCGGCGGAGCCGCAGCGTCGCGGTCCTTCGGCAGGCTACTGCCTGACCTGTGTCGTGGTCGCTCCGGCTGCGGACTTTTTCCAGTCCTTGCCTACCACCACGAGCACGCGGCTCGAGAACCCGTACTGCCCTTGCCCGTCGATGATCTGCGCCGCGGGCAGTGCGGCGGCGACGCTCTCGGCGGCAGCACGGTCGTCGCCGTCGTAGACCACGAGCGTGACATCGTAATCCGACTTCTTCGCGTTGCCGACTTCGGCCAGCTCGTAGCCACCGGCCTTCAGAACGTCAGCGGCCTCTCCCGCGGCACCCGCGACTCCGCACCCGTTGCGAACGCTGACGCTGATGTCGCCCGGCGGGATCGTCGAGGCGACCTCCTTCTTCTTCTCCTTCTTGCCGAAGGGGCGGCCATCGTTGAACGCGTCGATGAGCTGCGCCATCTTCGCTTCGTCCAGGTAGATGAAGGGCGATTCCCACTCGCCCGGGATCGTCGCGGTGTAGATACCGGACTTGCCTGTGTCCTTCATCGCCATGGCCACCCGCAGCATCTGCATCACGGTCAGGTCGGTCTTGAGGTACTTCGCGACCGCATTGACCGCCGATGGAGCGCGCATCGGCGAGTTCTTCATCTGGTCGGCGAGCGCCTTGAAGAACATCTGTTGGTGCCGCATGCGAGTGAAGTCCGCATCGGGGAAGTTCCGGCTGCGGCAGAACGTGAGCGCGTGCTCGCCGTCGAGCTTCTGGTAGCCCGGGTCGATGTGCTTGGCGCGGTGGCCCGGGCTCTTGTCGGCCTTCCAGTCGTCGATCTCGACATCGACGTCCACCCACACGCCGCCGAGCGCGTCGACGGCCTTCTGGAATCCTCGGAAGTTGATCTCGGCGTAGTGGTTGATCGGGATGCCGGTGAGCCGCTCGACCGCCTTGACCGTCATCTCGGGCCCGTGGTCCTTGCCGCCGAGCGCGTGAGCGGCGTTGATCTTGTGCGTGCCGTACCCCGGGATGTCGACCTTCGTGTCACGAGGGATCGAGAGCATCCAGACCTTCTTCTTCTCCGGGTCGACCTTCGCGAGGATGATCGAGTCGGAACGGAAGCTTGTCTCACCGGGTCGGTAGTCCGCGCCGAGAAGCAGGATCGTGAACGGCTTCTGCGGCTCTTCCTTCCTTAGGACCTTGGCGAGGCCCGGAACGCCCGACGCCTTGGTGATCTGCCGATCGGTCGAAGTCAGGAAGTAGTAGCCCCACGCGGCTGCGGCGGCGCCGAGCACGAGCACGAACGCAGTCGCCGCGATGAGAGAGCGCATGATCACGCGGCGGCGGCGCGCCTTCTTGACCTGCGGCGAAAGCTGCTTATCGAGAGCCGCCCTGCGAGCGTCGGCGTTGGGTGCTTCAGCGGGCGAGCCGAGGTCGGAACGGCTCGCCTTGGGCGAGCGAACGGGCCGGGGCCGCGTGCGCTTCCCCGGAACCTCGCGATCGCCGCCACTCGACCCGCCGAGCGGAATACCGCGCTTCTTCGAATGCTTGCCCATTCACTCTCCGATGCGGGGCGACAAGGCCCCGATGTCCGTCGATTGGGGCGCTCGGCGCGCCCTACGTATTCTAGACTACCCTGCGTTTCCGCTCGTGACGTGGGGTGTTACACAACCGTTGCGGCCCTGTTCACTGGCGATCCGCTAGGGCTGGCGCACCCAGTCCTTGCCGATCACCACGAGCACCGTCGCATCAAACCCGTACATGCCGCGACTCGGCACGACGCGCCCCACCGGGAGCTCCCGGGCGACCTGTTTCGCCGCCGCCTCGTTGCCCTTGTGGATCACGAGCGTCTCTTTGTACACGAACTGCCCCGCGTTACCGACGTCGCCGATCCGGTACCCCGCCGCCTTGCGCCGACGGGCCGCGTCCGCCCCGACGCCGGTCACGCCGATGCCGTTACGCACCTCGACGCTCACCTTCGACGGCACCACCCGCTTGGCGCCTGCCGACGAGCGCCTC
>JACRBU010000096.1 GCA_016213085.1 Coriobacteriales bacterium
CGCCTGCGCCGGTGATGGCGGCACTCGTCCATGCGCGCGTCGCGGGCATCCACCCCTTCTCCGACGGCAATGGCCGCGTTGCGAGAATCTTCGCCACGCTGGCGATGGTGCTCGGCGGATACACGCTCCCCGAGTTCACGAGCCTTGAGGAGTGGTGGGGAACCCACCTGCGGAGCTACTACGGCGCCTTCGGCAGTCTTGGCACCGAATGGACTCCGAATGCGGATGTGACCCGGTTCGTCGCCAATCATGTGCGTGCGCAGCGGCGACAGGTCGCTGCCCTCAGAGAGCGCTTGGCTGTTGAGCGGAACGTGTGGACGGCGCTCGAAGACATCGTCGCCGAAGACGTCGGCCTTCCACCTCGGGCGACCGAAGCGCTGTTCGACGCATTCCTTGGACGGGTTGTCACGAACGGCTACTACAGGCACGTGGTCGAGACATCCGTGGCGACGGCTACGAACGACCTGGCAGCGCTCCAAGCTGAGGCGCTTCTGGCACCGCGTGGTGAAGGCCGCGCTCGAACCTACTCGGGCACCTTCAGGTTGATCGCACTGGTGGCCGGTGCCGCGAATGCCCCCGTGCTGGCGTCAGGAGACGCATCCCTATCCGAGCAGCGCGAAGCTGTCATGAGCGACCTCAGGGAGCGGGCCACTGCGAATCGGCGCTGACTACCCCGCCCAGTTGAGCACGCGCAATGCGCGAAGGGTCAGCCACTTGCTCGGCTGGCCCTTCTTCTCGACGTTGCCGAACATCTTGCCGTTGAGCGTGGTGCGGAGCTTCCAGCGCATCTCGTCGTCCGCCGAGGCTTCGACGAGCGCGATCGCGTCCTCATACGCATGCCGAGGCTTCTCGCCGGTGGCCGCCAGGGCTGCGAGCGCCTCGAGCGCGTCGGAGTTGTAGGAGAGCGGGTACCCGAAGCGCAGCCAACCCGGCTTCTCTCCGTACTGGAGCGCCGGATGCTCGGCGAGGAACCGGGTCCGAAAGCCCGCGCGCTCGGCAGGCGGCACGGCACCGATTCGCATCTCGAACTCACGGGCCTCGACTGGCAGCGAGCGGAAGATCGCCTTGTCGCGCAGCTGCGCGATGCATTCGGCACGGAGGGTCTCGGCACCCTTCGGCCAGAGGTCGTGAGGGACTTCGGCGAGGAAGAGCAGGATCTTTGGCGTGAGCATGTGGCAGTAGCCGTTGAGGTGGTAGTCGCACAGGCGTCGGCAATCGACCGCGCCAAGCTCGCGGTAGAGGTCGACGCAGTAGCGAAGGGCCGCGATGACGCGCTCGTCTTCGGCGTAGCCGAGGCGTGCGAGCGCGCGACCGACGTTGGCGGTCAGGCAGGTGATCGAGCCGTAGGGGCGCTTGTTGGTTGCGCTCCACGAGCCGTCGTCGAGCTGCCGGGAGAGTGCGTAGTCGAGCGCGGGTTGCAGACGCGGGTCGCCGCCGTCGGCCCACAGCTCGCCGAGCAGGTGGATCTGCCAGAGGTTGCCCCGATACTTCTGGTAGTCGCGCGCGGGAACGTCCCACGTGCCGTCGGAGCGCATGGCGTCGATGATCGCGGCCACCGGCGGATACTCGTTGCGCCGCGCCCAGAGGGCTTGCGCGTCGGAGGCGTCGGGCTCGCGCAGGAGCCTGCGGCGGGTGAGGACGGAGACGGCGGGGTTGTCGGGAGCGAGGAGCCAGGCGAGGGTCGACTCAGGGACCCGGTCGAGGACTTGGGAGCCCGTGCTCACCGTACTCGCCTCCCGACGTGCTGGTGGTGGCCGCTCATCGCGTCTTCACTCGCATGCCGAAGAGGAAGCGGAGAGGCCTGAGGCGGCGAATGGCCTCGTAGATGCAGAAGGTCGCGGTGACTGCGGCAACCAGCACCGCGACCCACTGCACGATGCCGCCGGTAGGCAGCAAGACGATCCAGTACGCGAGAACCACGATTGCAGTTTGATGAAGAATATATACAGGATACGACCCTTCGGCGAGGTACGACAAGGTGGCCGAAGGGGCATCCAGGTAGCGCCTCCCCACGCCGAGAAGGCCGAGGAGTACCAGCCAAACTCCCAGCATGCCGAGCAGATTCGTCCCGGTCAGCTCGAACGAGGGATCGGGCAGGGCTTCGCGCCACGGCGCGGCGAACGTGTATGCAAGACAGAGGACGGCTCCAATCAAGAGCGTGATCCATCGGAACAGTTCGGCAGCCGCGGCGAACGTGTCGTCGGCGATGGTGATGAAGCCGAGGACGAACAGCGCGAGGTAGAAGAAGAACGGCTTGCCCTCGACGATGTGCGGCAGTCCCTCGGCGACGTAGAGGACGACGGGAGGGAGCAGCCACCAGGCCGGTCGGGCGAGCCGGCGGGAGGCGGCGGCGGTCCACTCCGATCCGCGGTGGCGTGCCCACGCGAAGAACGGCAAGGCGAGGAGCGACATCAGCAGCAGGAACGCGATGAACCACAGCTGCCCGATGCCGAACCCGCCGTAGTAGTCGCCACCGTCGCGGATGTTCCACTGCAGGAACGCGCCGCTCGTGATGTAGGTGACGAACGACCCCGTGTAGCCGGAGTTGTAGCGCGCGCCGACGTAGGTCTGCGGTGGGATGACCACGAAGATGCCGAAGACGAGCGGCACGAGCAGGCGCGTAACGCGCTCGCTTGCGTACTCGGCGACCGTTCGCTTCGACAGCGAGAAGTAGGTCGACGCGCCGGCCAGCAAGAACAGCAGCGACATGTGCCACATGTTGACGAACCCGATGAAGTAGTTGAGCGCTTGCGACAGGTGCTGGCTCTTCACGTAGAAGGGCTCGCCGTAGTTGAACACCCGTGACGTGTGAAACGGGAAGAGCAGCAGCACCGCGAGCACGCGGAGCCAGTCGATGTAGTGAAGGCGACGAGGCATGAGACCGTCCCTGCCGAGGGTCACTACCTCACTTCGGCGCGAGGGGCAGGAGACCTGCGGGGCGCGGGTGTGCGACTAGAAGATGTCGCTCGCCGTGATCGCCACCACGCCGCTAGGCGCGTTTCGCACTTCCTCCCGAGCGCAGAGTACGAGGAGGGGGTCTTCGGCAACGCGTGGCAATGCGATCGACTTTCGCGCAAGGTCAGACAGCAGGCGGACTGCATCTTCCGAGCGGGCCCACTTGGCCTCTCCGAGGAGTGAGGCCACTCTTCGCCTGCCTGCAAGCCCGACCGCATCGATCTCGACAGAGTTGTCCGTATTCCACCAAGGCCCGAGCGCGACGATGTCCTCGAGAATGCGGTCTTCAGCGACCAATCGGATCAGGTGACTTCGGAACGCGTCCTCCCACGGCTTCCCCATCACGTCTTCCAGACCCCGCTCAAGGTACGCCGCCACCCGCTTGCCAAGGCCGCGCTCTATCTGCGACCGGTGGCGCTCCACGGAGCCGAGCCAAAACGCCAGGTAGTTGTCGCAGATTCGATAGCTCTTGCGCTTCGTTCGAGCGGGTTCCTCGGTCACCGGGACGACGCGTTCGACGAGCCGGAGTTCGGTGAGCCGGGTGATGATGCGGGATGGTTCGATCCCGATGGCGTCGGCGATCTGGTGGTGCTTGGTGCGTCCCGCCGCGATGGCCCTGAGAGTCATCCCGGCGAGTCCCGTCAGGTCTCCTTCCGTAGCGAGTAGCAACTCTCCTTCGGCGAGGAGCGGGGCTGTCGGTGTGCAGAACAGCGAATGCAGGTTCTCGGCGACCGATGCTTGCTGGTCCCACAGTGATAGGTAGAGCGGAATCCCGCCGAGAAGCCCCCAGACGACCGCACGCTCCGCTGGCTTGAGCTTGGGAAGCATCAGCGCAGACTCGTGCGGCTTGAAGGGATGCAGCTGCAGGGCGAGCGAGAACCGCCCGTACAGTGGAGCTCGCTCTTCCTGCATCGCCTGCATCGTGCGCACAGCCGAGCCACAGATCAGGATGCGCAGTTGGGACTGCGACACTCGGTCTGTATGGGCTCGCAGAATGCCCGGAAGCGCGGGGGTCGTCACGGCTGTCTCGGGGAACTCGTCGAGCACGAGTAGCAGAGGCTCGTCGGCTGCCCGATCCGCCAACCAGTCGAGGGCGTCATCCCAGGTCACGAAGGGACGTGAAAGCAGGTCTCGCGCGCCGCCGAGTCTGAGAGCCGCAGCGGACTCGGATAGGACTCGGAGTTCGTCACCCGGCGGCCTGCCGGCACCAGAGTGGAAGACCGCCCGCTTGTCCCGAGCGAACCTTTGTAGCAGGACGGTCTTGCCTACGCGACGCCGGCCCCAGACGATGGCGAGCCTCCGGTTGGCGCGGTCCCACCAGGACTGAAGCGCGGCAAGTTCATCGACTCTGTTCACGAATGTGGTCACGAAGACGAGGATACCAACATGGGATGTTAGTAACAACCGATGTTAGTAACATTGGTGTGAGTTATTTGCAGCAGGGCTTGCGGTCGAAGCGGTCCAGTCGCCTCCACAATCGGGGAGCGCCGTCTTAGGCCGTCTTATGGCATTGCGATAAAGTGCACTAAGCCTTGCAAGATACCGGGCGAAAGGCGACCCAATGATCCCTCGTTACTCACGTCCCGAGATGGCCCGCATCTGGGAGCTCGAGAACAAGTTCGAGATCTGGAAGGAGATCGAGGTCCTCGCGTGCGAGGCGCAGGCCGAACTCGGCCAGATCGGCATCACCGCCGAAGAGGCCGCGCAGATTCGCGAGCGAGCCGCCTTCGAAGTCGAGCGTATCGACGAGATCGAGCGCACCACGAACCATGACGTCATCGCGTTCCTCACGAACATGGCCGAGCACATCGGCGAGCCGAGCAAGTGGGTGCACTACGGCATGACCTCCTCGGACCTCGGCGACACCGCGCTCTGCTACCAGATGACGCAGGCGATCGACATCCTCATCGCCGACGTGCGGCGGCTCGGCGAGATCTGCAAGCGACGTGCGCTCGAAACGCGCGACATGCTGTGCGTCGGCCGCACGCATGGCATCCACGCCGAGCCGATGGTCATGGGCATGAAGTTCGGCCGATGGGCGTGGGCGTTCAGGCGAGCGCTCGATCGGCTCACGCGCACGCGCGAGATGATTGCGGTGGGCGCGATCAGCGGCGCAGTGGGAAGCTACTCGAACATCGATCCGTTCGTTGAGCAGTACGTGTGCGAGAAGCTCGGCCTGGCGCCCGATCCGCTCTCGACGCAGGTCATCGCTCGCGACCGGCACGCGCAGTTCCTTGCGGTGCTGGCGACCGTTGCCGCGACCGCCGAGGAGATCGCCACCGAGGTCCGCGCGCTACAGAAGACCGACACCATCGAGGCCGAGGAGCCGTTCGCGAAGGGGCAGAAGGGTTCTTCGGCGATGCCGCACAAGCGCAACCCGATCACCGCAGAGCGCGTGTGCGGGATGGCGCGCGTCGTGAAGGCGAACGCGCAGGTCGGGTTCGACAACGTGGCGCTCTGGCACGAGCGCGATATCTCGCATTCGAGCGCGGAGCGGATCGTGCTCGCCGACTCCACGATCGCGCTCGACTACCTGCTCGGCAAGCTCGAGTGGATCCTCGACGGGATGGTGCTCTACCCCGAGACGATGGCGGCGAACGTCGAGAAGACGCGCGGTCTCATATACAGCTCGCGAGCGCTGCTCGCACTCGTCGACACGGGCATGCTGCGCGAGGACGCGTACGCGATCGTGCAGCGCAACGCGATGTCGGTGTGGGAGGACATCCAGCAGGCGCAGCCGGGGGCAAGCTATCGGGACCTGCTGGCGACCGACCCGGACTGCGCGCTCAGCGACGAACAGCTCGACGAGATCTTCGACCCCTGGGCGTTCCTGGCGCGGGTGGATGTGGTGTTCGAGCGGTTGGAGGGCTGCGCGTTCTAGGGGGGCGTCACTCCGACCGTCGCCGCTTCCCAGCCACGCAGTCCCTACGAAGCCGGGGACAAACTCATTGAGGTGGTTGTGATGAAGACCAGAGATCTCCTGACCAGGATTCTCGCTGTCGTCGGTACCGCCATGGTGGCCCTTCCGCTGGTCGCACCGTTGGCACTCACAGCGGTTCTCGCAATCCAGACCGGCACATTCAGACTCGACTGGCTCATGCCCGCCGAGCTCGGCTTGTCGGCCTTTGGTGGGGCGTTTCTGCTCGTGTGGGCAGCCTTTCGGGCGGATTCACACAAGGCTCTCATCGGCGGGGGGCTCGGGGTGGCGCTTGCCGCAATCATCGCGGCCTCGGTGCTCGCGCAGGTGACCGGTCTCGCGTCCGGCGAGACGGAGCCTGGAGGGTTGCCCTTCGCACTGGTGATCGGCGCCTACATCGTCTACGCGGCGGCGCTCGTGGAGCTGCTCGTCGCCGGGGTGCTGCTCACGATCGACGTCTTCAGGCACGGCGGTGAGGCAGCACCACCGGCATTGCCGGTCACCTGACCGCTATGGCTGGGCTGCGCCTGCGGCGATTGCTCTTGGAGCGACGCCAGGGCGCTACATCCCCTGCAACAGCTCCACGACGTCCACCTCGCACGCGGTCTTGAGCACGATCATGACCGTGTCGATGCCGTCCGCTGCCGACGCGTAGACGTATCCGACGTTGATGTCGTTGTCGGCGAGCTTGCGCGAGATCGCGGCTAGTTCGCCCGGGGCGTTGGACACCTGCGCCACCACGACCGACTGCATGTCCATCTCGCCGCCGAGAGGTTCGAGCGCGGCGTAGGCGTCCTTGTTGTTGTCGGTGATCATGAAGAACTCACCGATGCCATCTCGTTCGTACGCGTCGATGGCGAGGATGTTGACGCCTGCGCGGTGGATCGCCCCGGTGACTTCGGCGAGCAGCCCGACATGGGTCGGTGCCCTGAAGATGACTTCATTGCGAAGCTGGATCGCGGCCATGATCGCCTCCTGCGGTCGGGTTCGGCGAGTAGTTCATACCGCTGAGTGGCGCACTCCGATGACTCGACCTTGCGCCTTCGCGCGGCGATGGCTACCCGGCCTGCTCCCATGCCTCCCGAATCCAGCCCACGACCTGCCCGTCGATCTCGCGGGCCGAGCGGACCTCGAGATGATGCGTGAAGCGGTGGGGGCGGGGCTCGACGACCTCCTTCCAGCGCGGCGAGGCGTCGTGTCGCGGCAGGTCTACCGTGAGGACCAGTGGCGCCAAGTCCCCGTTTCCCTTCAGGTACTGTCCCGGCACCCACGCCCATGCGAAGGCGGTTCGTCGGCGGAACGCGACCTGACTCTTCGTGACGCGCATCTGGCTCTCGCCGACTGATTCGATCGCACCTCGAACGACCTCGAACAGCTCCCGCGACGCTGGCTCCTTCGGGGCGAAGAACTCCTCGAGCGTGATCTCGGTGCCTCTCGTCGCCACCACGCTTCCTTCCGTCGGTTAGGCGCTGACCCCACTGTCCCCCATGGGTACGA
>JACRBU010000108.1 GCA_016213085.1 Coriobacteriales bacterium
ATCAAGGTCTGCTTCTTCAGCGTAGGCGCCGCCTATCGACGAGAGTGGTACGACCGCGTCGGCGGCTATCGACGCGACGTGTTCGGCGAGGACTACTATTTCTGGCTCCGCACGATGGCATCCGGCGCGACGCACCGGTACTTGCCGAAGGCGCTCTCGCTTCATCGGGTGAGCGCCACGCAGAAGTCCGCGAACCTCGAGCGCGCGTACCGGTCGGACATCCGGCTCGTCACTGACCTGCGCGACAACTTCGACCTCTCGCCTGAGGAGCAGGCCGCGGTCGAGGAGACCATCCGGGACCGAGAGCGTCTGATCGATCGGATCGGAGAGCGCTCCGCCGTCAGCGCCGCTCGGAGCTTCGTTTCCAAAGCGGCTCGGCGGCTTCTCGGCAACGAGCGCGTGAACAAGATCTCGGGCTGGCTTCGCTCACGAGGCTCGAACGGACCCACGACCGATGACTGACCGCGGTGCCCAGTCGTCTTCGACCGAAGCTCCGGCGTACACGGTCATCCTGCCTGCCTTCAACGCATCCGCAACCCTTGCGCGTGCTATCGACTCCGTCCTCTCGCAGTCGTTCTCCGACTGGCAGCTCGTCATCGTCGATGACGGCTCTACCGACGACACGGCGGCCAGTGCCCGATCCTTCGCCGAGCGCGAAGGCCGCATCACCCTGCTCGAGGAGCCCCACGCAGGGGTCGCCTCCGCGCGCAACAAGGCCGGTTCGGAGGCCAAGACCGAGTTCCTCGTCTTCCTCGATGCCGACGACGAGCTTCTTCCCGACTACCTCGCCGAAATGGACTCCTTCATCCAGGCGCACCCCGAATTCGACATCTACCACCCGAACCTCCGCACGGAACTCGGCGAGGGACGGTCGCAGGCGTTCAGCGACCGCGCCGAGGTCGACACGCTGGCGTTCTCCGACCTGCTCGGCGGTTGCGTGATCGCGCTCGGCGGGGCGATCGTTCGCGCCGAGCTCTTTCGGCGGCTCGGCGGATTCCGTGAGGGAGTCCACTGCGAGGACTACGACTTCTGGCTTCGCGGCACGGCACTGGGCGCATCAGCCCTCTACCTGCCGAAGACCCTCTACGTCTACCACCAGGATCTCGATGGTCGCCGAAGCGAGGACGCTGTCAGGGGCGTGGCTGCGGCGATCGAATCGCTCGAGACCCTCCTGGCGAGCGGCGAGTTCCCGGAGGGCACCGCCCCCCAGATCGAGGCGGCCATCGAGGACAAGAAGCGACTGCTCGTCGAAGCCCAGCGAGAGCACGTGCTGAAGGCGCAGACTGCGCGCGTGACCGAATCGGTCGAGCGCGTCTTCGGGCACAGGGGAGCGAAGCCGATTCTGGCGGTGCTGCGCGCGGCGAACCGGGTTGTGCACCCTCTTCGGAAGGCAGTTGCAGGTTCCCGCATCGGCGCCGAGCCCCACGCCGATCGCCGTCTCAAAGTGCTCGTTGTGCCGAGCTGGTATCCGAGTCCCGAGAACCCGACAGCTGGGGTGTTCATCCGACAGCAGGTCCAGGCGCTCGCACCGATGGTCGACGTCGCGGTTCTGCACATCGATGTGGGGCCCAGGAAGTCCAGTCCTCTCGAGACGTTCGAGGGTGGCATTCCCGTCGTTCGCGCCGGAGTCCCTGCGAGTCAGACCCGCCTGCCTTTCGGGGTGCGCAAGACGGGGCTGCGTGCCTTCGGCCTCCTCAGCGGGACGTGGGGCAGGCCGGACATCGTTCACGTCCAGGCGCTGTGGCCGGCGGGCGTAGTCGCACGCGTGATCAAGCGGCGGTTCGGCGTACCGTTCGTCGTGACCGAGCACTCCGAGGAGTACATGCCGCAAAGCAAGAGGCGTCTCGTGCGTACCCCGGGTGTGGTGGGGCTGCTCCTACGGCCGATCGCGCGAGCAGCATCGCGCACGATCGCGGTGAGCCGGGTGCTTGCGGATCGACTCGCCGAACTCGGCCTTGCAACCGATCCGATCGTCATCCCGAACGTGGTGCCCGTGAGCGATCCGTCGCCGTTGCCGACGAAGCCGCCGTTCACCGTCGCGCACGTCTCGATCATGGGACCCGCCAAGAACATCGCGGGCCTCCTGGCCGCAGTGAAGCAGCTGCGCGAAAGGCGATCGGACTTCCGCGTCCTCCTCGTCGGCGACGGCGAATGCCGCGCGGACCTCGAGGCGCTGTCGCACACGTTGGAACTCGAGGACATCGTGGAGTTCACGGGGCGTGTGGGGACTTCGGAAGTCCGCGAGATCCTTGCCGAATCCGCGTTCACCGCGGTCAGCAGCACGCACGAGACCTTCTCGGTCTCCGCCGCCGAATCGCTGATGTGCGGCCGGCCGGTCGTGTCGACCCGCTGCGGAGGGCCCGAGGAGTTCATCACGCCCGAGGTGGGGAGGCTCGTCGCCGTCAACGACGTCGACGCCATCGCCGACGGGATCGACTGGATGCTCGACCATTTCGGCGAGTTCGATCCGGAGGCGCTCCACGACTACGCGATGGCGCGCTTCGCGCCGGAGGTCGTGGCGGGCCAGATCGTGTCGGTCTACGAGGAGGTGCTGCATGCCTGACGTGCCGCGCTTCTCTGTGACCGTGCCTGCGTACAACGCCGAGTCGACTCTCGAGGAGACGATCGAGTCGGTGCTCGCCCAGGCGTTCGACGACTGGGAGCTCGTCATCGTCGACGACGGTTCGACCGACGAGACGCGCCAGATCGCCGAGCGCTTCGCCGCCGCCGATCGTCGGATCCGCGTCATCTCGCAGGAGAACCGCGGGTCGGGCGGCGCCTACAACACCGCCGTGCGCAACGCGCGCGCGGACCTGATCGTGATGCTCTCCGCCGACGACCTGCTGCTACCGGACCACCTCGGCTCGTTCGATGCCTTCATCGCCGAGAACCCGGAGGCTTCGGTGTTCTCGTCGGACGGCTACTACGAGTATCCGGACGGTAGCCAGGAGCGGGCCGACGTTCACCCGACGCGCCCCGGCTCGGAATCGTGCACGATCGAAGAGCTGCTCGACGCATGCTTCTTCGGCGTGGGGGCGGTGTACCGCCGGGAGGTGTTCGACGCTGTCGGCGGCTTCCGTGAGGATCTCTACGCGGAGGACTACCTCTTCTGGCTCATGGCGCTCGCCCAGGGTTTCCGGCATCGCTACCTGGACCAGCCACTGGCCGTGCATCGGCGCGGAGACGTCCAGAAGTCCGCCGACGCGATCCGCATGCGCGAAACGGATGCAATCGTGGTTCGGGAGGTCATCGCCAGCGGACTGCTCACGCCGGCGCAGCTCGAAGCCGCCAAGCGTGCCGAAGCGCGCCTGCAGCGCAACATCCGCATCAGGAAGGCGATGACCGCCGTGCTCGGGCCGAAGCTGACGACGAGGCTGGTCGAGCGACTTCGAGGACGCCGAGAGGTGGGGCCAGGAGCATCGAGTGCGCAGCGGATCGTCTAGACTCCGCTGTCCGCCTCGGACGCTGGCGCCGGCGGCGTGCTCAAGATGAGCTGGCTCTCGAACAGTCGCTTGTAGACCGTACCGCCTTCCATGAGTTCGTGGTGTGTCCCGCGCTCGACGATCCGCCCGTCGTCGAAGACGAGAAGCTGGTCGGCCTGGATCACGGTGGCGAGACGGTGGGCGATGACGATGATGGTCTTCTTGCCGTGAAGCCTTGAGAGAGC
>JACRBU010000098.1 GCA_016213085.1 Coriobacteriales bacterium
AGAACGCGGCGATGTCCGAACTCGTTCGCGCCGGGTTCGAGGGCGAGGTGCTCCTTCCCGACAGCGCCCAGACAGTGGGGGCGTACGGCGCGGCGCTCTCGACTCTCTAGCGCGCGCTACGCGAATCGTTCGTGCGGGATTCCGCGGTCGTCCAGCAGGCGACAGAGCGTGTCCGCGTCCCCCACCGTGCAGATCCAGCTCTCGGTGTGCTCGTCGGCGTCGGCCGCCAGCTCGGATTCCGGGCGAAGCCGTGGCGGGACGAGCTCGCCGGTGGCCACCCGCATCAGTCGCTCGGCGATGCCCGCCGGCAGGTCTCCGGCCACCGCGAGGAACATCTCTTCGCTCTTGATCTGGCGCAGCGTTGGGATCCACTCCGGCGGCGTGCCGATCGAGAGGAGGTACCTGTCGGTGAGGTCGTCGAAGAGCCCGGGCTCCCGAGGTTGCTCCCACGTCGCCAGCCGGCCTTCGGCTCGATGCGGGTCGGCGACGACCTGCAGCTCTCCGGTGACCGGATGGCACATCACGCACTTGTCGCGCGCCCACGCGTACGCGACGTCGTGTCGTGCGACGTAGAGCAGAAGCCACTCATCGCCTGAAACGTGAGCGATGGCGCGAAGGTCCTTGGTGACGCGAAGCGATCGGATCGTCCGGTCGGGTGACGAGTGCACCTTCTCCGGTCGAAACGCCGAGACGTTCTCGGCGTGAGTCATCTTCTCGAGGAAGGAGGCGGTTCGTTTCGCGTCGCCCGAATCGAGCGCGGCCAGAGCGTCGATGAAGCTCTCCGACATTGCGACTCGTGCCATGCTCTCACCCCAAGGTGCTAGGCGGCCCCGCACTTCTGTCATACCACCGAGTGCGGTCGCCTGACACGCGCGGATCGGGGATTTCGATAAGAGGCCTTACTTCGAAGCTGTCTTGACCGGCCTTGAGTCGCCGCCAGCTTCCGTGACCTTTTCGCGGAAGGTCATGTGCGCGCTGCGCTTCGCCTCATACATGGCGAGATCGGCCTTCATCAGCAGCGAGCGCTCGTCATCTTCTGCGGGGTCGAACATCGCGAGGCCGCACGAGGCGGTCAGTAGAACTCGAACCCCCTCGACCTCGATCGGCTGTCGTATCGCCCGCAGCAGCTTGCTCGCGGCTCGCTCGAGTCCGGCTTCGGACGACAGACGCGTGAAGACCGCGACGAACTCGTCGCCGCCCATCCGGGCGACGGTGTCGTGGTCGCGAACGAGGTTGCCGAGCCGTCTGCCGATGGTCTCGAGCACCTGATCGCCGACATCGTGACCGAAGCTGTCGTTGACGGGCTTGAAGTCATCGATGTCGAGATAGGCGATGCCGAGCAGGTCTCCGTGGCGAGATGCCTCTCCGATGGCGACTTCGAGGCGGTCGTCGAGAAGGGCACGGTTCGCCAAGCCCGTGAGCGGGTCGTGAAACGCCATCTCGCGAAGCATCTCCTGGGCCTGCATCTTGTCGGTGACGTCGCGGGAGACCGAGACGATCAGCGGACCTGATGGCGTGTTCAGCCACCGCGCGTGGACGTCGAGGAACATCTCCGTGCCGTCCTTGTGCTCGCCGTGCGAGATGAAGGACAGCTCGCCGGTACGCTGGAGCTCCTCCATGCGCTGGATGCGCACGCGCGGGTCTGTGTTCTTCATCCAGGCCCAGGGACCCAGCGCTTCGAACTCATCGTGCGTGTAGCCGAGGCTGCTGGCGGCGGCGGTGTTGAAGTAGACCATCTCGCCCTCCGGCGTGTGCATGATGACGCCGTCCCAGGCAGCGTCGAGCGCGAGTCGGGCGAGCCTGAGTTCGTCGTGGGGGTCGTAGCATCGCTCGACGTCCCGGATGCTCACGGCGAACATCCGCGAGTCGTCGGCATCGAGTCCGCGGACGCTCGTCTCGGCGGCGAAGGGCTGGCCGTCTCTGCGCAGATGGACGCTGACGGTGGGACCCTCGCGCGATTCCGTAGTGAAGTCCTCGAGCGTCTCGTCGGCAGCGAGGAGCTCGGTGGCATTCATCGAGGTCAACTCGCGCTCGGTACGCTCGTAGAGCCCGGCTGCCAGGTCGTTAGCGGCGAGGACGTCCCCGTCCTCATCGATGACGATCGCCGGATCCGGAGCGAGTCGTACGAACGCCTCCGCGAGCGAACGCGCGTCCGAGCTGATGTCCTTTCCCAGCGCCATGCCGCCTCCCCCCGAGGTCATGGCGCACCACACCGCATATCTCTGTGGTACTCGTCGGTCCCGCGCCGCCGGCGATCTTGCTCCCCCCGTGCGTTCTGCCCGCGTCTCGTTTCGCTGGCGCGACCGCATCAGCCGGTGGCAAGGACTGTATACCCGCAGGCTGGAGGAGTGTCACGAGGACCTCAGTTTGAAACCACAAGCCGGGCTGGCCGGGGGACGGTGAGTTAGGCCTCGTCCCGACTGGCGAGCGGGCCGTACATGCACTCCTCGTAGACGCACCAGTCACGGTACCGATCGTCCTTCGCGGCATACATGGCCGCATCGGCCTTCATGAGGAGCGAGCGGGCGTCGTCGGAGGCGGTATCGAAGAGCGCAAGCCCGATGGAGCCGACGAGCTCGACGGGCGGGCCGTCCTTGACGAGCACTGGCTGCCGAATCGCGGAGGCGAGCTTCGCGCCCACTCGGGCGAGGTCGCTCATGCCGCCGATCCTCGGCAGGATCACTATGAACTCGTCGCCGCCGAGACGCGCGACCGTGTCCTGGCGGCGCGTGGCCGACTGCAGGCGACGGGCAAGCTCGATGAGCACGAGATCGCCGACTCTGTGACCGTGCACGTCGTTGACCGGCTTGAATCGGTCGATGTCGACGAAGGCCACACCGAGTATGTCGCCGAAGCGCCGCGCGTCGGCCATGGCGAGATCGATGCGGTCGTCGAAGAGCGCGCGGTTCCCCAGGCCGGTGAGCTGGTCGTGATACGCGAGGTGCAGGATGGTCTGCTGAGCTTCGATCCGGTCGCGGATGTCCCTGATGATCGCGACGACGAGCGGGCCGTAGCGGCTGTCGACCCGAGTGGCGCATACCTCCGTAGGGATGAGTTCGCCGTCCTTGCGTCGCGCGGTGCTCGTGAACTCCAGCTGTCCCTGGTGAAGGATCGCTTCGAGGCGTCCGGGAGCCGTCGTCATCGCATCCGGGCCGACCCACCCGTACGGGCCGAGTTGCGTTAGCTCGTTCTGTCCGTAGCCGAGCAGCTCGCACGCTGCGTCGTTGAAGTAGACGAGCTGGCCCTCGGGAGTGTGCGCGATGACCATGTCGAGCGCCGAATCGAGCAGCTGCTTCAGGAGCGTGACCTGCTCGGAGTCGGGAAGCTCGCCAAGCAGCTCCGGGCGATTCAGCATCGTGGGCGCCGAGCCCGTGTCCGAGACATCGGCCTGGGCGGGTGAAGCAGCGGTCTGCTGCTCGGCGTGAGTTTCTTGGTGCTCGCTCATGTCGGGTGAACTCCCCAGCCTGGATCGCTCCAGGTCCCTACGGCGTGTCGCAGGGAAGGGTCGGAACGAAATCCACGCCACGTGACCCCTTATCAACGAGGCTGAAGAAGCCTGTGGAGCAGTGGCGTTGGGTGAAGGACGTCGAGACATGCCGTGCGTAGAGCGACACCCGGCGGGGGCGGAAACCGGGCTAGGGCAGGCCTGCTGCGGCGAGTGCCTGCCTGTACTCGTCGAGCGTCGCGGGATCGAAGAGCACGAACGTCGCGCTCTTCACGCGGTGCGCCTCGTCCAGCGCGGCGGCGACCGCGCGTATCGCGACCGGCGCGGCGAGCCGCACGGGATAGCCGAAGATCCCCGTGCTGATGCTGGGAAAAGCGATGCTCGTGATGTCGCCCTGGGCTTCGGCGACCTCGATGGATCGCCGGTACGAACTTGCGAGCGCCTCCGCTTCTCCGGAGCCGCCGTCGTTCCAGACAGGCCCGACAGTGTGGATGACGTAGCGCGCCGGAAGGTGGCCGCCCGAGGTGATCGCCGCATCGCCGGTCGCCAGCGGTCCGTGCTCGGCGACCCACGCCGCCGCCTCGCCGGTGACCGCCGTCCCTCCCGCGCGGTGGATCGCGCCCGAGACGCCTCCTCCCGGCGAGAGCCGGGAGTTCGCCGCGTTGACGATGGCGTCCGCCGACGACGTCGTGATGTCACCTCGAACGAGCTCGATGCTCATGATGCGGCTCCTGCACGCTCCGTCACGGACCCCGTGGTGCTCTATGCCCCGCACACCTCTAGCGTGATCGCCCGGGTCGGTGCACGGTCGCGAGGCTGCGAGCGCCGGGGCGCCGCACGGCCGCGAGGCTGCGGGCGGGGGAGCTACGGTATACTCGCAGCGTTTGCGACCCGCTCTCACCTGCTCGTCTGCGACCCGCAGCTTGGACCGTCGGCCGCCTCAGCGCTGCCGGCCTGGAGGCCTCGATGCTTGACGCTCGTTTCGTCCGAGAGAACCCTGATGTCGTACGCAAGGCGATGGCGGACCGCTGTGCCTCGTGGAGCGTCGACGGGTTCCTTGAGCTCGATACCGAGCGGCGGGCCCTGATCGGTGAGCTCGAGGGCCTGCAAGCCAGGCGAAACGAGGCCTCGAAGCTCATCGGCGGGCTCATGCGCGACGGCAAGCGCGACGAGGCCGAAGCGCTCAAAGCCGAGGTGCGCGAGATCAACGAACGCATCAGCGCGATCGAGGCGCACGTCGAGGCAGCCGACACAGACGTTCGCAACATGCTGCTCACCGCGCCCAATCTCCCGGACGAATCGACGCCCTTCGGCGAAGATGAGACCTTCAATCCCGAGGTGCGCCGCTGGGGGACGCCTCGCCAGTTCGATTTCGAGCCGCAGGCCCACTGGGACCTCGGCCCATCGCTCGGGATCATCGACTTCGAGCGCGCCGTCAAGCTCGCGGAATCGCGGTTCGTGCTGCTTGGCCGCGATGGCGCCCGGCTCAACAGGGCGCTCATCAACTTCATGCTCGACGTTCATGGTGCGAACGGGTTCGTCGAATGGTCGCCGCCGGCGCTCGCCAACGCGGAGACGCTGACCGGCACCGGGCAGCTGCCCAAGTTCGAAGAGGACCTCTACCAGACGACGGACGGCCTGTATCTCATCCCGACCGCCGAGGTCCAGCTCACCAACATCCATCGGGACGAGGTGCTCGAGGCGAGCGACCTGCCGCTTCGCTACTGCGCCTATACGCCGTGCTTCCGCGAGGAGGCCGGCTCGGCCGGGAGAGATACTCGGGGCATGATCCGCGTCCACCAGTTCGACAAGGTCGAGATGGTGAAGTTCGCCTCTCCCGAAACGAGCTTCGACGAGCTCGAAACGATGGTCGCGGCCGCCGAAGGCATTCTGCAGAAGCTCGACCTTCCGTACCGGGTCATCATCTTGTGCACGGGCGATCTGGGCTTCTCCGCCGCGAAGACCTACGACCTCGAAGTCTGGCTGCCGAGCTACGACGGCTACAAGGAGATCTCGAGCTGCTCGAACTGCACCGACTTCCAAGCGAGACGGGCTGCGATCAAGTACCGGAGCACCGGCGAGTTCAAGGGGTCGCGGCTCGCGCACACGCTCAACGGGTCCGGGCTCGCTGTCGGTCGAACGCTCGCCGCCGTGATCGAGAACTACCAGAACGCCGACGGCTCGATCAGCGTGCCCGCCGCTCTGCAGCCCTACATGGGCGGCCAGACCGTGATCGAGCCTCCGGCCAAGCCGGTCGGGTAGTCGATCGGATCCCGCCGTCTGCCGGGCGAAGGAACTGCGGCGGATCACACGAGCTAGAGTCCGAGAAGCCTCTCGGCATTCCCGCCCAAGATCGCATCGAGCTCCTCCTCGGTGAAGCCGAGGCGACGCAGGTGGACGAGCTCCTGACCGGGATCGGTCCACGGCCCGTCGCTTCCGAACAGCACTCGGTCGGATCCGTGAGCGCGGATGAGATCGACGAGACTCTCGTCCGGCATGTGGGTCAGCGTGAAGGCCGTGTCGAACCAGAGGTCTCGGCCGACGAGCGTGGCGCAGACGTCCTCCCAGCATCGAAAGCCGCCGAGGTGGGCAAGGACGACCTTCAGCCCCGGCCACGCGTCGAGCATCCGAGCGAAGGCGTGAGGGTGCCCCAGGAGGGTTTCGAGCCCGATGTCTTCTCCGGCGTGGAAGAACGCGATGAGGTCGAGATCGCGGGCGGCGGAGAGTATCGGCGTCATGCGAGCGTCGTCGGGGGCGCAGCTCTGGTAGTCGGGGTGCATCTTGAATCCACGGATGCCCATGGCCGCGATGCGTTCCAGTTCCGCCGAAGGATCTTCGTGGTCGGGGTGGATGGCCCCGAAGGGGATGATGCGGTCGCTCGCGGTTGAGGCCGCCCAGTCGTTGATCGACCTCACCTGGCCAGGCTTGGTCGCGACCGGCTGCGTGACCGAGGCCGCGATCCCGTCCCGGTCCATGAGGTCGACCAGGCCAGATACCGTGCCATCGTAGTAGGCTGGATGGTCGGCGGATTCGGACAGCGCAGCGATCGCCGAAGGCGCGAGAGCGTCGGGGAAGACGTGCGTGTGGATGTCGATGATGCGCCGCACGTGCGTATTGTCGCAGACCGTGTTCGAACCGCGTGAGGCTACTTGCCGACGAACTCCTACCGCTCACCAAGATTGGTATCGCTGAGGTGTTGATTCAGCGCCAGCTCGGGTACCAGCCCCTGCAACAAGGATGACAACATGATGACGTGGCAGGGCGGCCGA
Organism: Coriobacteriales bacterium; assembly: GCA_016213085.1. Classification (GTDB taxonomy): domain Bacteria; phylum Actinomycetota; class Coriobacteriia; order Anaerosomatales; family JACRBU01; genus JACRBU01. Next base: position 6,715 of record JACRBU010000098.1, read on the forward strand.
GACGTGAGCCCCCCCGCTGTCGAGGTTCCAAGCCCCCGCGTCATCTTGCTGATAGCGCCGATGTGCGCATGAAGGGCCGCCCGGACGGGCGGCCCTTCGGCTTCCAAGCCCGGGCGGTTTCATTAGCCCGCCTGAATGAGAAGAACCTCATGACGGACACCGCGGCGTCCGTGTCCACGCCCGACTACCCACACAAAGGCGTTCCTTGAGCGGGTCGAGAACACCATCAGCTTCCACGAGACGGCCGAGGTGCATTCCTTGTGCGACAGCGTACGCCGCTGTCCTGCTTGTCATCTCGGTGCATCTGACCGCCCACGTCGTCTTCGCTGCGGTGGTGGCGCTCTCATCGACTCCCCGCGTCACGGCGGCGTCGCGGGGCCCTGGCTTGTTCAGCGAGCGACCGACGCCCCGCCTTCGAGCGCAGTTCGTCTCGCGAAACGAGATGACGGAGGCCGTGTTCGGGCCGGCTCGACTCAGATTCGGATTGGTTGTGGTGTCAGCCACGGCAGACGCCGACGGAGCGAATCCGCAGCCCGTCGCGAGCGGCTGTTCCGGCCGAGCTCCGCCTCGCCACCTGTGATGCCGAACGGTACTTTCGCCTGAGGAGGGAACTACCATGACCGTTTCAAGACGCGCCTTCGTCAAGTTCGGCGCGCTCATGGGTGCGGGCGTCCTGGTGCCCACGCACCTGGTCGAACGCGCCGCGGCGTTCACCGTGGCGTTTCAAGGCATCGCCCAGAACCCGCTGACGCTCGACAAGTACGTGCAGGGGCTCCCGGTGCCGGGGGTCATGCCCGCGGCGAGCAGGAACATGCCGAACTACTACAAGGTCGGGATGTACCAGTTCAAGTCACGCGTGCATCCCGAGATGAAGCCGACCACCGTGTGGGGCTACCGGCCGGTCGGGTTCAACTGGCGTGCGACCTACACGACTCCGCAGTCGACGTGGCTCGGGCCGAGCTTCGCCATCCGGCGCAACACGCGCACCAAGGTCGAATGGCAGAACCACCTGATCCTGGATGGCAAGCCGATCGCCCATCCGCTGCCGGTGGACCCGTCGCTCATGTGGGCGGA
>JACRBU010000099.1 GCA_016213085.1 Coriobacteriales bacterium
CCGACGGCGCGTTCGCGGACGCGAGCGACGAAGTCCTTGACCACCTTGAAGTTGACGTCGGCTTCGAGGAGCGCCATGCGGATCTCGCGCATAGCGGCGTCGACGTCCGCCTCGGTGAGGTGGCCCTTGCCTGTGAGCTTTCCGAAGACCGCCTGCAGGCGGTCGGAGAGGTTCTGGAACATGAGGTGCGTTCCTTCGGTCGTGGGTGCCTCGCAAAGACTATCACGGCAGAAAGCAGACCTGGTCTGCTTTCTGCGCCGGGATTCGAGCAGACGCCTGCGGCGCAGCTCAATCCCGGCCGGGTGGTGTTCGGGCTAGCGGTGCACGGGTCCCATACGCTGGATCGGTGCGAAGATGAAGGTCGCCTTGCCCTGGACGTCCTCGAGCGGCACGGCGCCCACGAAGCGGCTGTCCCACGACAGCGGGCGGTTGTCGCCCATCAGGAAGACCTCGTCGTCGCGCAGGATCTGCGGCGGGACGTCCTCACCCTCGCCCGGGATCCACTGCAGGCCGGGGTTCGGCTCCTCCTTGCCGTTCACGAACGCGACGTCCTTGCGGATCTCGACGGTGTCACCGGGAATCGCGACAACGCGCTTGATCACCACATCCGGGTCGCCGTGCTCCCCGGCGATCGTCGCCACGACGATGTCGCCACGGCTCGGCGAGTCGTACGACTTGGTGACGAGAAGACGGTCTCCGGGCCGAAGCGTCTCGAGCATCGACGGCCCGGCCACGACCGTTGCCGAGAAGAAGACGTAGAACACGAGGAACACCGCGAACAGCAGAAGCACCAGCGGGCCGAACACGAGCTTTGCGAAGCGCATCCCGCGCTCGGGGTCCCGAGGTGGGCGCACGCCCGCGAGAACTGAATCGTCGAGCGGTATCTCAGGCATCGCCCATGCCGACGAGCGCTCGCGCGAACCCGAGAGCGTCGAAGGGACGCAGGTCGTCGATGCCTTCGCCGACGCCGATCCGCAGGATCGGGATGCCGAGCTCGCGGGCGACGGCGACCGCGATCCCGCCCTTCGCGGTCCCGTCGAGCTTCGTCATGACGATGCCATCGATGGTAAGTGAGGTGTGGAATTCGCGCGCTTGTGCGAGGCCGTTCTGCCCCGTCGTCGCGTCCATCACGAGCAGCGTCCTGACCGGCGGTTTGGAGCGGTTCGCGGTGACACGCTGGACCTTCTCGAGCTCGCGCATGAGGTCCGCCGAGGTGTGCAGACGACCCGCGGTGTCGATGAGCGCGACGTCGGCGCCGGTGGCCTCCGCTTCGGCCACCGTGTCGAACGCTACGGCCGCCGGGTCGGCGCCTCGCTCCTTGCGGACGATCGGCACCTGCGCGCGGTCCGCCCAGATGTCGAGCTGCTCGGCGGCGGCCGCTCTGAACGTGTCCGCCGAGCCGAGGATGACGGAGCGCCCCTCATCGGTGATCTGCTTGGCGAGCTTGCCGACCGAGGTCGTCTTGCCGGTCCCGTTCACGCCGACCACGAGGATCGTCACCGGTGTGAGCGCGAGCGGGTCCTCATCGGGCGTCGGGAATTCCCCTGCCAGCTGTTCGGCCAGGGCGTCGACGACGGAGGCAGCATCGGGAAGCGCCTTGCGGGCCGCCTGGTCGCGGAGGTGGTCGACGATCTCGGTCGTGGCGGTGACGCCGATGTCCGCGCCGATCAGGGTGTCCTCGAGTTCGGTCCAGAACTCCTCATCGAGGTTGGGGCCGCGCCGCAGGAGTACGTTGAGTTCCTCGCCGAGCCTCTCGCGCGAACGCGTGAGCCCCTCGGCGATCCGCCTATACCACGGCGTGCTCATCGGTCTCCGTCTCTGCCGAAGCGCTCGCGCGATCGAGCTTCTGGCTGACGACCTTGCTTACCCCGTCGGCCTGCATCGAAACGCCGTAGAGAACGTCGGCCATCTCCATCGTGCGGCGCTGGTGCGTGACGACGATGAACTGCGTGCGGTTGCGCATCGAGTCGACGAAGGCCACGAATCGCCGAAGGTTGGTGTCGTCGAGCGCGGCCTCGACCTCGTCGAGGATGTAGAACGGGCACGGGCGCGTGCGGTATACGGCGAACAGCAGCGCGAGCGCGGTAAGCGACTTCTCCCCGCCGCTCATGAGCGACATCTTCGAGAGCTTCTTGCCACGCGGCTGCGCGACGACCTCGACGCCCGTGGCCTCCGGGTCTTCGGGGTCGGTCAGCGTGAGCTCGGCATGTCCCCCGGGGAACAGCACGCCGAAGATCTCCCTGAACGCCTCGTCGACCAGCTCGAAGGTCTCGATGAATCGGTCGCGCATCTTGCGGTCGATCGCCGCGACGACCTTGTGCAGCGCCTTGCGCGAGCTCTCGAGGTCCTCGATCTGCTCGTTCATGAAGTCGCGTCGGCTCTGAAGGGACTGGAATTCCTCCATGGCGATGGGGTTGACCGGGCCGAGATTCGAGATCTGCTTGCGGATCTTGTGCGCACGCTCGGAGGCCGTCGCGCGGTCCTCGAGCGGCTCGGTGCTCAGCGCGCTCTCGAGCGGAACGCCGAGCTCCTCGACGATGCGACGAGCGGCCTGCGAGACCTGGATCTCGAGCTGGCCTTTCTCGACGCGCAGGTCGGTCATCGTCTCGAGCTTCTCGTCGATCTCGGTCTGGGCTTCTTTGACAGCGTCCTGGGCCCCGTGGATGGTCTCGCGCAGCGAATCGGAGTCGGCCTGCTCGAAGCGCGCGCGGTCTCGGAGCTTGACCGCCCAGTGCTCGGCCCGCTCCTGGAGGGCGCTGTACATGTCGTGGACCGGTTGGATGCGCTCGCGAAGGACCTCGAGAGCGGACTCGGTCTCGCGCGACGCCCGGACCGTGTCCTCGAGCTCGGCGAGTTCGTTGGTGATTGCCGTGACCTGGCGCTTGAGGTGCACCTCGCGCTCGGACACGGTCGCGATCTCCACCTGGCAGGTGCTCAGCCGCTCGCTGGTCGCGCTCTCCTCGCGGAACTTCGAGTCTCGGTTCTCGCGGGCGATGGCCGAGCGCTCCTCGAACTCCTCGAGCTCGCGCTCCCCCGCTTCGATGCGAGCGGCGACCATGTCGAGTGACGGCGCCTCGCGTGTCTTGCGCGCGTCGATCTCGGTGATGCGGACCGTGACGCTTTCCATCTCGCCCGCGAGGGTCGTGAGCGCCTGCTCGAGGCGTCCCGTCTCCTCCAGCAGAGAGTCACGCTCGCCGGTGAGGGCGGCGAGCTTCTGAGAGATCTCGAGCGCGTCCTGCTGGGCCGCCGAGAGCGCTTCCTCTGCTTCGGCGGTTGCGGCCTCAGCGTCGCCGACCCGGGCGCTCAGTGCGAGGACATCGTCGTGGAGTTCGTTGATGCGGCGCTTGCGCGTGAGCACGCCTTCGGTCTTATCGACCTGCGCGCCGAGCGTGAGCTTGCCGTTGGGCCATACGACCGCGCCCTCCGGCGTCGCGAAGCGGGCGCCCGTGGGGTCCGCTTCGGCCGCGGCGAGCGCCTCCTCGATGGTGTCGACGACGTATACGTCTCCGAGCAGGGCTTCGACGGCGTGACGGACGGACTCCTCGCACGCGAGTTCGGGGAGCAAGGGGCGACCGGTTGCAGGGACTCCGTGAAGGCGCGTGCGCGCGCCGTCGACGGGGACGAGCGAGATCTCGCCCTCCGCCTCCGCGGTCATGCGCTCAGCGATCCGCGCGGCGGCATGGCGGTCGGCGACGACCAGTCCGAAGAGGTCGGCGCCGAGCAGCCGCTCGACGAGCACCTCGTACTGCTCGGGCGCGTGCACCGCCTCGGCGACGGGGCCGAGCATGCCCGGGAGGTCCTTTTCGTGCGAGAGCGCCCATGCGAGCGCGGGTGAAGCCGCGGCGAATGCCCGGTCGACCTCCTCGAGGCCTTTGGCCTCGGCACGCGACGTGGTGAGGGCCTCGCGGTGCTCGGTGAGGTCCTTGCGACGCGACTCGAGGACACGGACCCGCCGGTCGACGTCGGAGTCCGCGAGCGCCTGCTCCTTGCGGGCGCGCGCGAGCTGAGCCTCGGCCTGGTCGAGCCGGCCGCGGCGAGCCGAGAGCGTGGTCTGTGCGGCCTGCGTCTGGTCCTTGACGCCCTCGAGGCGCTCGGCGAGGAGCTCCGCCTCGAGCGTGAGCGCAGAGAGCGCCTGCGTGGCCTTGGCGAGATCGGCGCGGTCGTCCTCGAGCTGCTTGCGGACACGCCGGATGTTGGCGGTGATCGACCCCAGGTCGTCGTCGGCGGACATCCGTGCCTTGCGAACCGCTTCGGACTCCTTGCGGACCTCGGAAAGCTGCGCGTACAGGGCCTTGAGGCGCGCGTCGGTCTCGGTGCGCTCGCCCGTGAGGCGCTCGAGCTCGCTGCGGCGAGCCGCGGCGCGCGTCTCGGAGTGGTAGAGCTTGGCGCGCAGGTCGGACAGGCGGTCGACGAGGTTCTTGCCCTTCTCCTCGAGAAGGAGAAGGCCGGCGTCGAGTCGCTCGAGGATCGACTGCATCCTGCGCCGCTGCTCACCGAGGTCGCCGACGAACAGCCCCTTTTCCTCGAGGAGCGCCTGGAACTTCGCGAGTTCGCGCTCCTTCTCGGAGAGGCGCAGGCGCGAAAGCTCGATGTCGGCGTCCGCTTCCTTCTCGCGCTTGGCGATCTGGTCCCACGCGGTCTGCAGCGCGCGCATGTCGTCGACCGCGAGGGCGACATCGAGCTCGCGCAGTTCGGAGGTGAGCTCCGCATGCTGCGAGGCCTTGCTCGCCTGGCGCTGAAGCGGCCTGAGCTGCCGGTCGATCTCGCTCGAGATGTCCTTTGCACGCTCCAGGTGCGCGTCCATCGCCGAGAGCTTGCGCAGCGCGCGCTCCTTGCGCTTCTTGTGTTTGAGGACCCCGGCGGCTTCTTCGATGAGCTGGCGACGCTCTTCGGCGCGCGAGTTCAGGACCTCGTCGAGGCGGCCCTGGCTGATGATCGAGTGGGTGTCGCGGCCCAGGCCCGTGTCGTGCAGGAGGTCCTGCACGTCCATCAGGCGCGCGGGCGACTGGTTGATGAGGTACTCGCTCTCGCCGTTGCGGAACATCCGGCGCGTGATCGTGACCTCGTGGAACTCGAGCGGCAGCGTGTGATCGGAGTTGTCGAGCACGAGGTCGACTTCGGCGATGCCGACGGCCTGGCGTGCCGAGGACCCGGCGAAGATGACGTCTTCCATCGCCTGGCCGCGGAGCTGCTTGGCGGACTGCTCGCCGAGGACCCAGAGAACCGCGTCGGAGATGTTCGACTTGCCCGAGCCATTCGGCCCGACGACCACCGTCACGCCCGGTTCGAGCGACATTCCCGTCTTGTCAGCGAAGGACTTGAAGCCCTTGAGTATGAGCGACTTGAGGTGCACGGTCCCCCTGTCCGGGCGTTGCGCGCGTGTGCGCGCGAGAAGCGGTGCCTAGTGTAGCAAAGCCGAAGGCGATCCGAAGGGCATTCGCGCGCGGATCGAGCGCTGCCGCAGCTCGGGTCAGGCCGGGGTCTCGCCTTGGGACTGGAGCTCGGCGAGCGCGGTCGCGGCGGCGGCCATCTCGGCCTCTTTCTTGGAACGTCCGCTTCCCGCGCCGCGCAGCTCGCCCTCGACCGTCACTTCGGCGAAGAACGTGCGATCGTGCGGCGGACCCTGCTCCCCCGCGATGCGGTAGCGCGGGATCGAGCCACGCGCCTGCAGGAGCTCTTGCAGGAGCGATTTCGGATTGTCCGGCTGGTTCGCGGCGTCTTCGGCGATGAGCGGCCCCAGCGTACGCAGCACCCACTCGCGTGCGACATCCATCCCCGCGTCGAGGTAGAGCGCGGCCGTGAGCGCCTCGTAGACGTTCTCGAGCGCCGAAGCCATGCCTCTGCCCCCGGTGCCACGCTCGCTGTCGCCGAGGATGAGCGCGTCGGCAAGGCCGAGCTCGCCGGCGACTGCGGCCAGAGTGCCACCCGAGACGAGCGAGATCTTGATGCGGGTCATCCCGCCTTCGGCCATCTGCGGGAAGCGGGTGTACACGTCATCGGCGATGAGGAAGCCGAGGATCGCGTCTCCGAGGAACTCCAGGCGCTCGTAGTAGGCGCTCGGGTCGCGCTCGTCGACCGCCGAGGGGTGCGTGAGCGCTTGGCGAAGCAGCTCTCGGTCCGCGAAGACGTGTCCGGTCGCACGCTCGGCTATCTCGAGGCGCTCGGCGAGATCGTGCGCGCTCGGAACCGGTTCATTCGGGTCAGCCATCGGGACCTACGCCCGCTTGAACAGCAGCGTCGCGTTATGCCCGCCGAAGCCGAACGAGTTGCTGAGCGCGACGTCGATCTTCGCTTCGCGCGCGACGTTCGGGACGTAGTCGAGGTCGCACTCGGGGTCCGGGTCGTCGAGGTTGATGGTCGGCGGCAGGACACCGCGCTCGATCGCGAGGATCGAGAACGCCGCTTCGGCGGAGCCCGCTGCCGCGATCATGTGGCCGGTCATCGACTTGGTGGAGCTGACCGGCGGCGCACACGCACCGAAGACGCCCTTGATCGCGCGTGTCTCGGCGATGTCGCCGAGGTCGGTCGAGGTGCCGTGGGCGTTGATGTAGCCGACGTCGCACGGCGCGAGCTCCGCGGTCTCGAGGGCGCGCTCCATGGCGCGCATGGCCCCGTTGCCGTCGGAGGCGGGAGCGGTGATGTGGTACGCGTCCGCGGTCGCACCGTAACCGACGAGTTCGGCGTAGACGCGCGCGCCCCGCGAACGAGCGTGCTCCATCTCCTCGAGCACCAGCACTGCGCCTCCCTCGGCGAGTACGAAGCCGTCGCGACCGGCGTCGAACGGGCGGGATGCGCGCGCTGGGTCGTCGTTGCGCGTCGAGAGCGAGCGCGCGGCGCAGAACGCGCCGAGGCCAAGCGGCGTGATGCCGGCCTCGACGCCACCCGCGATGATCACGTCGGCGTCGTCGCGCACGATCGCGGCCCCGGCCTCGCCGATGGCGTGCGAACCGGTTGCGCATGCGGAGACGGGCGCGTAGTTGATGCCCTTGAGGCCGTACTTGATCGAGATGTGACCCGCAGCGAGGTCGATGATCATCATCGGCGTGAGGAACGGGCTGATGCGGCCCGGACCGCGCTCCTTGAGGACGGCGAGCTGCTCTTCGATCATCTGAAGCCCACCGATGCCGCTGCCGACGATGACGCCTGCGCGCGGCGCGAGCTCGTCGGTGATCTCAAGTCCCGAGTCGATCAGCGCCTCATCGGCGGCTACGAGGGCCATCTGCTGGAATCGCGAGACCCTGCGGAGCTCCTTGGGGTCGAGAACGTGACTCGCGTCGAACTGCGGGATGTAGCCGGAGATCTGGGTCGTGTGCTGCGAAGCGTCGAAATGCGTGACCTTCGAGATACCGCTGCGGCCGGCGAGAAGGGCGTTCCATGTCGCCTCTACGCCGATGCCCACCGGCGTCACCATGCCCATTCCGGTAACGGCGACTCGCCTCATGCGGTACCCCTCTCTTCGGCCTGACGCCATTCCATGACCAGGCGGTCCATGAGCTCGGCGACGGTCGGGATGTCGTGCACGCGCGCCGCTGAGCTGCCGGCGAAGACGAGACCGCGTTCGACGTCACCCTCCTGAGCCATGATCAGCTCGTCGATGATGCAGTATTCCTTGCCGCACTCCTTGAGGCATGCGAGGCACGGCGGCCTTTCGGGGTAGTCGCCCCGAGATATGCGCTGTATGAACGGGTTGCTGATCGCCCGGCCCGGGAGCCCCACCGGGCTCTTCATGAGCACGATGTCGTCTTCGGTGGCGTCCACGTACATCTGCTTGAACGCTTCGGACGCAGAGGACTCCACCGTGGCGGCGAATCGCGAACCCATCTGCACTCCCGCGGCTCCCATGTCGAGGACGCGCTTGATGTCGGCCCCGGTGACGACGCCGCCGGCGCCGATGACAGGGATGTCGACCGCCTCGATGATCTCGGGAAGCAGGTCCTCCATCATGCGATCGGTGCCGAGATGCCCGCCGGCCTCGAAGCCCTCGACCACGACAGCGCTCGCGCCGAACTTCTGTGCGAGCTTCGCCACGCGAGCGGACCCGACCACGGGCACCATCTCGACGCCCGCCTCCTTGCACCACGCGAACACGTCACGCGAGAAGCCCGCGCCGGCGATGATTATATCGGCGCCCTCGGCGATCGCGGCCTGCACGAGTTCCTTGAACTTGCGGACCGCGACCATGACGTTGACACCGATGATGCCGTCACCCGCCGTGGCGCGCGCTGAGCGCAACTCGTTGGCGAGCTCGTCGACGTCGAGACCCGAACCGGCGATGATCCCGATGCCACCCGCCTTGGCCACGGCACCGGCCAGTGGAGACAGCGAGATGCGCACAGCCATGCCACCCTGGATAATGGGCAAGCGTGCCGTTCTCGACCCGATCGTGAGCGTCGGCATGTCCAAGCATCGTGCCTTTCCGTGCGTCCGTCATATACTCGATTGAGCTTGCGCCCAGAGCTGGTTGAGCTGCCGCGAAGCGGTCTGCTCGAACCAGCTCGCTTATTGCGGCAAAGTCCGCAATAAGCGGTGTTACCCAGCGACGGTCGGCAGACCGCCGCTGGGGGGATTGC
>JACRBU010000105.1 GCA_016213085.1 Coriobacteriales bacterium
CTGCGCAGGCCACGCTCTTCTGAGGCGCGCTCAGGCTGCGCACCGCGCGACACCCAAGGAGGAACCGATGTACCAGCTCACCGTGAAGGGTCACTTCGACGCCGCTCACGCGCTCTACGGCTACCCCGGCCAGTGCAAGAATCTGCACGGGCACACCTGGGACATCGAGGTCACCGTGGAGGCCGAGGCCCTCGACGAGATCGGCATCGTCGACGACTTCGCGCTGCTCAAGAAGGACCTGGCCGCGGTGCTGGAGACCTACGACCACGTCTACATCAACGAGGTCCCGCCGTTCAACGAGATCAGCCCGACCGCCGAGAACCTCGCGCGCGTGATCCACGAACGGCTATCGGCGCTGGTCGACCCGCGGGTGCAAGTCGCCGAAGTGGTCGTGTGGGAATCGCCGATCGCTCGGCTGGCATACCGGCCGTAAACAGAGGTATCCCCAGAGACCTCGCCTGCGGTTTCCGTACTCGACCGGTTTTCCGTTTCTTACCGCTTTGGATCCCTTTTCTTGAGGCCACCTCGCGGTACGCCTCTCGTCCTTGGATCCGTCGTCGGCAGCTGCTGGTAGACCGTCTTTCTGGGTTCCGCTGCGTCCAACCTCTGGGGACAGTTAGGAATCTACCCCCGCCACAGGGTGGGGTCAACCGCTTTTCCCGAAGTTGCACCGATTTCGGATAAGCGGGAGCATCGCGGTGACGAACGGTGCCGACCTGTGGATTAGTGGGGAAATGTGGATAACTCAAACGTGCCCCACGTCACACCTGCAGTCCACGGGGATAATCGACCCCGAAGCCGCTCGCAATCGTGACCCGGTTTGCCCGATGTGACACCATGGAGTGCACCCAGGAACACGGAGGTCCCCAGTGCCGACGCCGACGCTCGAGGAGTACCTCGAGATCATCTACAAGCTGGCCGAGCGCGGCACGGTCAAGCCCACGCAGCTCGCCGACGCGATGGCCGTTTCGGGCCCCACGGTCACGGCAACGCTCAAGCGTCTCGCGGAGCGCGGCCTCGTCGTGCGCAAGGGGACCGACGTCGAGCTCACCTCCGAAGGCGAGTCGCTCGCGGTAGACATCGTCAGGCGCCATCGGATCTCCGAGATCTTCCTCGTCGACATCCTCGGCCTCGACTGGGACGTCGCCCATGAAGAGGCGTGCCGACTCGAACACGCACTCTCGCCGCGCGTACTCGAAGCGCTCGAGGCCTATCTCAACAACCCTGAGGTCTGCCCCCACGGGCATCCGGTCCCGTCGTCTGAGGGAGTGGTCACCAAGGTCGTCGGCGCCGCTCTCGCGGACCTGCCCGTCGGCGAGACGGGAACTGTGATCAGGGTGGCCGAAGACGACGAGCAGGTCCTGAGCTACCTCGGCGAGCTGGGGCTGCGCCCCGGCACCACGGTGACCGTCGAGTCCGCGGCGCCCTTCGGCGGCCCGCTCACGGTCAAGATCGGCGATGCAGCCGAACCGATCGCGCTCGCGCGCGAGCTCGGGGAGAGCATCGTCGTGCTGCCGCTGCTCGAGGTTTCCTGACCAGCCCGCATGGGCTGCCCGCAACTGGACGGAGCTACGCACCTTCAGTTGGGATGCCGACAGATGGTACAAAGACAACGGTGAGATTCTGTTTAGGCATCCCACCTAGCCTCGTGAATGACGAGGAACCATCGAGCAGCTTCGAGTCACAGCTGTTCCGCGGAGGAGTGCACGGCATGGCCAAACCCATCGAACCCACCCCTACGCTCAAAGGCAGGGACGCGGAGCGTCTTCTGAAGAGCGTCACCAAGCCCGTTCGCAATGCCAAGCGAACGGCACTCCTCAGAGCCTCCGACGAGACATACCGGAAGCTCGCCAAGAAGTAGCGTCAGGTGCGCGAATCTGAAATCGCCCTGGCCCTAAGGCCCCTCAATCGGGCCGCATTGATTCCTGTCAGACCTTCGCTGTAGCCTTCGTTCGGGTGGTATATCGAACGTATGTTCGATATACTCGAGAGGAACCGCGCGACCCCTAATCGCGCGGTGTCGTGTCCCTCGGGGAGGACGGAGCGCGCATCTCCATGGGCCGAAACGCCGCAATCAAACGCTACAACGCAAAGCCCGAAGGCCAGCCGATGGAACTGCTCGAGACTCGCCGGTCACGCATGCCCGTCGTCATCGAGCTCCTCAAGAGCCCGTGGCTCAGCCGCGCGTCGGACCTCCTGAACGGAACAGTGGCCTCGAAGAAGACCGAGGAGGCCGTGACGGTCGTCTGGGACGCCGAGCGACGCTGTCCTTCGGCGTTCAGGCGTGGCGAGAAGACGTACCGGATCGACGCGATCGTGCAGGTCTGGGCGACCGAACGCGCTTGGTGGGACCCGCGTGCGCACGTCTCGCGCCGCTTCTGGCGGGTGCTCGCCCGGGGCGGAGTCTACGACCTCGCGTACGACCGCATCGAGGCCGAGTGGCGCCTCGTCGGGATTCAGGACTAGAGGCCAGGTCGAGCCTGAGATGTCATCGGGATTCATACACCTCCACGTGCACTCCAGCTTCAGCTTCATGGACGGAGCGGCATCGCTCGACGGGCTCATCGCGCGTGCGTGCGCGCTCGACATGTCGGCGCTCGCGCTCACCGATCACCAGGGGCTTTCGGGGGCGATCCGCTTCTACCAGAAGGCGAAGAAGGCCGGCATCCGGCCGATCGTCGGCGCCGAGATCGTCGTCGAGACCGCCGGCATCCTCGGCGACGAGGGCGATCTGCCGCCTGAGAGGCGCCTCACGCTGCCTGCGCCCGTCGGTTTCGGCCGTGCCGCAGGCACCGGATACCACCTCACGGTGCTCGCGCAGAACCTGGAGGGCTACCGCAATCTCTGTCGGCTGCTCTCGCGCGCGCACCTGCGCGGGCCCCTCGAGAACTCCGTCGTCGGGTTGCGCGATCTCGAGCGGCATTCGGCGGGGCTCATCGGGCTTTCGGGGTGCCTGAACGGCGAGGCGGCCCAAGCGATCGCCCTGGGTGCTCACGGTCGCGCACGAACCGCTATCAGCCGCCTCTCGCAGTGCTTCGCGCCGGGCGACTTCTACGTCGAGCTCATGCATCCCATGACGACCGAAGGGCCGCGCATCGTCGGCGGGCTGACCGCGATCGCGGACGCGCTCGGCCTGCCGGTCGTCGCCACGAATAACGTGCACTACCTGCATCCCGAGGAGGCGCGCCTTCACGACGTGCTCGCCTCGACCGGCGCGTGCATGAAGCTCCCCGGACCTTACGACCGCCCGAACGCCGAGCTCCACTTCAAGACCGGCGCGGAGATGCGGAGGCTCTTCGAGGGGCTCCCGCGCGCGTGCGACGCCACGCTCGAGATCGCGGCCCGTTGCGACCTCGACCTCGGACTCGGCGAATTCCACTTTCCTTCGGCGGAGATCCCGCGAGGAGAGACGCCGTATTCGGTGCTCTGCAAGATGGCGTGGGCGGGTCTCGAGGAACGCTACCGGCCGATGACGCCCGAGGCGCTGCAGCGCCTCCAGCACGAGCTCTCGCTCATCGACCGCATGGGGTTTCCGGAGTACTTCCTCATCGTCAAAGAGATCGTGGACTTCGCGCGCAGCCAGGGGATTCGCTATTCGGGACGGGGGAGCGCCGGCGACTCGATCGTCGCGCACGCGCTCGGCATCACCGACGCCGACCCGATCGCGCACGACCTGCTCTTCGAGCGCTTTCTGAATCCCGAGCGGCGCCAGATGCCCGACATCGACGTCGACTTCGATTCAGCGCGCCGCGACGAGGTCATCGATTTCATCTACAGGCGCTTCGGCAGCGAGCATGTCGCGATGGTCGCGACCGTCAACACGATGACGTCGCGCTCCGCCGTACGCACGGTCGCGCGCGCGTTCGGACTGCCGATCGACGAGGTGAACTCGCTCTCGCGCCACCTGCCGTGGGTGAGCGCTCCGCGCTTGCGCGAGGTGCTCGCGACCTATCCGGAGTGCGCGCACCATCCGCTGCGCGACGAGGCGCGCTACGGACAGATCGTCGAGCTGGCCGAGCAGTTCGACCACACACCGATGCACATCGGCACGCATCTCGGCGGCTTCATCATCACGCGCGAGCCGATCGCGTCGTGGACGCCGCTTCAGTGGGCGGCAAAGGGCGTCGTCGTCTCGCAGTACGACAAGGACGACGTCGAGGCGCTCGGGCTCGTGAAGATGGACATCCTCGGCCTTCGGATGCACTCGGCGATCTCGACCGCGGTCGAGCTGGCGCGCGAGCGCGTAGGCGCCGAAGCGGTTCCCGAACCCTTCGACCTGCCCAAAGACGACCCGAAGGTCTACGAGATGATCGCGCGGGCGGACACGGTAGGCATGTTCCAGCTCGAATCGAGCGGTCAGCGCAACCTGTCGACCCGCCTGCAGTCCTCGACGTTCGAGGACATCATCGCGCAGATATCCCTGTTCAGACCGGGCCCGCTCGAAGCCGAGATGATCACGCCGTTCATCCGTCGGCGCCACGGCATCGAAGAGGTCGCCGTCCCGCACGAGGCGATGCGCGAGGTGCTCGCCGACTCCTACGGCGTCATCGTCTACCAGGAGCAGGTGCTGCTCGTCTCGCGCGCCGTCGCCGGGTTCGACCTGGCGGAGGCTGACTCGCTTCGCCGAGCGATGACGAAGGACCGCAGCCGCGAGGAGATGGAGCGCATCCGCTCGCACTTCATCGAGCGCTGCCTCGGGCGCGGGGTCGATCTCAGCGTCGCCGAAGAGGTCTTTCGGCAGCTCGAGGGGTTCGCGGCGTACGGCTTCAACAAGGCGCACGCCGCGTGCTTCGCGGTGGTGAGCTACGCGAGCGCGTGGCTGCGCACGTACTACCCCGCCGAATTCGCCGCCGCGATCATGAATCACGAGCCGATGGGCTTCTACACGCCGCGACTCATCATCAATGACGCCCGGCGACATGGCATCGCGATCCTGCCGCCACACGTCAACGCAAGCAACGCCGACTACACCGTCGAAGACGACGGCCGCGCCATCCGCGTCGGCCTCAAGGATGTGCACGCGATCAACCAGCGCCTACTCGACGTCATCCCGCGCGAGCGCGAAGTGCGCCCCTTCCGCGACCTCGCCGACTTCCTGCGCCGCACCAAAACCGAGCCGAAGCCCGCCGAGTCCCTCATCCGAATCGGCGCACTCGACGGGCTCGGCGTGACCGAGGAGGGAAGGCCGCCGACCCGCGACGAGATGATCGCGCTGCTACCCGAGATCAAGTCGGTGCTCGCGCGAGAGGGTGTGGCCGGCGATGACGTGCTCGTGCTTGCACCCGCACCTACGCGTCCGCCGGAAGACACGACGCATCCCAGCGGATGGTCGCTCGCTCGCCGGGTGTCGGCGGAGTTGGAGCTCGTGGGGCTCTCGCTTTCGGAGCATCCGCTCCAGCTCGCGTACGACGACCTCGTCGCGCGCGGCGTGACGTGGGCGCGCGACCTGCGTTCGCTCGGCGACGGCGTGAAGGTCCGCGTCGTCGGCGTGCGCGAGCGTGCCCAGACGCCGCGTACACGATCGGGCAAGCGCACCTGCTTCCTGACGATGGAGGACCCGACCGGGCTGCTCGACGCCGTCGTGTTCGAAGACGTGCTCGATCACGTGGGCGAGGCGATCGTGCGACACCGCGCATACCTGATCGACGGGACGCTGCAGAATAACCACGAACGCGGGCTGGCGATCGTCGCGAGCGATGTGAGGCCCTACGTCGTGCGCACGAGTGCTGGTGCGCCAGTGCGCATGCGCCGCGGCGTGCCGAGCGGGCCGATGGGGCCGGCACTGGGAGGAGCGGGGGCGCCTGAGGAGGAGAGCTGGCTGGCGGCGGAAGCAGCGGCGGAGTATGGGGAGGGGGGCGAGAGGGGGTAGCGAGAGACCTGGGTTATGCAGACTGCGATCGCGACTAGGGATGGCAGCCCACACGGCTAGCCGCCGTCTTACGCGGACCCGCATGGCGTCGTATGCTGTCTTACGAGGTTCGCATACTCATTGTTCGGTTGATGCCTCGGCGGGACACTCTCCGTGTGACGAAGCGGTCGTCGTCCGGACCGCTTTCGCACTCGTCGCGCATCTCGGTCGCGATCTCGATCGCGTCCACCCGTGAGCGCGCATTGTGGGGGCCGCGTTCGCACAGATCGCGCGATGCACGCGAGCGCTCAAGCCCGTATCGAAGCGTCGGTGCCCACTGTGCGCGAGGCCGCGCCCTGTCCGCGATGTCTGCGAGCAAGAGACTCTCAGGTCCGGGTTGTTGTCGTCCGTGCGGTCTACGAGCGCGTCGACCCGCAGCTGGCCACTCACCTCACCTGCGGGAAGCGGCGAGGGTTGGGAGCACAACCGAACAAAGGCATCGAGCAGAAGGCCAGGATGTA
>JACRBU010000106.1 GCA_016213085.1 Coriobacteriales bacterium
ACAGGAGCTGGACCCGGACATCGTCGCCGAGCGCGCGCGGCGGGTCGAAGAGATCGTCGTCGTGCGGGTCTCGGTCGAGGAGCAGCGCGAGCGCGGCCGGGGCTTGCGGATGCGCGCCCAGGACCGACCCCAGTCGCAGGTCAAGGTCGAGCGTGCTCTCCATGTTCGCGTGCCCCCCGCTTCGCGATCCCGTGCGTACAATAGTAGCCGCCGGGTCCTCCGGACGCACGACGCAGGATCGAACCCGCACATGCGGACCGGAAGCACGTGCCCCAGATACAGTGTGCCCATCGAGCCAAAGCGCAAGGCCGCGGAGTCGAGAGGAGGCGTCGATGGACCTGCTCACCGCCATCACTCTCGCTGCTCCTGCCGGAGTCAACGCCTACATCCCGCTGCTCGCCGTGGCGCTTGCTCAAGCGTTCGGGTGGATCCAGCTTCGGCAGCCCTTCGACGTCCTTGGGGACTGGTGGGTCATCGCGGTCCTGGCGGTGCTCTTCGTGATCGAGGTCGTCGCCGACAAGGTGCCGGCTGTCGATCACGCGAACGACGCCATCCAAACCGTGCTGCGTCCCGCGGCGGGCGGTGTGCTCGCTGTCGCCGCATCGGGACAAGCAGACGTGAACCCCTATCTGCTCGTGATCGCCGGAGCGCTGATTGCTGGGGGCGTGCACTCGGTCAAAGCTGCCGCCCGCCCGGTCGTGAACGCGACGACGGGAGGGGTCGGCGCGCCCGTGGTCTCCTTCGTCGAGGACGTGTGGGCGGCGATCATGACGGTCCTGGCGTTCGTCGCGCCGGTTCTCGCCGCGCTCGTGATCGTGGCGTTCGGCGCAGGCATCTTCATACTGATCAAGCGCTGGCGGGACTCCCGCGTCAGAGTGTGACCACCCCTGTGTGACGGCCGTCACGTTTGCTTCCGCCGTGGGACTGGTGCTCGCGCATACGCACGCCGAAACTCATGGCACAGGACAACCGTATCGGGACATCCGGACTCCGTGTAGCACCGATCGCAGAACCGAAACACCACCATTCGCAGTACGCCGCCCAAGGGCGGACACGCAGCAAGCGTCGAAGCGCACGACCTACCAGCAAACCGATGACACCCCGTGCGCCCGACGCGGCAGCCCACCGAAACGCCCGCGTGCCGAGGTACCACCCTTACCCCCCTCGGCCCGCCCTGCTAGCCCCCCAGCGGGCAGGGAGATCCTGCGGGCGTCTCGGTGGGCTTTCTGCTGCGCGTGACCGGACGGTGCGATGCTGGCTAGCATCACGGTCCGATCCCACGACCTAGCGGAGGCCGGATGTCCAGCCGCACTCGAACCTATGTCGCTTTCGGCGCAGCCGCGATCCTCGCGGCACTCGCAGCCTGGCTCGTCGCGAGCCTGCCCGTGGAAGCGCTGCTCGGTTCACGAGTGAAGCTGCCGATCTTCCACGGTGCCTCGACGTGGGTGAGCCTCATCACCTTCACGGTCATGGGTCTGCTTGCCGTCGCGTTCCTGGTCGTGCGCCGACCCGCCCTCTATGCGTGGGAAGCCGGTCTCAGGTGGGTCTCGATCCCGCTCTGGGTGCTCAACACGGTGCTCGGCGTCATTGCCGCCCTCAACACCTGGGACTTCACCGGCTCCAAGGAGAGCCCCATTCAGGTCGCGATCCAGGACCCGCGCCTCCAGGCCCAGGCCTGGTTGCTCGCGGCGGCGTTCGTCCTGACGATCGCGCAACTCCTCATCGATTCGCGCGTCCGCAAGGCGATCGCCGACGCCGTTTTCACTGTCGGCATGTGGGCGGTCCTGCTGCCGCTCTTCCTCGACCCCGCGAAGCGGGCGCTCCATCCCGACAACCCGGTGCTCAACTCCGGTTGGGAGATGAAGCTGCCATTCTTCGGCATCGTGGTGAGCGTGCTGGGAATCGCGCTCATCGCGTCGTGGCTCGTGGCCCAGCGCGTCCGCGTGATGCCGGAGACCGCGCACAGCGCGTAGACGCTCGCGGCGTACCTCGTTCGCCCCGGACCTGCGCTCTCAAGAGCTGGGGTATGCTGCCGAAGGGCGACGAGGGGACAGGTCATGCCGCTGATCGAGGGGCTCGTTCAGGTCTACACCGGTGACGGCAAGGGCAAGACGTCTGCCGGCGTCGGCGCCGCTGTCCGTGCGCTCGGAAGCGGCCTGCGGGTCGCGTTCATCCAGTTCGTGAAGGGTGGCAAGGAGAGCAGCGAGCTCGAGCCGCTGCGCTCGCTCGGCGCTCTCGTCGTCCGGCCCGCCGACCGATCGACGGGGCTGCTCGCCGAAGGTGCCACCGAGGAGGACCACTCCGCTGCCGCCGAGGCGTGGAGGGCCGCAAGCGAGGCGATCGGATCGGGTGATTTCGACGTCGTCGTCTGCGACGAACTGAACGTAGCGATCGCCGCCGGTCTCGTCCCGCTCACCGACGTCATCGAGGCACTCGAGGCCCGACCCCGCTCCGTCGAAGTCGTTCTCACCGGCCGAAACGCGCCCGCCGAGATCCGCGAGGCGGCGGACTACGTCAGCTGGATCCGCGCGGAGAAGCACCCGTTCGACCGCGGCGTGAAGGCCCGGCGAGGGATCGAGTTCTAGCGGCCCAGCCGCTCCCAGCCTGATTCGCACACCCGCGCCCACTCGCACCCCTCGCAAGCGACGCTTCGCCACCGGGCGACCAGCTTGCCGTCCTCGGCGAGTACCGTCCGCACCTCGGTCATGCGGACCTCATCACCGGGCCCGACGCCGAGCCCTTCGAGCGCGAGCGCGTCGAGCAGGCGGATCTCGTCCTCCCCGCCCGCTTCATCGGAGACGCAGAGCCCGTCTGCCGAAAGGCTCGGGCACGCCGCGCACACGTCGTCGGCACCCTCGACCACCGTGGCGGGCTCGTTCTCGAGGCGCGACAGCGCTGCGGTCAGGTTCTCGACGAAGTCCTCGCTGTAGCCCTCCCCGCGGAAGAACTGCAGGCAGATCAGGTGGTGTCCTCGCAGGCGGACGAGCGGCTCTGGGACGACCGCATCGCCTGCGGCGGGGGCCTTCACAGCGCGCCCTGCTCGAACAGCGTCGCTTGGCCGCCGAGCTCGACTGCCCCGGCTTCGCACGGCCGATCGTGCCGCGCCGCGATCACCGGCACGTCGAGGCCGATCGTGCCAAGCCGGTCCGCGAGCACCGTTGCGGCGAGCTCGAACGTGTTGTTCGTGCGCGAGACGTGCATCCCGATGACACGCCGCAGCCCGTCATGAGCGAGTCGTTCGATCGCCTCGGCGGCCTGGTCGTTCGCCAAATGGCCCATCTCGGAGCGGATGCGGGTAGTGAGGAAGTAGGGGTACGGGCCGGTGCGCAGCATCTCCGGGTCGTGGTTCGTCTCGATGCCGAGGACGTCGCAGCCCGCAAGCACGGAGGCGGCCTCGT
>JACRBU010000113.1 GCA_016213085.1 Coriobacteriales bacterium
ATCGCTTCCTCAGCCCCGGCAACCTCACGAACCTCATGCTCCAGCAGGCTGCGGTGGCGACGATCTCGATCGGCGTCGTTCTCATCCTTCTGCTCGGCGAGATCGACCTCTCAGTCGCAGCGGTGAGCGGCTTCTGTTCGTCAGTCATGGCGGTGCTGATCGTGAGTCGCGGAGTGTCCCCGGTCCTGGCGGTGCTGGCCGCTCTCGGACTTGGCGCCGTGATCGGGCTCTTCAACGGCTTCATGGTCACGCGCTTCCGTATACCTTCCTTCGTTGTCACGCTGGCGGGCTCGCTTGCGCTGGTCGGGCTGCAGCTGTACGTGCTTGGCCAGACGGGGACCATCAACCTGAGCAGCGACTTCGTCATCGATCTGACCTACTACTTCTTCCCGCCGGTCGTCGGGTGGGCGATAGCCGCCGTGGCGATCGCGTCGGTCTTCGGGTTCGCGATGCTCGGGCGTGCTCGTCGGCGCAAGGCGGGTCTGAAGGTCGGCTCGCTTCGCGGGCTGGTCCTCAGGACCGCGTTGCTGGGCGCCGCGATCGGCGGTCTCGTCTTCGTCGTCAATCAGGACCGGGGACTGCCGCTCGTCGTGTGCATCGTCTTCGCGCTGGCGCTGATCTTTTCCTATGTCACCGAGCGGACGCGATTCGGCCGACACATCTTCGCCGTGGGCGGCAACGATGAGGCGGCTCGCCGCGCCGGCATCAAGATCGACCGAGTGCGCCTGATCGTGTTCATGCTGGGCTCGACCCTCGCTGCTTGCGGAGGCGTGCTCGCTGCCTCACGGCTGAGGGCTGTGAACCAGTCCTCGGGGGGGAGCGACCTGCTCCTGATGGCCATCGCAGGACCGGTCATCGCGGGCACGAGCCTGTTCGGCGGCAGGGGCTCGGTGTGGTCGGCTCTGCTCGGCGCACTGGTGATCGGGTCGATCGCGAACGGCATGAACCTGCTCGCGTTCGAGTCCTCGGTCAAGTACATCGTGACGGGCGCCGTGTTGATAGCCGCCGTCACCATCGAAGCGGTGACTCGAATGCGGCGACAGGCTAGTCGGTAACGCGGCCACTCGGCGCGCTGCTCAGCTCGCTCATCGCCTCGTCCCGGCGTACGCCGCAAGGATGCTGTCCATCTCGGCATTCACGCCTTCATCGACGAAGCGGCGACTCGCGTCAGCCGCGAACCACTCGAGCGTCCGCCCGATGCCCTCCCGGAACGGTACGTCGGCTCGAAACCCTGGCACGAACGCCTTGATCTTGCTGTTGTCGAAGACGACGCTCCATGTCTTGTCGCCGAGCAGACTACCGGAGAGCCCAGGCGCTACCTGCGCGATGAAGTCGGACGGTATGTGTACGATGTCGGCCTCGACCCCCAGCGCCTCGGCGATGGTCTGGTAGATCTGATTCCACGTCAGCACTTCATCGGACGTGATGTGGAAAGCCTCGCCCACCGCTCGCTCATTCCCGAGCAGCCCGAGGAGCCCTCGCGCAAGATCGTCCGCGTGGGTCACGACCCAGAGCGACGAGCCATCGCCATGCACGATGACGGGCCGACCCCGCATCAGCCTGTCGGCCAGCGTGTAGGTGCCCCACCCGCCGAGCGCGATCGGGAGGTTCGTGTCGTAGGTCATGGACGGACGAACGATCGTCACGGGGAAGCCCTCGTCGCGGTGCGCGGCGGCAAGGCGTTCCTCGCAGAGGATCTTGCCTCGCGAGTACTCCCAGAACGGGTTGTGCAGCCGCGTCGACTCGGTGATGAGGTAGTTCGTCGGCGGCTTCTCATACGCCGAGGCCGAGCTGACGAACACGTACTGCTTGACCCGCCCTCTGAAGAGATCGAGATCGCGCTCGATGTCGTCGGGCGTGAAGGCGATCCAGTCGACGACGACGTCGAACTCCAGACCCTGCAGCGCGCGGCGGACGTCTCCCGGGCTGCGCACGTCCGCGGTCAGGCGGATGCTTCCGGGCAAGTCGGCGATCCGTGATCCGCGATTGAGCACGAAGGTCTCGAGCCCTTCGGCGATCGCCGATCGACTGGCCGCCGCGCTTATGAAGCCGGTGCCGCCGATGAACAACACCTTCACAGCGGGGCTTGCCTCCTCACGATCCTCTTCGACGTCGCAGGACTGATGTACCTGGTCACCGGAGTAGTCAATGCTGCATGGGTCGCGACCGGCATCCCAAGGATGATGCCCTGGCACAGCCGAACGCTCTCGAAGGTGCTTGGCGCCCCTCGTGTTCAACTCGGTTGAGGGCCGCGCCACTCGTTAGTGCGACCGGTAACGACCCGCTGCGGCAATATAGACTGAGCGTACTCAACCCCGACAGGCGGCAGCCGGTCCGCTCGACTGATAAGGCGTGCACACGTGGCTTCGAGTGCGAGATACGGCACCGATGGAGGCGAACCCGCCCGCTCTGCGAACGCTCGAGGTTGTCCGGTGGTCGCCGTCGGAGCGTCCGCGGGCGGACTCGAGTCCTTCACGCAGCTCCTCGGGGTGCTGCCCGAACGGTTGGGAATGGCGCTCGTACTGATCCAGCACCTCGATCCGACCCACGAGACCGCCCTTGCCGAGATACTCCAGCGCGCGAGCAAGATGCCCGTTGTGGAAGCGACCGACGGCATGCTCGTCGAGCCTGACCATGTCTACGTCATGCCCCCGAACGTCGTCATGGAGCTTGCCGAAGGCGCGCTCAGGCTCTCGCCACGCGCAGGTGATGCCTCGGAGGCGCTTCCGATCGATCGCTTCTTCGTCTCCCTCGCGGATCACTGCGGGAGTTCGTCGGTCGGAATCGTGCTGTCAGGTACGGGCGCCGACGGCGCAAAGGGTTTGGCGGCGATCAAGGAGTCCGGCGGTCTCGCTTTCGCGCAAGATCGGCAGTATGCCGACAACGCTGGAATGCTGTTGCAGACGGCGCAAGAGGAGCTCCATCCGACCACTGAAGAGCTCACGACACTCGATCACGAATCGCGAAACCGAGAAACCGAACTCAGCCATCTGGCCGACGACCTCGACAACGTCATTCGAGGCGTGGAGATACCGATCCTCATCCTCGGCCCGGACCTGCGGATCCGGAGGCTCACCCCACAGGCCGACACCATCCTGAACGTCGTGCCTGCCGATGTGGGCAAGCCGGTGACCGACCTCAACCTCAAAGTCGACGTACCTGACTTCCGAGGTGCCATCGAGCGGGTCTTGCGAACCCACGAGCCGTCCCAAACGGAGGTGCAGGATGCGGACGGGCACTGGTTCTCGATGCGCATCCGACCCTATCGTACCGGCGCCGATTCGTACGAGGGTGTCGTGATCGCCTTCATCGACATCGATCCCCTCAAGCGGACCACGCGTGTCGCCGAATCGGCCCTGGCTCACGCGCAGGCCGTGGTGGAAACGGTTCGCGAACCGCTGCTCACGCTCACGCCGGCGATGCACGTTCAAGAAGCCAACAGAGCCTTCTACGATGCGTTCGGCGTCTCACCGGACGAGACGATCGGCGTGAGTATCTACGCGTTGGGCAATGGGCAGTGGGACATCCCGGAGCTGCGTTCCCTGCTCGAGGGCATCTTGCCGGGTGATCGCGAATTCGCGGACCTCGAGGTGGATCACGTCTTCCCCGGCATCGGTCACCGCATCGTTGTTCTCGGCGCCCGGCGCGTCCAAGAGGAGTCAGGCGTGCCGTCGATCCTGCTCGCGATCGACGACGTCACAGCTTTCAAGATGCAGGAACGTATCAGTGCTGCGCTCAACGACATAAGCGCCATGGTCGGATCCGCCTTCGACTTCGACGCCACGCTTGACGATGTGTTGGCAGCGTCCGTCAACGCGATCTGCGCCGACTCGGGAGCGGTCCTTCTCAAGCAGCCGGAAGATTGGCTGGTGAAGAGCGCGTACGGACCGCACCAGCCACAGGCTGGCAGCAAAGTGGAGGCCGATCGGGTTCCGGCGAGCGGCCTCGCCATCGAGTCGAAAGACATCGCTGCCGTCCCGGACATCTCGGCCGACGAACGGTTCGCAGGAGGCGCCAGTGCGGCCCTGGGCCACGGGCGAGTGCTCGCGGCTCCCCTCCTGCTTCGGGACGAGATCATCGGTTCCGTCACGTTCGAACGCGGTATCGAGGGCGACGCATTCGGAGAGTCCGAAGTCGACTTCGCTCGGAGGCTGGCGACCATTCTCTCGCTTGCCTTTGAGAATGCGAGGTTGTACTCGACGCAGCGCACGATCGCGGACACCCTGCAGACCGCGTTGCTGACAGTTCCTCGACGGATCCCAGGCATCGAGTTCGGCTATCTCTACCGCTCGGCAACCGCCGCTGCGAGTGTGGGTGGCGACCTGTACGACCTGTTCGAAACAGGAGAGCACCGTGTCGGCATGCTCATCGGGGATGTGTCCGGCAAGGGCGTAGAGGCGGCCACGCTCGCGGGACTCGTCAAGAACACGATCAGGGCCCTGGCTTTCGGCAACGAGTCTCCCGCCGACGTCATGGCCAGGACGAATGAGGTCGTGTTGAGGGCCACCACTCAGTCCACGTTCGTGACGCTTCTCTTCTGCATCCTCGACACGCGCACCGGCAAGCTCGTCTATTGCAGCGCGGGACACACGCGGGGGATTCTGAGGCGACGAGACGGAGGCGTGGAGCTTCTCGCCGTGGGCTCCCCGATAACGGGCGCCTTCGAGCACGCCCGATACGTTAACGGCGAGACGTCGTTTGCGCCTGGGGATGTGATGGTCCTCTATACCGACGGCGTCACGGAGGCGAGGCAAGGCAAGGAGCTGCTCGGCGAAGAGCGGCTCGTCGGATTGGTCCGCGGTCTGCCCGGGGTTTCCACTCCCGGGCTGCCGCAGGCGATCCTAGACGAGGTCATGGCCTTCGCAGGCGGGACGCTCTCTGATGATGTCGCCATCATCACGATCGAATTCGAGGGCGAGGGGTCCGTAGCGCGCCGAACCGGCGGCGTGGCGACCTGAGGCACGATGTCGGCTTGGGAATCCACTCTCTAGCTGTCGATTGCAGCCGGTTCCTTCCGGGCACATCGACGGCAAGCATTTCCCGCGCATGGAGCCGACGTGTTGAAGGAGCTTGCTCATGAATGACTCACCGAGAATCGTCCCGTCGCTTTGGTTCGACGTGAGCACCGAGGAGGCGGTCGACTTCTACGTGGCGCTCTTCAACGGCGCGCCGCACAAGCGCAGCGACTCTCGACTCATCAGCCTGCAGCGCTACGAGAAGGGCATGGAGGTCCCAGGGGCCGAGCAGATGGAGGGCAAGGTCCTGACCGCCATCTTCGAGCTCGACGGCCAGAGGTTCATGGCGCTCGACGGCGGCCCGATCTTCACGTTCAACGAGGCCGTGTCCTTCTACGTCGAGTGCGAGGACCAGGTCGAGGTGGACTACTTCTGGGACAGGCTCTCCGCGGTACCCGAGGCCGAGCAATGCGGTTGGCTCAAGGACAAGTTCGGCCTGTCGTGGCAGATAGTCCCGCGGCAGATGGGAGAGCTGCTGAGCAGTCCCGACCGCAAGCGCGCCTTGGCCGCCACGAACGCCATGCTGAAGATGAAGAAGATCGTGATCGCCGACCTCCAGAAGGCCTTCGACGAAGCCTGAGTTCTCCAGCGAGGAGGCGAGCCACGAGCACCTGTTGGCCCGGTGCGGCTTGCGGCTGCACGACCACCGGTGCATAGGAACCGCCCCAAGGGAGGGAGGCACGATGGCGAGGGAACAGGGAACCGGCTTCGGGACCGGGTTGCTCATGGGGATCCTGATCGTCCTGCTACTGCTGGCGCTGCTCTTTCTCGGATACTGGTTCTGGTATCGACCCACCTACATCATCCAAGGGACGCCGGACGTCCAGATCGAGGAGCAGGCTCCACCCGCTCAACCGCAACCCGACGTCGATCAGCAACAGCAGCAGCAGCCGCAGCAGCAGCCGCAGACCCCACCCGGATCGGGGCAGACGACCACGCCGTAGCAAGCAGCGACGGAATCGAGGCACGATGACCAGCAACGGGGCCGTTGAAGTCCGCATGTTCGGCGTACTGCACACACTTCGGTGCCAGCGCGGGCAGTCGCCGCGCGCTCGGGTCGACGTTCCCGCCGAGGGCCGGGCCGCCCGCGACATCGCGATGGAACTCGGTTTGCCGCTGGATCAGATCGAAGGCGTCCTGTGCAATCACGATGCGTTCGGACTCGGGCACGTCGTGCGACCGGGCGACCGGCTCGCGTTCGTCCCGTACGGGACCCCGGGGCCGCATCGCTTCTTTCTCGGCCTCTACGCGGCGGGAAAGGAGAACGACGAGGCGTAGTCGGGGAATCATCGTTGACGACTGCGCGCGCCACAGAGGCGTTCGTCCTGACGAGGGGAGCCGACGATGTCACTGTACGTGCTCGGATGGATCGGCGTTGGGGCGCTGCTCGTCTACTGGGTCGCTGTCTTCATCTTCATCGTCATGGACAACAAGGAGCCCGAGCAGTCGCTTGCCTGGCTCGTGCTGCTCTTCATGCTGCCGTTCCTCGGCGGCCTTCTCTACTTCCTGTTCGGGCGTGACTGGCGCGCCCCCATGAACTCGAAGTGGCGGCAGGGCGCGGAGTTCATCCAGCCGGCGATGACGCCGATCTACCAGCGGTACAGACCGCTCGCCGAGGCACTGGTCGAGAAGCACGAGAACACCGTCGTTCCCGAAGTCGTCTCCTGTATCCACGAGCAGAACGAGGCGTGGCCGCTCCCCGTCAAGAGCTTCGACCTCTACCCTCACGGGTCGCTCTACTTCGGTGCGATGCTCGAGGACATGCGCAACGCCGAGCGCTTCATCCATCACCTCTACTTCATCTGGGAGCGGGACGAGCTGACCGCCGAGATGACCGAGATCATGCTCGACAAGCTCAAGCAGGGCGTGGAGGTCCGCATCATCTACGACTGGCTCGGGTCGAGCGGCTTCAAGAAGTCGGAACTCAAGAAACTGGCCGCGGCGGGCGCAGGGGTGTACGCGGACTTCAAGCGGCTGAACTCGGTCAACTACCGCAACCACCGCAAGATCACCGTCATCGACGCCGAGATCGGCTACACGGGCGGCTTCAATGTCGGGCAGGAGTACATCGACGGAGGCAAGGACTACCCCGCGTGGCGTGACACGGGCTGCCGCTTCACCGGCCCAGGCGTCGCCGAGCTCGAGAAGTGGTTCTCCCAGCGCTGGTTCGCCAACACCGGCGAGCAGCTCATGTCCGACGAGTACCTGCCCGCGGCCGCTCCCGAGCTCTTGACCGGCGATCCGGTCCTGATCCAGGTCGTCGCGCAGAGCAACGACGACCCGTGGTGGTCGTCGAGACGAGCCCATCAGATCGCGATCGGTTCGGCGAGGAAGACACTGCGGATCTGCTCGCCCTACTACGTGCCGAGCGTCAGCCTGTATGACTCGATGGTCAACGCGGCCCTGGCCGGGGTGGACGTACAGTTCATGATGACCGGCTGGCCGGATCACAAGAGCGCGTGGGAGGCAGCGAAGTCGTACTTCGAGCCACTGCTTCATGCTGGCGCGCACATCTACATGTATGAGAAGGGCTTCTTCCACGCCAAGACGATGGCTGTGGATTCCCTGGCGTGTGCGATCGGAACGATGAACCTCGATCGCCGCTCGCTGTTCCTCCAAAACGAGATGATGACCTGGGTGTACAGCCCCGAGGTGGCACTCGAGCTCGAGCGCGTGTTCGAGGAAGACAAGGCGGACTGCCGAGAGATCACGCTCGAAGAGGTCGAGGCCTACACCTTCGGCCAGCGTCTCGTGCAGCGATCGTCGCGGCTGCTGGCTGACGTGCTGTAGCCCGTGGTGACTCCGCGCAAGCGCATCTCGCAAGGCGAGCTGAACCGCGCCACGCTCGCGCGTCAGCTGCTGCTCGAGCGTTCGGCGATGAGCCCGATCGAGATGCTTGAGCACCTCGTCGGCATCCAGGCCCAGGACGCCAGCTCCTGGTACCCGGGGTTCTGGACGCGACTTGCGAGCTTCGACCCGGAAGACGTCTCGCAGCTTCTCGCCGAACGACGGATCGTGAGGACCGCGCTGATGCGCTCGACGATCCATCTCGTCACTGCCGAAGACGCCCTGCGCCTTCGGCCGCTGCTGCAGCCAGCCGTCGAGCGGCCGCTGGCCGGTCGGGGCAAGCGCCGCGAACTCAGAGAGCGCGGCTACGACGACGTCCTCGAAGAGGCGCGCCGCCTCCTCGACGTGCAACCGATGTCGAACCTCGAGCTGGGACGCCGACTCGCCGAACGCTGGCCCGAGTTCCCGCCGAACGACCTCGCGATGGCGGCGCGCGTCGGCATCCCCTTGGTGCAGGTCACTCCTCGCGGCCTGTGGGGGAGGTCCGGGGCGGCCAAACACGCCCCGCTGGAGTCGTGGCTGGGGGAGCGGGTGAATCGAGACTACTCCGCCGAGGACCTCGTTCTCCGCTACCTGGGCGCGTTCGGGCCCGCGTCCGTCGCGGACGCGCAGGCGTGGTCCGGACTCACCCGGCTCGGCGGGGTCTTCGAGAAGCTGCGGCCTCGGCTGAGGGTCTTCACCGACGACGCCGGCCGAGAGCTCTTCGACCTGCCCGACGCCCCTCGCCCACCGGCAGACACACCCGCTCCGCCGCGCTTCCTCCCGGTCTACGACAACGTCCTGCTCGGGCATGCGGACCGGTCGCGTTTCGTCAGCGACGAGCTGCGCAAGCGAGCGACCGCCGAGATCGGCGCGTACTCGTACGGCTCGCTCCTGGTCGACGGGATGGCGTCGGGAATCTGCCGCGTCGAGAAGCGCGACGGCGGAGCCGAGCTCGTCATCCGGCTCTTCGGCCCGCTCAAGAAG
>JACRBU010000111.1 GCA_016213085.1 Coriobacteriales bacterium
CCTTCGGCAGATCGGCTAGAGTCCGAGCGCCTCGAACAGCGACTTGGTGTCCACGGCGGCGGAGAACATCTCGCGTATTCTAGCAACCTTGGAGGGGTCGTGGATTCGAACGTGGCCGAAGAGCGCCTCCATGCGCTCGACAGCGGTGAGCGTGTCCATGCCGACAAGGATCATCGGAACGCCCAGGTCCTCCGCGCGAGCAAGGAAGAGTGATGAAGGCGGCAGGTTGCCGGTCAGCACGACCGCGCGGGTGTCCGTTTCGAGAGCCGCAAGCTGGACGTCGCTGCGGTCTCCGCCGGTCACGACCGCTTTGCGGGCCCGCCGACGGAAGTACCGAAGCGCCTTCTCCTGCCCCATCGCGCCGACCATGAACGACTCGATGGGCTCGTCGAGACGGTCTTCGGCGGCGAGCACGGTCCCGTCGAGTGCCTCGACGACCTCTGCCGCCGTGACCGAAGAGAGCTTCGAGTCGTGCGGGATCACGCCGAAGACCCGCACGCCCTGGCGCTCCATGTAGGGAGCGACGCTGTCGCGCAAGCGCTGTGCGCGGACCTCCGGGACATCGTTGAAGATCACGCCGAGGAACGAATCGCCGAGCAGGCCGCGGGCGACGAGCGCCTCTTCGGGGAGGTCGCGCGAGCCGGGGCGATCGACGAGAAGGACGCTTCCGCAGAGAAGGTCGGTCAGGCGTCTGAGATCGAGGCCGAAGGCCGCACCCTGGAAGAAGTCCCATGGGCCCTCGACGATGAGGAGATCTGCGTCTCCTGCCGCAACGGGATAGGCCTCACGAACGCGCTCGGCAAGATCGGGCAGACGCCCGGCGAGCAGGTTCTCCATCAGTTCGTGCGTCAGGACGACCGGGCAGACGACGTGGGCCGGAGCGCGGCAGGTCGCGATCGTGCAGATGTATTGCGCGTCTCGGTCCGTGACCTGACCGTTGTCATCGACTGGCATGGTACCGAGCGGCTTGAAGTAGGCTGTCTTGATCCCCGCGTCGGAGGCTTCCTCGAGCAATGCGGCCGAGATCGCGCTCTTGCCCGCGTAGGGCTCGGTCGAAGCGACGATGAGGCACTTCATGTCATCCTCCGATGCCGATGCGGATGTCGACGGCCAAAGCGCCCTCGCCGACATCTCCAACGATGACAGGGTTGATGTCCATCTCCAAGATGTCCGGGGTGGAACATGCAAGTTCGCTCACGCGCGAGACGAGGTGAGCGGCGGCGTCAAGGTCCGCCGCACCGCTCCCACGGACGCCTTTGAGAATGGGGTACCCCCGAAGCTCGGCGAACATCTCCTTCGCCTCGGCATCGGTGACAGGACAGATCCTGAAGGTGACGTCACGCAGCACTTCCACGAGCACGCCGCCCAGCCCGACCATGAGCAGCGGTCCGAAGGTCGGATCGCGGTCCGTCCCCACGATGAGCTCCCGCCCCGCCGGGACCATCGCCTGCACGTAGACGCCCTGGACCCACGCGTGCTGCGCGCGTCGCTGCACGCGATTGCGCAGCTCTTGGTACGCGCTCGCAAGCTCGGCCTCGTCGGCGATGCCGGCGATGACACCGCCGACGTCGCTCTTGTGCAGGATGTCGGGGCTCACGATCTTGAGGACGACCGGATAGCCGACCAGGAGGGCGATCTCACGCGCGTGCTCCAGGTCCTCGGCGAGACCGCCACCGGGGACGGGAATGCCGCACGAGGCGGCTACCGCCGCGGCGTCGGCGTCGGTGACGAATTCGCGTCCTTGCGCACGGGACGCCTCGATGATGGCGGCTATTCGCTCGTGATCGATCCCCTCGACCTCGCCGCGATCCCGCAGATGCTTCTCGGGCCTGGCCGCCCATCGCTCCATGAGGGACAGCGCACGCACCGCCCGCTCCGGCGACTCGAAGACGGGGATGCCCGCTTCACGCAGCGCATCGCGAGCGGGCTCGAGCGAATCGCCTCCCGCGAGGCAGGCCAGCGTGGTCGGCCCATTCGCGACCGCCTCGGCGACGAGCCGCGCCGTCTGGAGCGGTTGCGTCATCGCCTGTGGCGTGAGCATGACGATGATGGATGCGACCTCATCGTCGGCCGCCAGCGCTCGCGCGGCCACGCCGAACCGCTCGGGATCGGCGTCGCCAAGGATGTCGACGGGGTTGTAGAAGGCGGCGGCCGGTGGCAGCGACGCCTGTAGCGCCTCGACCGTGCAGCGGTCGAGCCCGGCGAGTTCGACACCGAAGCGCTCTGCCGCATCGGTCGCCAGCACTCCGAGCCCACCTGCGTTCGTCAGGATGGCGACGCCTCGGCCCGCGGGGATCGGCTGCATCGCGAATGCCGAGAGTCCGTCCAGGAGCTCCTCGATGTCGCGTACCCGGAGCGCGCCGGTCGCATGCAGGGCCGCGTCGTACGCCACGTCCGAGCCCGCAAGAGAGCCTGTGTGCGACGAGACCGCACGGGCGCCGGCGTCGGACGAGCCGGCCTTCAAGACGAGCAGCGGCTTGACCTGAGCGAGGTCGCCCGCCGCTCGGACGAACGCGTCGCCGTCGCTGACGGACTCGAGATACGCACCCACCACGCTGACGGCGTCGTCGTCGCACCAGGCTTCCAGGAGCTCGTCTTCGGCAAGATCGCTCCGGTTGCCGAGGGAGACGAAGTACGCGAGGCCAGGCGGCCCGTCGGCTGCCTTGTCAAGGAGCGCGGTGCCGAGCGCCCCGGACTGCGAGAGCATCGCGACGGAGCCGTGTCGCGGCCGCGCGCCGGCGAAAGCGGCGTCGAGCGCACCTGGGGTGGAGACGAGCCCGAGCGAGTTCGGCCCGAGAACACGGACGCCTCCGGCGCGAGCGCGCTCGACGATCTCCCGCTCGAGACGCGCGCCTGCGGGGCCGGTCTCTTTGAAGCCCGCCGAGAGCACGATCGCCGAGTCGATGTCGGCCGCGGCGGCATCATCGATGACCTGCGCGACTGCAGGGGCCGGAACGGCGACCACGACAAGGTCGACGGGCCCGGGGAGATCGCGGAGGCTCGGGTACGCGCGGTGGCCGAGTATCTCCGTGGCGTTGGGGTTCACCGGATAGAGCGCGCCTTCGAATCCCGCGTCGAGGATGTTGCGAAATACGAAGTGGCCGACCTTGCCCGGATCTCGGGCAACGCCGACCACTGCAACGCTCGTGGGCCTGAAGAACCCGTCAAGCACGGCACCGTCCTTCCCGAGCTGCGCCCGGGCGGGTGCGCGGGTCCTACTCGGTCTCGATGACTTCCTTGCCGTTGTAGTACCCGCACTCAGGACAAACCCGATGGGGCAGCTTCGGCTGGTGGCACTGCGGGCACACGGACTTGGCCGGGGCCGCGATCGAGTGGGTGGCACGACGCGAGTCGCGCACGGCCCTGCTGGTCTTCCTCTTGGGGACAGCCATGGTTGAGGTGGTTCCTTCCTTCGTGCGCGATGCCTCGGCCCGCGCGGAACTCTTCATGCAGCTCGGCGACCCCGTCGGGTCGCACGAACCGCAATACTACCACGCCGGTCGGGACGTGTTAAGCCGGTCATTGTACGGACGCCTACCCGATCGCCGGTGGCGCCCCGTACGGCAGATCGGAATCGCTTTCGGTCGGTGTCTGGCTGTGAATCGGGTCAGCCCCGCGCACGAGGAATGCGAGTACGGCTGCGACCACCATGCACGCCGACACTCCCAGATCCATGACGACGAACTGCCGAACGAGTGGTGCGAACACCACAAACCCATCGGGTCCAGCCAGGAGCTGCGCTCCACTGGTGTTCGGGTCCGGCCGGTCGAGCAGGTACGTGATCCACGTGAGGATGCCTGGAATGGCGTAGAAGATCGCAGTGACAAGCAGGAAGCCCCAAGCGGAAGAGGGGTGCTCACGGAGACGCAATGCCCCAGCTACCGCGAAGCCTCCAAGAATCGTCAGCAGGATGGCCACGGCCAGTGCCATACCGTCGCTGTCGGCGACTGCACCGACGGCAGCTCTGAGGGTCGTGTTGACGAGCAGGTAGGCCCCGAACGCGAGTCCGAGGACTCCGGAGACGATCCCTACGGCCATCGCGGTCTTGCGCTGCGTCGACATATCCGGTGGACACCGTCCCTCTGACCCCTGGTCAAGTCCGCATCGATCCAGGTCCGACCGCTCCTCTGGACCGGGGCCGATACTCCCGAGGTACCCACTTTGCATCCTCAAGGGCGGTGGGTGACCGGCGGGCGCGCTACTCCGCCTCGGGCGGCAGAAGCTCCTTGAGCTTGGCGAAGGGGTGGTCTTCGGTCTCCTCCATCGGCGTGCACTCGCACTCGCCGACATTGAGGTCGGCGCCGCAGCTCGCGCAGATCCCGGCGCATTCGGGGTCGTGCAGCGGCGCGTAAGGCGTCTCGAGGACGATGGCGGCACGAAGCGCCGGAGCGAGGTCGATCACGCCGTCCTCGTCGATGAACTCGACCTCTTGCTCCTCAGGAAGGTCGACGTCCTGGCCGGGAAGGACGTAGAAACCCTCGATGTCCGCGCGGACTTCAAGGGGGAACTCGCACAGACACCTGGAGCACGAGGCACTGACGCGAGCGGTGACGTCGCCCGTCGCAACCAGCCCCGCGCCGGTGTTGGTGATCGTGGCGTCGACGCTTGCGGGCTCGGTGAGCGTGTAGTGGTCTTCGCCCACCTGATACGACTCGAGCGGGAATGGCGCATCGGCCTCGACCGACGCACCGTGCTCCTCGAGGATCGATGTGACGTCGACGCGATAGACGAGCGAGGTCACTGTCGCTGAGACACCTTACCCTGGAGCCGATCGCGCCCGCGCTGCACGGCGGTCAGAAGCTTACCTAGGTTGACCTCGAGGTTCGCGAGCATCTCGTCGGCGTAGTCCTCGGCGCCGAGGCGGATCTCGCGCTCCTGGTTGCGGGCCCTGTCGAGGATGTCGGCGGCCTGCTGTTCGGCGAGTCGGACGACCTCCTGATCGCTTGCGAGCGCCTGCGCGCGATCGCGGGCCTCCTCGAGGATGCGATTAGCTTCCTTCTCCGCTTCCTCGAGCATCTCCTGGCGCTCCTTGACGATCCAGCGAGCCTGCTTGAGTTCGTCAGGGAACTGGGCGCGGATCTCGTCGATGATCTCGAAGACCTTGTCGGGGTCGACGATCTTGCCGTTCGAGAACGGAACGGTGCGACCGTTGTCGACGATCTCCTCGATCCGGTCGATCAACGCCATGATGTCCATGGAGGTCCTCCCTTACGGGGCAGTCTGCAGCTTTGCTTCGAGGGCGACGGCGACGTTCTCGGGCACGAGTCCGCGCACCGACCCTCCGTGTCGGGCGATCTCCTTGACCGCCGAAGAGCTCAAGAACATGTACTCAGGGATGGCGGTGATGAACATCGTCTCGACGCTGTCGTCCAGGCGGTAGTTCAAGTTCGCCATCTGGAACTCACGTTCGAAGTCGGTGACAGCCCTGAGCCCTTTGACTATGGCGGTTGCGCCGGCATCTCTCGCGAAGTCCACCAATAGCCTATCAAATGGCTGCACAGACACGTTGTCGAGGTGGCTGAGGGCCTCAGCGATCAGCTCGGCACGCTCCTCGACGGTGAAGAGCGGCCCGCCGCCTTTGTCGGGGGAATAGGCGACGCCCACCACGACATCGTCGAAGAGAGCCGAGGCCCGCTCGATGACGTCGATGTGGCCGCAGGTCACGGGATCGAAGGTTCCGGGGACGACAGCGCGATTCACGACGCTTCCGACCCCCTCTCCCACCGTGCGACGTCGATCTCGGTGGACCCGTAGCGCTTGGTGGTGACCGGAACGAAGCCGTCCGGCCACGGTGGGCGCTCTCCCGTCGCGTGCTCCCATGTCACGACCGCGTCTTCGTCGAGCGCGCCAAGATCGGCGAGCGCTGTCAGATACCCCCTCACCGCGGTCGGGTCGATTCTATAGGGAGGGTCGAGGAGAAGCAACGAGAACGGGCGTCCCGGCAGGCGTTCGATCCGCCGAGAGGCAAGCGCGTCACCTGCGACGACCTGAGTGCGCTCCGAGAGCGCGAGCGACTCGATATTGGCCCGAAGGGCGGCGAGCGCCGCGCGGTCTCGCTCTATGAACGTGGCCGAACGCGCTCCGCGGGAGATCGCTTCGAGTCCGAGGGCGCCGCTGCCGGCGAACGCGTCGAGCACGCTGGCATCGCCGAGCGCAGGGCCCAGCAGCGAGGTGAGGGTGGAGAAGAGCGCCTCACGGACGCGGTCGGTGGTGGGCCGCGTGTCGCGGCCCTTCGGCGCTTCAAGACGCCGTCCCCGGAAACTGCCGGCGACGATCCTCATCCGGCCTTCACCCACGTCCACGCGCGTCGGTAGCGGTGGTAGACCTCGGCGAGCAGCGGACCGTGCTGCGGGAGCTTGAGGTGCGGGTCGCGCTCGATGATGCGCTCGGCATCCTCCCTGGCGGCGAGGAGCAGGTCGCTGTCGGTGAGCACGCTCGCGAGCTTGAGCTCGGGAAGGCCGTGCTGACGGTCGCCGAGGATGTGCCCTTCGCCGCGAATGCGCAGGTCGCGTTCGGCGAGCTCGAATCCGTCGGAGGTCTCAGCGAGTGCGGAGAGCCGTTCGCGGCTGTCAGCGCTCTTGGGGTCGGCGACGAGCACGACGCGACCGGGGTGCTCCCCGCGTCCCACACGGCCGCGCAGCTGGTGGAGCTGCGCGAGCCCGAAGCGGTCGGCGTCCTCGACGACCATCACGGTAGCGTTGGGAACGTCGACGCCCACTTCGATCACGGTCGTGGCAACGAGGACGTCGGTACGCCTATCGCGGAACGCCTGCATCGCCTCGGCCTTCTCGGTGGGCTTCATCCGTCCGGTGAGCAGGCCCACGCGCAGGTCGGGAAACACCTGTCGCTGCAGGATCTCCGCATGTCTCGTGGCTGCCTTGACCTCGAGGGCGTCGGACTCGTCGACGAGCGGGCAGACGACGAACGCTTGACGTCCCTCGCGGACCGCCGCGCGGACGGCCTCGTACGCCTTGTCGCGTCGCGCCGGTCGCACGAGCTCAGTGGCTACGTGGTCGCTCCCGCGCTCCCCTGGTCGTTCGCGCAGGTAGGACGTGTCGAGGTCGCCGTAGAGCGTAAGTGCGAGCGAGCGCGGGATCGGTGTGGCGGTCATCACTAGCAGGTCGCTCGTGGCGCCCTTGCCGCGAAGTCCGAGACGCTGCCGGACGCCGAATCGGTGCTGCTCGTCGACGATAGCGAGCGCGAGCCGAGCGAAACGCACCTTGGACTCGAGAAGTGCGTGCGTGCCGAAGAGCACTTGCAGCGTTCCGTCGGCGGTCCCTTCGAGGATCCGACGGCGATCCGCGGCTCCGGTGGATCCGGTCAGCAGCGCCCAGCGCACCCCCGCCCGGTCGAGCAGCGGGCCGAGCGCGCATGCGTACTGCGTCGCGAGCACCTCGGTCGGCGCCATCATCGCCGCCTGCATCCCCGTGTCTGCCGAAGCGGCCAGCGCGTGCGCCGCGACGAGCGTCTTGCCGGTCCCGACGTCGCCGAGCAGCATCCGGTTCATGGGTCTCGGCGAACTCATGTCGGCGAGGACCTCTTCGACGGCCGTGAGCTGGTCGGCCGTGAGCTCGAAGGGGACCGCTCTCTTGAGCGCGGCGAGCGCAGGGCCGTCGAGCCGCGCGGCAACCCCCGCCTGCTCGCGGGTCAGCGCGTGGCGTCGCATGCGCATGAAGAGCTGCATGAGCAGGAACTCGTCGTACGCCAGCCGACGTCTCGCGCCTTCGGCATCGTCGATGTGCTCGGGCAGGTGGATGTCGCGCAGCGCGGATCGCAGGGAGATGAGACCGCGGGATGCCCGGAGCGCCGAAGGGATGTGATCGGGCACGTCGGCGTAGTCCTCCACGGCCGCTGTGACGAGCGTGCGAAGCCACGTCGTGGTCAGCCCCTCGGTGGTTCGGTGGATCGGGAGGATCCTGCCGAGGCGCTCGGGGGCGTCGTGCGTGTCGAGCTTCTCGATGAAGGGGTTCTTGATCTGCTTGAGGCCGAAGTCGAACTCCAAGTGGCCTGCGAACGCCACTCGCTCTCCCACCGCGAACCGCTGCTTCATGTACGGCTGGTTGAACCAGACCCCCACGACCGTGCCCGTGCCGTCGCCGAGCGCCACCTCGACGATGGACAGGCGCGGCTTGGGCTGCTTGGCCCTGACGTCCTTGACCACGCCGACGACGGTGACGTCGGTGCCTGGCTTCGCGTCGGCCGCCGAAGTCGTCGCGGTGAGATCGAGGTAGCGGAACGGATAGTGGCGGACGAGGTCGCCCACGGTCTCGACCCCGAGCTTGCCGAGCAGGGCAGCCCGCTTCGTGTCCACGAACCTCGCCGATGCCACAGGGGCCTCGTGTGCGGCGAGGCGGTCGGCCCGGTCGGTCTGGTTGGCGGCGGGCACCGGCTACCGCATCGGGTGATAGCCGACGCCGACGGCACCGGGACCGGCATACGTGCCGATGACGGCGCCGACCAGACCCGTCGACTCGAACTCGACGTCGGCGCCTGCGGTGTCGATCGCCGCGCGCAACGCCGCGACGCGCGACTCGTCGCATGCGTGCAGGAGCGCGAGGCGCATTCGGCCGTTCTCGGCGGCGTCCTTGGCGACGTGCTCGGCGAGCTGTGCGTAGGCCTTCTTCTGCCCCTTCACGCGTGCGAAGGGCTCGACCTCACCTTCCGGCGTGAACGTGAGAACGGGCTTGATGTCGAGCAGAGATGCCGCAAGACCCGTGGCCTTGCCCGCCCGCCCGCCCTTGACGAGGTACTCGAGGGTGTCGAGCACGAAGAAGATCCGTGTCTCGGCGGCCGTCTCGACAGCGACCCGCTCGACCTCCTGTGCGGTCGCGCCGGCGTCTCGTGCGGCGATGGCCGACTTGAGCACGAGGCCCGAAGCCTGGCTCACCAGCTTGGTGTCGACCACGCGGACGGGGATCGGCGATTCAGCCGCGGCGATCGTCGCCGACTGGACCGTCCC
>JACRBU010000010.1 GCA_016213085.1 Coriobacteriales bacterium
ACGTTGGCGAACTCGACATCCCGCCCATCGCGGCCTTCCCAGTGACCACGACCTTGTCGCCGTAGTACTGGGTCCCGCCATCGACGAGCAGCTGCAGCTTCTCGGCGATCGAGCCCATGACGACAAGCGCCAGCACGCCGATGGCGATGCCGAAGATAGTGAGAAACGCGCGAAGCTTGCGCCGGAATATGTTGCGCAGTATACGAATCGGCCGAACTCCTATGCAGGGGACAACCTCGAAAGTGGGGCTCAAGTGCGCCCACGTCAAGACCGCCGGCGTTAAACCAACCCCGTCGCCGGCAAAAAGCCGGCAATCCAGCGGCCCCGCGGCGCCAAGGCCTCCGAAACAGGGCTCAGAACAGCCTGTCCTGACCCGGAACCTCGCCGGTCCCCTCGCCCTGTCCCGGCTCGGCCTCGCGCGGCGCGGGCTCCCCGGTCGCGACGTGACCTCTGCGCTCAACGACGAGATCGCCGAGGATCTCGGCCATCTCCCGTGCGTTCGTGGGCGCGTAGTCGTACTTGCAGTTGTTGAACATGACGTAGGTCCGCTCGGTCTGATCGGCGAGCTCGCGTATCGGCTCTCGCCAGTCCTCGAGTTCCTCGGGCGTGTACTCGTAGTCGAACCGGTCAGCCGCGGTCTGCGTCCGGGCGTACCACGTGCCCTTGTTGCGGCCGTGGAAGCGCACGTAGCCCACGGGCGCCGTGGCCGCAGTCACCCGAGGCATGATCGGCGCTCCGGGTATCTGCGGAGCGTCGACGGAGACGAAGGTGAGCCCGCGGTCGGCGAGGAACTTCATCGTCGGCCCGAGGTTGTCCGGCGCCACCCAGCTCGCGTGCCTGAACTCCACGAACACCGGCAGCCCGTCGAGCATCTCAGCGTCATAGGCGATCCGCTCGAGATTCTGATGCCGAAGCCCCGAGTCCTTCGCGGTCATCCAAGGCGGATACTGCATGAGCACGCCGCCCATCTTGCCGGCGTCGCGCAGCGGGCCGATGGCCTCGAGGAATAGCTCGAAGGCACGCTCGACCATGCGAGGATCGGGCTCACGGACTCGGCCGCGGTTGGTGACGACGAAGGGGTAGTCCCGGAGGTCGGGGTGGAGGGCGCGTTCGTCGACTTCGTGACCGGTCATGAGGCCGAAGGCCTTCATGTGGAACACGAACCCCGGCGGTGTTCGCTTCACCCAGTTCTCGGCGTACTCGATCTTCGGCAGTCCGTAGAAGCTCGAATCGACCTCAACGGCGTCGAATCGGTCAGCGTAGTAGCGCAGCCTGCCTTCGGCGGTCGTCACGCCGGGCGGATACCACGTCTTGATCATGGTCTTGTCCGTCCAAGAACACGTCCCGACGACAACGTCGCCCATCGGTCCTCCCGAGTCGGCCGGTCGACCCCAGCTACCTGCCGAATGATACCCGGCAACGCAAACGGGCCGCCTGATCGAGGCAGCCCGTTCGCCCAAGGAGAGAGGGGGTGCGATGTCCGCTGTCCGGCAACGGCGGTGAGGTGGCTAGAGTGTCTGGGTCTGAGACGTCGGAGCGGTCGACCCGGCTCCGCGGCCGCGTCCCCGGCCTGGGCCGCCGCAACCGCCGCCCATGCGCCCGCGACCCACCTGCGCGTCGGTCGACGTGACCCGGGCTTCCAGGTTGGTCTTCATCTGAGCGAGGATCTCGTCCTTCTGGTCCTCGGTCAGCGTGCCGTCCTTGACGCGCGCCTCAAGGAACTCGGTGCGGGCCTTCATGGCCTCGGCGACGATATCGTCCGCCGATACGCCCTTGTCCTTCGCAATGTCGGCGAAGCTCTTGCCGTCCGCCCTCGCTGCCGCGACGTCATCGGCGGAGAGGCCGGTCAGTTTGGCGACGACGTCGACCAGACCGAGACCGTTCCGGCCGAAGCGGGGGCGTGCACCGGTCGCACAGGCTTCGGACGCAGCGCCCGTGGCGCACGCGCCGGGGGCCGCAGCGTTGCCGCAACCGGCACCACAGTTGGCTGGCGCGGCGGCCTTGGGGGTCGGCGTCGGAGTCGTCGCCCCGGATCCGGCCGCACCCGCGATCGTCATGGAGCCGACGACGAGTCCGGCGACAAGTCCCGCCGCGACGAGTGAGATTGCTTTCCAGTCCTTCACGTTTGAACCTCCGTGGTCACCGGCAGTGAGCCGGACTAGGGGTTCGAGCCTGATGTGAATATGCCAGTCAGTTGTGGAGGATCGATGAAGTGGTTGAAGCGGATGGTGTGAAGAAGGGTAGTCTTGACGTGCAGCCTGGCGTTCTAGGACTCCGGAGGACAACCATGAAGCCTGTCGTTGACGAGGATCTGTGCATCGCGTGCGGCCAGTGCGAGGAGATCTGTCCGGAGGTCTTCGTGCTCGAGGACGTCGCCCGCGTGATCGTTGAGAGCCCCGGTCCGGAACTCTACGGGTGCTGCCGCGATGCCGCGGATGCTTGCCCGACTGAAGCGATCACCATCACCGAGGAATGACGGAGGAGCGCACAGAGCCCTACCGTCTACCGGAGACCGACGAGTCTCTGCTCGCCGAATGCGACGTCCAGGTGTTCCGGTCGAGCGGTCCGGGAGGCCAGTCGGTCAACACAACCGATTCCGCGGTTCGGCTCGTCCACCGGCCGACCGGGATCGTCGTCAGCTGTCAGCGCGAACGCAGCCAGCTCCGGAACAAGCGCGAATGCGTGCGGCGACTTCGGGAGCGAATCGTGGACATGCAGCGGGTGCGAACCCCGCGCAAGGCGACCAAGCCCTCGAAGGCTGCCGTTGCCAGACGACTTGCGGCCAAGCAGGCGCTCGCAAGGAAGAAGCGCTCGCGGAAGCGGCCGCCTGCGGAGGAGTGAGCATGGTGGACCAACAGATGCTCGCGCGCATCCTCATGGTGATCGGCGCCGTGATCCTCATCTTCGGCGGGATACTGTGGATCGGTGCTCGACTGGGGTTTGGGCCGCTCCCCGGTGACGTCTCGATCAAGGGCGAGGGGTGGAGCTGCTTCCTGCCGATCGCCACGTCGATCCTCCTCTCGATCATCCTTACGGTCGTGCTCACCCTGTTGGCGCGCTGGTTCGGCCGTTAGAGCGGGGAATCATCAAGGGGTCGCCGACCTCGGGGGGGGCACGTGGCTGACTCGGTGGACACGACGCCATCACGCATCGAACCCGCGCACGACCGCGCTCGCGAGCCTCGGTGCACCCGGGGCGAGACGACCGACGCGGACGACTCAGCAGGCGCGGCCGAGGACGAAGGCGGCACCGACTCGTCACACGTTGATCGGGTCCGGCTCTGCAGCTGCGGGAGAACCGCGCGGCCGCCGCTGTGCGACGGCTCCCACGA
This sequence comes from Coriobacteriales bacterium, assembly GCA_016213085.1. Classification (GTDB taxonomy): domain Bacteria; phylum Actinomycetota; class Coriobacteriia; order Anaerosomatales; family JACRBU01; genus JACRBU01. The sequence goes on from JACRBU010000010.1 coordinate 3,332, forward strand.
CTGAGCAGCGCTTCGCGTGCGGCGAAACGTCTTCGGCATGCAGAAGGGCGGCCCATCCGGACCGCCCTTCGTGAGGTCTATGTGATTCGTGTCGGCTACGCCTTGCGGACGTTGCTCGCCTGGAGCTTCCCGTTGCGGCCCGTCGTCACCTCGAACTCGACGGCCTGACCCTCCTCGAGGGTCTTGTAGCCCTCTCCCTGGATCTCGCTGAAGTGGACGAACAGGTCGTCGCCGTCCTCGCGCTCGATGAAGCCGTAGCCCTTCTCGGAGTTGAACCACTTCACGGTGCCGCTTGCCATTCCCGACCTTCTTTCCGCCCCATTCGGGCAACAAAAAGGCGGCGCATCCACCCCGACCGCAGCCGGTCTCGCGTGCAGGGTGGTCACGCCGCGTACTCGTGGGCCACTTCGGCCCGCACACTGCCTAGACGATACCGCAGAACCCCCGTGCCCATGCAAGTCGCCGGACGCCGGTGCATACCGGCCGAAGGCGGACCCTGGAGCGGCCTGCGGTTATCTCGTCCGGCCACGCGGGTAGCACAGACCTACAGCCGGGAGGAGGTGTTTGCAAATGGATATGGAGCGGATCATGGTCGAGTCGGAAAGCCCCGTGCTCACGTGCATGGTGCTCGACTGCTCGTACAACACCGAGGAGATCTGCCACGCCGGCCACATCACCGTCGGCGACGATCATCCGCGGTGCGACACGTACACGACCAAGTCGGTTTCCCTCGACGACGCCATGCCGTGCGTCTCGAAGTGCATGGTCACTCACTGCTACTTCAACCGGGAGATGGACTGCCACGCATCGGGAATCACCGTGGGCGGCCACGTCGACCACGCCGACTGCATGACTTCGCGTCAGTCGTAATCAGCGCTGACGCCGCGAATAGCGATCGGAATCGAGGAGGCGGACCCGGAAGGGCCGCCTCCTCGCACGTCCGGCCTCAGATCGACCACGGCTCGAGGACCGGCGCCTCCAGTCCGCCGAGGCGCCGGAGGCAGGCCACGGCGATGTCGTCGATCTGCGAGTGCGAGGGATCACCGAGCGCGGCCTCGATGACCGCGGTCGCGATCTGCTGGGACTCTTCGCCGAACCGCTCGGCGAGCAGGGCGTGCATCGACTCGGACGCATGCCCTCTCAGCGCGAACGAGTCCGTGACGCCGTCGGTGAACGCAAGGAGCACGTCGCCCGGGTCGAACGCCACGCGGCCCATCCGTCCCGGGAAGTTCTCGCTCACCCCGAACGGAAGTCCACTGGCAGTCGTCAGCTCGACGATCTCGCCGTCGATCGCTCGGCGAAGGAGCGGGGGTACGTGCCCCGCGTTGATGAAGTGCACGTGCTCTGAGTCGACCAGACCAAGAAAAGCGGTCGCGAACATCTCGGACGGCGCGCCGTGGAAGAGGCGCTCGTTGAGCTGCTGCGCGAGATCGTCCAGCCCGCTGAAGGAGTCCATGCTGTGCTTCAGGCTGTCGTGGACGAGCGCCGTGAAGAGCGCGGCGGACATGCCCTTGCCCGAGATATCGCCTATGCACAGGAACATGCCGGTCGGCGCCTTCTGGATGTGCAGGAAGTCGCCGCCGAGCTCGCGGGCGGGGACGAGACAGTGGGCGATATCGAGGCCGGGGACGCTGCGGTAGTCCGTGACCTGCATGCTGTCGTGGAGCTTGCGCGCGACACCGATGTCGAAGTCGCGGCGCGCCTTGAGTTCTCGAATCGAGCGCAACCTGGCCGCGAGGAAGCCGATCGTGACAGCGGCTCCGGCGAAGACCGTGAAGTGCAGGAGCGCATCGACCAGCAGGATGCTCGGCTCCTCGCCGACAGCGCGGGCCGGATGCGCCACGAACTGCGATACGGCCGCGAAAGCGGAGACGGCAACACCCCAGCCGATGCCCAAGTAGGCCGCCGCAAGTCCGACAGGGATCAGGTAGAACAGCGCGACGTCGGGCACCAGGCCGGTGATGTAGTCCAACCATCCGGCACCGATGATGGCAACGCACAGGCCGATGAAGACGAGCACCTTGCGCATGCGGTCCGCTTCCTTCGGCGGGCTTCGACAGTGAGGTATATGGGCAGTTTCTCCCCATTGGGAGTAATCGGGGAGGATGCCATGGGTTGTTGCCTGATCGCCCTCGCGCTCGCCGGAGCGCCTCGAATCGCGTTCGTCCTCTGGTGGATCGTGCAGCCGGCCAGGATCCAGCTCGCGTTCGGCGGCAACTGGCTGTGGCCCGTATTCGGCGTTCTGCTGCTGCCGTGGCTTTCGCTGGCCTACGTCACCGTCGCGCCCGGCGGAGTCAACGGCCTCGACTGGCTGCTGCTCGCAGTCGCACTCGTGCTCGATATCGGCGCGTGGGGAAGCGGAGGGCGCGCGCGCTCACGCCGCGACTAGCGAGAAGGCGACGGCCATGCGTGCGGTGTTCACGGTGAAGATCCAAGGAGGTCCGGAAGGGTACTTCCCGAGCGATGAGGACGTTGTCGTGGCGCTTCGGCGCTCGGGATGGGAGCCACGGTTCGGTCCTTTCTGGGAGTACTTCTGCGACGCGGCCGCGGCGGAGTGCTCGGTCGGCGAGATGGCCGCAGCCGAGATGCGCGTTCGCGCGCTCTGGTACACCGAGCAGGCACACAAGGCGTTCGAGGCGATGCCGGAGGTGGCGGCCGACAGCCCCGAGCGCGACTCCGTCGTGTACTTCGGGCGGCTGCCCGAGACCGACACGTGCTTCGCCGTGACGCGAGTCGTCATGGGCGAGCTGAAGTTCCGCCTCCTGCAAGACGAACTGCTCGACTTGCAGGCTTCGACGGACCGTATCGTCCGGAGCATCCTCAAGCAGGACCTCTTCGTGAGCATCATCCGCGGAAAGGTCGAGATCTACGAACGCGGGCGCGACCGCGTGCTGCTCACCGGCAAGGTCATCTCGAACGTCCTTCGAGAAGCCTACCGCCGGGACTCCCGAGACGTAGCGCTTGCCACCGTGCCGTTCCTGCTATTCCTGGCCGTCTTCCCGCTCAGCGTGGCGGTCGCCGGCGAGCTCGAACCTCACGTCGCGTCGCTTATCGAGCGGTTCTCGACGGCCATGCTCACCACCACGATCGTCAGCTCGCTCGGCTTCCTCAGCGTGCTGCTGAGGCTCCGACGGGAGTCGATCGTCGAGTGGGAGTACGGGCGGTAGCGGGCGGGTCCAACTACGACCCCACGGTCATCGGGGTAGGTTCCCTGCCGAGAGACCTGCTCCTTACCGTGATGCCATCGTCCCGGAGCAGGTCGGGGGGTGGATACCGTGTCACGCTTCAGGACCGCCGTCTGTGCGGTCGCGCTCGTCACGTTCATGTCGCCCACCGTGGCTCCCGCACTGGCGATTCCCCAGTACGAAGTGCCGATGGTGGAAACGCGACTCACCGACAACGGCGACGCTCAGTACGCGCCGGCGATCTCGGGCAGCAACGTCGTCTACCACGACATGCGAAACGGCAACTTCGATGTCTACGCATTCGACCTGTCCTCAGGAGTCGAGAGTCGACTCACCACGTCCACCGCGGACCAGTGGTTCGCGGATGTGTCCGGAGACCTGGTGGTCTGGACGGACATGCGAAACGGCCCGGACGACGTGTACTCCCACGATCTGGCGACAGGGACCGAATCCAGGATCACGAACGACGGCGCCGATCAGAACGACCCGGCTGTTTCGGGGTCCACGATCGCCTTCGCCGACAATCGGAATGGGAACTGGGATGTGTACACAAGCTCGGCGGCGGGCGAGAGCCGACTGACGACCTCCAGCGCCGACCAGTTCCAGCCGGACATCTCCGGTCGCATCGTGGTGTGGACGGACCTGCGCAATGGCAACGCTGAGATCTACGCGATGGATCTGCAGACCGGCGAGGAGAGGCGGCTGACGACCGACGGGTCGGAGCAGAGCGCTCCGGCGGTCTCGGGAAACAGGGTCGTCTACCAGGACAACCGCAACCTCAACTGGGAGATCTACTCCTACGACCTCGCCACCGACACCGAGACCCGGGTGACGAACAACATCCTCGATCAGCTCGCCCCCGCCATCTCGGGCAGCCGCGCGGTCTGGCTGGACTACCGCAACATCGGCACCGACATCTACTGCTACGACTTCGCTTCCGAAGTCGAGAAGCGGCTGACCGAGGACGATGCGAATCCGATGACCGGACTCGCCATCGACGGCGACGCGACGGTCAACTCGGACAATCGCAACCTGAACCGGGACATCTACCTCGGCAACATCCTGGCGCCGAGGCTCACCGCGGGTGCCGAGATACCTGTGGCGTACAACACGAGTACGAGCATCTGGGGTGCGCTCACCAGTGCGTCAGGTACCGGACTCAGCGGACGCAGTGTCGTGCTGGAGAGCTCGACCGACGGACTCGAATGGACGGCTGGCGCGCCGAGCACGACGTCGGGCGAGGGCGCGTTCTCGTCGGCCACGCCCGCGCTCACGACCGCCACCTGGTTCCGCACGCGCTTCGTCGGCGATGAGGAGTGGTTCTCGGCCCTGAGCGCGCCGATCCTGGTGAAGCCGTGTAGCGGGCTTGGAACCCCGGTGGCGCGATCGAAGATGACCAAGACGAAGACGTACACGATCTACGGCGGACTCAAGCCCCATCACACCGCGGGTGCGTCGGCCGGCAGGGTCTACGCGTATCGCAAGCAGTCTGGCAGCTGGGTGCTGCGCAAGACATTCACCACGACTGCGTACGACTACTCGACGTACTCTCGCTATCGCGCTTCGGTGAAGCTGCCGTACTCGGGGAGCTGGCGCATGCGCGCGTATCACTCTGACGGGGGGCATGCCACGACGTACTCGAACTGGCGCTACGCGACGGTCAAGTAAGGACATGTAGCCTGGGCGATCCACAGCGAGCGCCCACAGACTGCGTCACGCGGCAGATGCGACGAGGCCCCGACACCTGTCGGGGCCTCGGTTGTTGCTGGTGGGCGATGAGGGATTTGAACCCCCGACCTTGTGCGTGTAAAGCACCTGCGCTCCCGCTGCGCCAATCGCCCGTTGGTGACGGCGGGCCGCCCGCTGGGGGCGACCCTCCGCTTGAGAGCATGGTGCCCCCCAGAGAATTCGAATCTCTGTTTCCGACCTGAGGGGCCGGCGTCCTTGGCCGCTAGACGAGGGGGGCGTCGTACAAGGTAACAAATCCTGAGCCGCTGTGTGCATACCCCTCGGAAGATGAAGCAGGCCCGCAGAATCTCGCACCGATCAACGGCGCACCTGATAGCGCAGGTGAAGCACCCGGTTGCCCTGGATCACGTCAGGATCCTCCAACAGGTGTTGCGCGTCGACTGACCCGAAGTAGCGCTTGCCGGACCCGAACACGACGGGTGCGACGTCCATGCGCACCTCATCGACCAGACCCGCGGCGAGCGCCTGGCCACCGACGTCGCCAGCGGCGACCTCGACAACGCGGTCACCCGCGAGCTCCTGCGCCTTGGCCACGGCTGCCTCGACGCCGTCGACGAAGTGAAACGGCGCCTCGGGATGCCAGCCCTCGGGCCTGCCCCGGTGCGTCACGACGACAACGTGGTCGATCCCGCTCGGAGGCGTCCCGTCCCAGCCGTCCGTCATGTCGAAGACGCGGCGGCCGGCGATCGTCACTCCGACCTGATCCCAGTACGACCGGGTGTAGTCGTAGGACGCCTGCGACACCTTCAACACGCCGCTCTCGTCCAACGGGACGTCACCGCTGAGCAACCAGTCGAAGAGCGGTCCTGGCTGGTCGCTCTCGTCCGCGATGAAGCCGTCTACCGACACCGAGGCGTACATGACTACTTTGCTCACGGGCGCTCCTCTGCTTTGGGTGCCCTGTGATTATTCCCTGCGGCCGATTCGTGTCTACGGGGCGACAAATGACGACAGGCCAGGGCTTCTCGGCACCTGACCTGCGGTTTCTCTGGTGCCCCCAAGGGAATTCGAATCCCTGTTGCCGCCTTGAAAGGGCGGAGTCCTTGGCCGCTAGACGATGGGGGCGTGTATGCGCTGGTGGGCCGTGCAGGTCTCGAACCTGCGACCTTGGGATTAAAAGTCCCCTGCTCTGCCAACTGAGCTAACGGCCCGCGATTGCGCCTCCGAAGTGGCCGGGCGCAAGGCACACGAGAGTTTATCCGCTGACCCCTAGGCGGTCAACAACGCAGAAAGCAGACCTCGTCTGCTTTCTGCCCCGGGATTCGAGCAGACGCCTGCGGCGCTGCTCAATCCCGGGCCCATGCGGCTCAGCGCGCCCGGTCGTGGCTGGCAGAATACGGGAATACGGTTGGCTACGGGTAAGGAGACAGGGGGAACGTCGCAGGGAAGAGGGAGCGACGTAGGCGTGCAACGTCTCATCAGCGTCTCGAATAGACTGCCCGTGCAGGTCGAAAAGCGGAGGGGAGTGCTCTCCTTTCGTACGAGCGCGGGCGGAGTCGCGACTGGACTGAGTTCCGTGCTCAAGTCACGGGAATCGGTCTGGGTCGGCTGGTCCGACACGCCCTCGAACCTCTCGGACAAAGAGCTCAAGACGGTCGAGAACGTGCTTCGCACGGAGCACGGATGCCTGCCGGTCACGCTCAGTCGGCGGGAGGTCTCCGGCTTCTACCAGGGGTTCTCCAACAGCGTCCTGTGGCCGTTGTTTCACCACATGACCGTGTTCGCCGAATTCGAACCGGAGTTCTGGAACGACTACAAGTCCGCGAATCAGCGCTTCGCCGACGTCATCATCGGCGAGTACAAGCCCGGCGACATCATCTGGATCCACGACTACCAGTTGATGCTTCTGCCGGGGCTGATCCGCGAGAAGATCCCTGACGCGCAGATCGGCTTCTTCCTGCACATCCCCTTCCCCGCCTTCGAGATGTTCCGCATCCTCCCGTGGCGACGAGAGCTCGTGGACGGCCTGCTCGGCGCGGACCTCGTCGCCTTTCACACCGAGGACTACGCGCACCACTTCCTCGAGAGCGCCAAGCGCCTGCGGGGAGTCGACGACCGGTTCGGCCGACTTGAAGTCGAAGGGCGCGCTGTCATGGTCCGGGCGCTGCCGATGGGCATCGACTTCAAGCGCTATCGCGACGCCGCAGACACGCCGGCCGCGCGCAGAGAGCGGGACGGGCTCCTCTCGGCATCGGCCGGCGCCAAGGTCATCCTCTCGGTCGATCGCCTCGACTACACGAAGGGCATCCCCGAGCGGCTTCACGCCTTCGACGCGTTCCTCGAGCGCTATCCGAAGTGGCGGGGCAAGGTGCGACTCGTCGCGCTGACGGTCCCGTCGCGAACGCGCGTGAAGCGGTATCTCGAACTCAAGGACGAGGTCGACCGCCTCGTCGGTGTCGTGAATGGCCGATGGGGGACGGTGGACTGGACGCCCGTCTCCTACATGTACCGGTCGCTTCCATTCGAGCGGCTCGTCGGCCTCTACAGCGCTGCGGCCGTAGGGCTCGTGACACCGCTCCGCGACGGGATGAACCTGGTCGCCAAGGAATTCGTCGCGGCGAATTCGGGAGGCACAGGGGTGCTCGTCCTCTCGGAGATGGCCGGCGCGGCGCAGGAACTGACCGACGTCGTCATGGTCAACCCCTACGACCGCAACATGGTCATCGAAGGCATCGCCGAGGCGCTCGAGATGCCGGAGCACGAGCAGATCAGCAGGCTGGACGCCATGAGCGCTCACCTGGAGACGCACGACGTCTACCGGTGGGCCCACGAGTTCATCGAAGCGCTCGACGCGGCCCGATGCACACAGCTCGCGCTGACCGAACACCCGCTCAACCCCGAGCAGCGCAAGCGGCTCCTCGTCGACGCGACCGCGCACGGAAGGCGCTCGGTCATCCTCGACTACGACGGGACGCTCGTGCCCTTCGCCTCGCGCCCCGAGGATGCCGCCCCAGACGGCGAGCTGCTCATGCTTCTCGACGGACTCGCAGTCACGAAGGGCACCTCCGTGACGATCCTTTCCGGCCGCGACCGGGACAGCCTCGACCGTTGGTTCGGCAAGCTGCCGGTGGCCATGGTCGCCGAACACGGCGCGTGGCTCAAGGAGCCGTTCGACGACTGGGTGGCGGCTGCTCCGCTCGATGAAACGTGGAAAGAGGACGTTCGGCCGATCCTCGAACGCGCGACGGCACACGCTCCGGGGTCGTTCATCGAGGAGAAGGAGTTCAGCCTCGTATGGCACTACCGGAACGCCGATCCTGACACGGCGGAAGAGCGCGTCCGCACGGCGAGCGAAGCGCTCGGACCGATCGCGGCGGGGAGGAAGCTGGCGCTCCTCGAGGGAGCGAAGGTGCTCGAAGTGAAGGTCGACGGCGTGGACAAGGGCCGCGCCGCTCACCTGCACATGGGTCACTCCGAAGAGGAGTTCGTTCTCATCGCCGGCGACGACAGAACCGACGAGAGCATGTTCGAGGTTGCGCCTCCGTGGGCATGGACGGTGAAGGTGGGTTCTGGTCGAACGCGTGCGAAATTCAGCGTCGATTCGTGGCGTGAAGTGCGCGCTTTGCTCGGTGAACTGCTGGAGGTGCTCGGATGATCACGCTTGAGAGCTACCTGCCGATCGTCGGCAACGATGTCGTCGCGCGACTCCATCAGAAGGCACGTCCCCTCTACGGGAAACGCCTCGTACACGTGAACTCCACGTACTCCGGCGGCGGAGTTGCGGAGATGCTCGAGCGACTCGTCCCTCTCATGAACGACCTCGGGATGGAGGTCGACTGGCGAGTCCTCCCCGGGCCACTCGACTTCTTCACGATCACCAAGCGCTTCCACAACGGCCTGCAGGGCGAGCCGTTCGATCTCACCGACGACATGGTCGAGCTCTACCTCTACCAGAA
>JACRBU010000112.1 GCA_016213085.1 Coriobacteriales bacterium
GGGCCGCTTTCACCCTTCAGGGGATTCGACTCGATCGGTGTCGCGGTCTCCGAAGGGCTGCCTTCGACGTTGGAGTTGGGGAAGCAGGACTTGAACATGACGATGGTGTTATCGCCGGCTGGCTCCGATGTCAGGCGGGAGTACGAGGAGTTCTGCCCGTCTTCGGCGTAGAGGGCTGACGTGTACGTGGACGCCGACGAGCCTCGGAACCATGTCCACCAATGGCCGACGTCGGTACGATCGCCGATCGTGTCCGGCCCCCATCCGTAGTTGGTGTCCGAGACGAAGTAGTCGTTGTCGCGAAGGGCTGTCCCGAGGTCGCCGTAATCGTCTTCGAGCCACGCCTGCCCGGTCGAGTGGTGCACGAAGACCAGCTTCTGCGGGGAGTCGGGCTTCGTCGGATCGACGAGAGCGGGCGCGGTCATCGGAGTGCAGGTCAACAGCGCCGTGGCGAGAGCGAGAGCTAGCGACGTCCTCAGCGCGTTCATCCGATCGCCTCCGTGTGAACGTCGGGTCACATCGACCCTACTCTACTCGTATCGGCTCACAGGGGCGGCGCGAGAGGCCCGCAGGCCGATATCGTGCCACGAGTGTGACGTGACTCACGTTCGGCATGCGGTGCGTGGGAGATGCCGTAGGCCCGCGTTGGGCATGGCTGTTGCTACTACGTGCGCATGTCACGTATGCCTGGATACGCGCTCGTCTCCCTGCTCGCAGTAGCCGTGCTGTTCGCTGCCGCGGTGTGCATCGGATGCACCGAGCTCGCCTGCGACCACCACGACGTCGGCAACAGCTTGCAGGTCCCTGGGAGCATCGACGTCATGCGGGTGATGACGGCCATACCGGCGGCGATGCCGCCTTCAGCGATCGCCTCGCTCGTCGTGTCCGCGCTCTTGGTGTTGCTCGCGTTGCGTTCGTCTGCGGACAGCGAGCCTGTGGTCGTACCTCTTCGGGTCTAGGAGCGCGCCGCTCGCGCCTCTTCTGGCGCCTCGCGCCCACCCGACTCACTCTCGGAGGTACCGATGTCCCGCACTAATCGCACGCTCGTACTGTGCGTGCTCGTCACGATAGCCCTCACGTTCGGAGCGACTCCCGCACTCGCCGCTCCCGTGACCTGGCAGTCCGTCAACGTCGTGCTGCACGACGAGACCCCGTCGCCCGTGCTGCTCGTCTCGGGCGAGCTGCCCAAGGGAGCCAAGCTCCCTGCCGAAGGCGTGCTTGCGGCCCCCACGGGCCTGCAGCTCAGCTGGATCGGCGAGGTTCTCGGCGGCCCGATGGAGCAGGATCCTGCCGTCACGCCGAAGGTGACCAAGACAGCTGACGGTGACGTCTACGCCTTCACTGTGACCAAGGGCCCGCGTGCCCAATTGGAGCTGACGGCGCCCTCGGCCGTGACCGCTGAAGGTCCGCAGCGCAAGGCGGCTCTCGCATGGACCGCGCCTCAGGACCTGCCCCTCGTCACCATGCAGATCCGAGTGCCTTCGAACTCGCAGATCGGCGAGGCCACGAAGGGCGCCGCCCTCAAGCCGGGGCCGACCGGGTTCCAGTACTACGAGCGCACCATCGAAAACGTGAAGGCCGGCGACAAGCTGGAGCTCGCGGTGGCCTTCACGCCGCCGGCAGGCGCACAGGCAAGCGGCGCCGCTGCCGCGCCGGCCGGCGCTCCGGCGTCTGCGCCCGCGTCGTCTTCGGACACGCTGGTTCTTGCGATCGTCATCGGCGTCCTTGTCGTAGTCGGGGTCGCGCTCGCGATCAGCGTCCGCCGCAAGATGGCCGAGCGTGAGGCCATCGCCACCGAGGCTCGTCCCGAGCGGAAGGCCGCTGCGAGCGCCTCGTCCTCGTCGAAGAGGTCTGCGGGCAAGCGCGGCTCGCAGCCCGAGCCGGAGCCTGAGCCCGCGAAGCGCAAGGCCCCCGTCGCCCTGGTCGCTGCCGGGGTCGCGGTCGCCCTTGTCGTCGTGGTGCTGTTCGCGGTGAACGCCGGGACCAAGCCCGTCGCCGCCGGCGGGAAGATCACGACGCAGATCGCGCAGATCGATCAGTGCACGTCGACCACGTTCCCGTTGAACGTTCCGGGAGGCACCAAGATCGAGGATGTGGCGGAGAAGCTGTTCGATACCCTGCGCAGCGAGAACGGCGTCGGCCTCGTCACCGTGTACACCGAGGGCCAGCCGCGCATCGAGATCGGCTTCTGCGAGTCGAACAACACCGAAGCCAACCTGCAGCAGGTCCTCACGCCGACCGGCTTCATCGCGGGCGGCCCGCTCGGGGGCGCCGCGGCCCCCCCGAGCGAGGAGCCGACCGTCGCGAAGCTCTCTTCGGACGGCAAGAGCCAGACCCTCGAAGTCGACCCGTCGAGCGGCTCGTTCGTGCCGGCGCGGCTCGAGGCGAAGGCCGGCGTGCCGCTGGAGATCTCCTTCGTCGCCAAGGGCGGGGGATGCGCGACCGAGGCGATCTTCCCGGACCTCGGAGCGACCCAGTCGTTCAAGGACGGCCCGGCCAAGCTCGATCTCGGCAAGCTCAAGCCGGGTCAGTACGCCTTCAACTGTTCCATGGGGCACCAGAGCGGCGTCCTCGTGGTCGAGTAGCTTCCTTATCGATTCTAAGAGGACCGGCAGGCGTTTCGGTCGGTCCTCTCTGCTACCATAGTCGTTCGTTCGGGCACGCCTTCGGGCGTGCTCGCGCGCGGGCGTGGCGGAATTTGCAGACGCGCCGGGTTTAGGTCCCGGTGGGGAAACTCGTGGAGGTTCGAGTCCTCTCGCCCGCACCACCACGTCACAGTAGCGGACCGGCACCGTTTCCGAATCATGGAGGACCGTTGAAGACCAGCGTAGAACGGCTTGAGGGCAACACCGTCAAGCTCACCGTTACCGTACCGGCCGAGGACGTCGATCGCGCGATCGAGGGCGCGTACAAGAAGATCGGCAACAAGGTACGGGTCCCCGGCTTTCGCCCCGGCAAGGCGCCGAAGGCCGTCGTCAACAACGTCGTCGGCAAGGAGAACGTGCTCGCTGAGGCCACCGAAGACGTCGTCAACGACAGCTACCCTCGCGCGCTCGATGCCGAGAGCCTTCGGCCTATCGAGGCCCCCGAGATGCCAGATCTCGAGGCGGTCGCGCCCGGCGAGGAGTACACCTACGAGGCCGAGGTCGAGCTTCGTCCGGAGATGACGCTCAGCGGCATCGAAGGACTGAGCATGGAGCTCCCCGCGCAGGACCCGACCGACAAAGAGGTCGACGACCAGATCGAGATGTTCCGCGAGCGCTATGCCTCGCTCGAGCCCGTGGAGGGCCGCGCGGTCGAGGCGGACGACTACCTGCTCATCTCGTTCGTCGGCACGGTCGACGGCGAGGGCTACGAGGGCAACAAGGTCGACAAGTACCTCTACGAGATCGGGCGCGGACTCATGCCCAAGGAGTTCGACGACGGCCTTGTCGGCGTCGAACCAGGCACCGAGACTCGCATCGAGTTTGAGGTGCCGGACACCTCGAGCAACCCGGAGTTCGTCGGCAAGACCGCCGAGTTCGACGTCACCGTGCATGAGATCAAGAGCAAGGTGCTGCCCGAGCTCGACGACGAGTTCGCTACGAACGTCGGCGGCTTCGACTCAATGGACGCCCTGCGCGAGAACGTGCGCGAGGGCCTCGCGGCCCAGAAGAAGTACGGCTTCGAGCGTCTGCGCGAGCGCCGCATCCGCGAGGCCATCGCCGAGCGGCTCGAGGGCGATGTGCCCCAGCCGATGATCGCGAGCAAGAAGGATCGCCTCTATCGCGACCTCAAGACGAACCTCGAGGCCCGGGACATGACGACGGACGACTACCTCGTGTCGTCCGGCCTCGACCCGGAGAACCTCGATGCGGACATGGAGAAGCACGCCGTCGAGCTCGTGAAAGAGGAGCTTGCACTCGAGGCGCTCTTCAACCAGCTCGGCTACGAGATCACCGACGAGGACCTCACTCAAGAGCTCGAATCGATCGGCGAGGCCTCCAACATGACGGCATCTGAGGCTCGCGAGCGCTACGAGCAAATGGGTCTCATGTCCGTCGTCCACGAGGAGATCATGCATCGCCGGGCGCTCGAGTGGCTGCGTGAGAACGTCGACGTTGTCACCGTCGACCTGAGTGCGGGTACGAATTCAGAGGCCGAGGAAGCCTCCATCGAAGACCTGCCGAAGCCGGCTGGCGAACTCGACGTCGAGCCGGTCGCCGAGGAAACATCCGAGGCCGACGCCTAGTCCATCCCAAACGAACCGGAACGAAGGAGCGCGCGTGCTTCCCGAGATGAACGACCTTATCCCGATAGTCATCGAGCAGACCTCGCGAGGCGAGCGCAGCTTCGACATCTACTCGCGTTTGCTCAACGAGCGGGTCGTGTTCCTCGGCAGCGCGATCGACGAGCACATCGCAAACCTCGTGATCGCGCAGCTGCTGCACCTCGAAAGCGCGGATCCGGACAAGGACATCGCGCTCTACATCAACTCTCCGGGCGGCTCGGTCACCGACGGCCTGGCGATCTACGACACCATGCAGTACATCCGCCCGGACGTCTCGACGATGTGCATCGGTCAGTGCGCTTCCATGGCGGCAGTCCTGCTCGCGAGCGGTGCCGAAGGCAAGCGATTCGCGCTTCCGAACAGCCGCGTACTCATCCACCAGCCGTGGGGAGGCACGCAGGGCCAGGTGACCGACATCGAGATCCAGGCCAAGGAGATGCTCCGGATGCGCGAGGCGCTCGACTGCATCCTCGCCGAGCACACGGGCCAGACGGTCGAGAAGATCCACACGGACACAGAGCGCGACAACATCATGTCGGCCGCGGAGGCCAAGGACTACGGACTCATCGACTCCGTATTCATCCGCCGCGGCGAGGAGGCGAAGTAGCGAATGCCGACCCGCACGCCGGAGGGCGGACCCGAGCAGCTCAAGTGCTCGTTCTGCGGTAAGAGCCAGCGCCACGTGCGCAAGCTCATCGCCGGGCCCAACGTCTACATCTGCGACGAGTGCATCGAGCTGTGCAACGACATCGTCGCCGACGAACTCGCCGAAGAGGCGATCGGCGAGCCGCTGCTCGAGGACCTTCCGGTTCCCTCGGAGATCTACGAGGCGCTCAACGAGTACGTCGTGGGGCAGGAGCGTGCGAAGAAGGTCCTTTCGGTCGCGGTCTACAACCACTACAAGCGGGTGCATTGCCCGGTGGGTACCGAAGAGGACGAGGTCGAGCTCGCGAAGAGCAACATCCTGATGCTGGGACCCACCGGCTCGGGCAAGACGCTCCTCGCGCAGACGCTCGCGCGAATCCTCAAGGTGCCGTTCGCGATCGCCGACGCCACAGCGCTTACAGAAGCGGGCTATGTCGGCGAGGACGTCGAGAACATCCTCCTCAAGCTCATCACGGCGGCTGACTTCGACACGAAGAAGGCCGAGGTCGGCATCGTCTACATCGACGAGATCGACAAGGTCGCGCGCAAGGCCGAGAACCTCTCGATCACGCGCGACGTTTCTGGCGAGGGCGTCCAGCAGGCGCTTCTCAAGATCCTCGAGGGCACCGAGGCCGCGGTCCCGCCCCAGGGCGGGCGCAAGCATCCGCAGCAGGAGCTCATCCGGATCGACACGACGAACATCCTGTTCATTCTCGGCGGCGCGTTCGTCGGTCTCGACAAGCTCGTCGCCGATCGTGTCGGCAAGGGCGGCGTCGGGTTCGGCGCTGAGGTCCGTGGCGACGGCGACCGGCGCCAGGCCGACCTTCTCGCGCAGGTGCTGCCCGAGGACCTCAACCGCTACGGCATGATCCCTGAGTTCGTAGGACGCCTGCCGGTCCTCACGCACGTCGACGAGCTCTCCGAAGACGACCTCGTTCGCATCCTGACCGAGCCGCGCAACGCGCTCGTGAAGCAGTATCGTCGCCTGTTCTCGCTCGAGGAAGTCGAACTGCGATTCACCGACGACGCGCTTCGCGCTGTCGCGCGCCAGGCCATCGCGCACGGTACCGGTGCCCGCGGTCTGCGCTCGATCCTCGAGCGTCTGCTGCTCGACACGATGTACGAGCTTCCCGGCGACCATGACATCGATGAGGTCGTGGTGACCGAGGACGCCGTCGAGCGCGGTGGAGAGCCGACCGTCGTGCGGGTCGGCAAGGCCAAGGGCAAAGGGAAGACCGCCTAGGCACCGCCTGTCTGCAAGCGTTCTACCTGCGGAAACGACCTCTCGTCCGCTCGTCGCGCGCGCCCGTTTGGCGCCCCTTCTGGCATCTCTCTCGCTCTCATGCGACTAGGACAAGCTCGCCCGCTTCACGCCGGGCGCTGCCGACCCCGCAGGCGCTTCCACCATCGATCTCGGACGTTCGATGCCTGCGAAGTCGAAGGAGGACGCATACGTGTCGAGAACGCCACTCGCTCCAGCCGCCATCGGCTGGGCCGTCGTACTGTCAGTCGCACTTCTGATTCCCACGGCACTCCCGAGCAGAGCACTCGCCGCCGAACCCGTCAGGCTCATGATCGACCCCGGTCACGGGGGCAAGGATCCTGGGACATCCGCGGGTCGCCTGCGCGAGAAGGACATCAACCTTCGGGTAAGCCGGTACGTGTATTCAGCGGCTCGCCGCCAGGGCTGGGCCGTGCGGATGACCCGTTATGACGACACGTTCATCCCGCTGCAGCAGCGACCGCGCAAGGCCGCCGCATTCCGGGCGACTGCGCTCGTTTCGGTGCACGTGAACAGCACGGGCAAGAAGAGGCTCGGTGCAATGACGATCCATCGAGGCGGGTCCAGCTCGCGCCTCGGGGCGAGCATCATGACGGAACTCGAGCCGCTCACGTCCTACGACGACATCGGCAACCGTTCGGACGCGCGAGGGCTTGCGGTCCTGCGCGGTGCCACCACGCCGGCCGTCATCACCGAACTCCGTTCGTTGTCGGTCCCCGAAGAGCGTCGTGCACTCCAGCGAGATGAGGTTCAGAAGCGGATGGCCGAGGCCATCGTGCGGGGGGTCGCCGGGTTCCACGGTGTCGAGTACGTCTCAGCTGCTGACGCGAAGCGTGCGGCCGGGGAACGCAAGGCGCGACTGGCGAGGAAGCGCGCAGCCGCACGCAAGCCGTCCCTGAAGCCGAAGCGCGCGCCACAGATGGTGCTCGCAGACCAGGTAGCCGCCAGCGTTGGGACGACAGCCGCCGTCGAGTCGACGACGACGACAAGCCTTTCCGCGACCGGCACTGTTGAGCCAACGGCTACGCCGGCCGCGCCAGCGACGAGCACGGTGGAGCCGACCGCCAGGCCGATCGCGGCCGCGGCCGCGAAACAGATCGAGTGGTCGACTGCGTTGAGCGGGCCGACAGCCGCGGCGTCCGAGCCGCCCACCGAACCGATGGGGCTTCCCGTGCTCGGAATCGAAACGGAGTCGCCGTTGGATGCGCCCGACGCCGCTCTCTCGAACGCTCTGTGGTGGAGCGAGGTCTGGCGGTCGGTCGTCGGGTAGGCGTTGCGCAGCCGCCGCCGGCGCTACGACGCGACGAGATCTGACGCTCTGTCGTTGTCGTTGGGGTACAGGTCTCGAGGCACGTTCCCGCGGCCAAGGGCCTGGAAGACGACGTGGCGCGCACATGAGGTGTTGTCGCCGCGGCAGTACCTGTCTTTGAAGATCTCCGACATCGCCGGCATATCAGCCATCTTGTCGTGGAAGAAGATGCACCCGTCGATGAGTCTGCAATCTGCCACCGGTTGCTCCTTGTGTTCGTTCGCGGTTCAGCGCGATGACCAGGCACAGATACGTATCGAACTCCTGGCCGCCGGGAAGAAGCCCATCCGGGTATCGTGTTGACAAACGGTAGCAACTGACCGACAAACGGCGAAGCGGGCGCAAGGGCACGTCCTGTTATCATGCACAGCGACGTGCGGCGATACCGACGGAAGGCAGAGCGCTCGTGACCGACATGCCGAAGAGCTACGACCCCAAAGCGGTCGAGAAGCCGATCTTCGACTCCTGGATGGAGGGCGGGTACTTCGGCAGCGAGATCGTCGAGGGGGTGCGCCCGTTCTCGGTCGTCATTCCGCCGCCCAACGTCACCGGGTCGCTTCACATGGGCCACGCGCTCAACAACACGATTCAAGACGTCGTGATCCGCCGTGCCCGTATGACCGGGCAACCCGCTCTTTGGGTAGTCGGCACCGACCACGCGGGGATCGCCACCCAGAACAAGGTCGAGCAGAAGCTCGCAGGGGAGGGACTCTCCCGCTACGACGTCGGCCGCGAGAAGTTCGTCGAGGCCTGCTGGGAGTGGAAGGAGCAGTACGGCTCCACCATCATCGAGCAGCTCAAGGCGATGGGCTGCAGCTGCGACTACGACAACGAGCGCTTCACGATGGACCCTGGCTACGCCGCCGCGGTACGCAAGGTGTTCGTCGATTGGTTCGACGCCGGCCTGATCTCCCGCGGCAAGCGCATCATCAACTGGTGCCCACGCTGCGCCACGGCGCTCTCTGACATCGAAGTCGAGCACGAGGACGTCGACAGCCACCTGTGGTTCGTGCGGTATCCGCTGGCCCAGCCGGTCGGTCAGGTGGACGGAATCGTGGTCGCGACCACGCGTCCGGAGACGATGCTGGGCGACACGTGCATCGCGGTGAACCCTGGCGACGAGCGCTACGCCGACCTCGTCGGCGCGATTGCCGTCCTGCCGCTCA
>JACRBU010000011.1 GCA_016213085.1 Coriobacteriales bacterium
ACAGTAAGACACCCGTGATCCCTGCCTGTGCGAGCAGCCCGAGAGTGGGCGACACGTGCTCCGGTGACGTCGCGACGAGCGCGACGTGCACTCCGAGCTCCCTGTCCAGCTGAGGTATCTCGGAGAGGTGGCGGACCTCCACCCCGTGAACGGACTTCCCGACGTCTTCGGTGATCTCGGAGAAGCACGCTACCGGATGCACTCCGTAGCTCGACGACGGGAACACGACGTCGAGCGCCTCGAGCATCTGCGCGGTCCCGACCTTGACGATCGGGTACTCCTCACTGAGCCCGAGGAAGGCCTGCAGCGCGTCGAAGAGGATGTCGACCTCGTAGCCCGTGCCCCGCCTTCCGACTCCTCCTACGAAGGAGAGGTCGCGCCGCACGGATTCCTCTTTGAGTCCGAGGTCCTGCGCAAGTTGACGCGACGTGACGCGCACCGGCCCGCCTACTCGGAGAATCTCACCAAGGTGACAGTGGTACATCGACAGGCGGTGGATGGTCGCATCTGGGACACGTGGCGCAGCAGGCACGGATAACCCCCGGATTCGGTGTCAGCAGAAGGGTCGAACTGATGGTACCCCCGTCACGCGAGCTTATGGCTCGCGGACGTTGTAGGCACGGATGCAGCCAGCGCCGGTGTCGGTGACGTAGAGTCGTCCCTGCACCCAGGCGACATCGTGGGGCGTCTGAAGCAGCCGACTGGAATCGGTCCCCGCGGTCCGCGCATCGCCGATTCGGCCGATCTCTTTGCCGTCGCCATTGAAGACGCGCACGACGCGCGCCAGCTCGTCGGCCACGTAGAGCCTGCCGAACTCGTCGCGCGTCATCCCGCGCGGAAGCTGCATCGTCGTGCCGATGATCTCGTCCTCGTCGCCGGTTCCTTTGTCGAGCGCGAGCACGCGTCCGGCGTTCGAGTCCGCGACCCATATCGACGTCTGCTCGGGCATGAGGCCGCCCACGAACGTGATCGGCGGCACGATCGTGAGCCCGACCGTTCGGCGATAGACACCGTCGGTCCCGTAGACCTTGAGGGTGCCGCTCGAGCCGTCGGCCACGAAGATCTCTGTCCCGTCCGTCGCGATCGCGGTCGGCTTGTTCAGAGCACCCGGTACTCCCGGGTCCTCCTCATCGCCGATCCGGGTCTCGAATCGGCCCGCCTTGCTCATGAGCGACACGGCGCCGTTGCCCGCCTGATCTGTGACCGCGATCCGGTCGTCGAACACGTCGACGTCGTTCGGGTAGGACTCCCTCGCGCCGCCAAGCGCGGGGACCGGGACGGAACGGATGTCTTGCCCCGCCGGCCCGACGACGCGGATTCGGCTGGCCGCCGATTCGGCGACGAAGAGGCGCTCGCCATCGGTGTCCATGCCGAGCGGGTTCGCCAGCTCGATGGGGAGCACGGCGGCAAGGCCGGCGAAGTCGCCTGCGGGAAGCTGCGCGAACTCCAGGTCGCTGCGGGGAACGCGGTCGCTCGTGAAGTAGAACCACGCCGAGACGCTAAGGCCGATGACCACCACGACCGCGAGCGCGATCCAGAGGAACGTGGGTGGCACTCCGCGTTGCGCCTGCGCCCGGGTCCTCATCAGGGAGTGACGCGGCCGTTCACGTGGCACTTAGCGCAGTAGGTCGGCTTGTGGCACTTGAAGCAGGGGCTCACGCCAAGCTGTGTCGCGGCCTTCGGGTGCTGCTGCGTGCGCCACACGAGCTTCTGGTCGTACTTCCAGCCCGTGGCTGGCCCGTGATGGCAGGAATCGCACGTGTTCGTGCCCGATCCCTCGTGGCACTGACCGCACGACGTGAGGTCCTTCTTCACGTACTCGCGGTGGTTCTTCTTGAACGCGTCCGGGTGAGGCATGGGGGCGCCGTGGCAGTCCGTGCAGAACGACTCCTTGTGGCACGTGTAGCACTCGTGGACGGTCTTGGTGCTCCGGAGTTCGAGGTGCTCCTCGCCGCCGCCTTCGGACGCCGCTGCGATTTCTACGCCGCCCTTCTTCGAATCCTCATTGGCGGCGGAAAGCTCCTGCGCCTTCTTGAGCTTCTCGGCGGCTTCCGCCCGCTCGACCTTCTCGCTCTGCTCCTTGGCGAGGTCACCGTGCATGCCCGGGAAGAAGCCCTGAGCCAGGTGGGACTGCGGCTTGAGCTGGAAGCCCTTCGGGTGGCAGACCTCGCACTTGCCGGGAGCGGTCAGCCCGCCTTCGGATTCGCTTGCGCGCTTGGCGCCTGTCTCCTGCGTGTGACAGCGGAAGCACGCGCTCATGTTCATGAAGTCTTCGTGTTTCTGGTTGGGCTTGCCGGTCTTCGGGTCGAGGTTCGCGAGTTTGAAGTCCTCCACGTGCGCGACGCGGTTGTGGCAGACCGTACAGTTCACGCCCTCTTTCGCGTGCGCCTCATGGTTGATGACGATGCCGGGCGAGGGAGTGATCAGGCGATTGAGCGTGTGACACTGCGTGCACTGCTCCGACGACATCTCGAGTGAGACCTCGTTCTCCGGATTCAGCGGGAGCGAATAGTTGCTGGTGACGGTCATGTAGAGCTCGCCGAGCGCCTCGACCTTGTGGAGCATGAAGGTCGTTGGCGGCGCGCCGACAGGCATGTGACAGGCCATGCAGTGGATGCGGTTATGCGCGGAGCGCTGGTAGGCCACGATCGTGTCGTCCTGGACCTTGTGGCAACCGTTCGCGCAGAACCAGTAGGTCGATGTCGCCCCGAGGGCGACGATCGTCAGCGCGAGCACGAGAAACGCGCTCGTCACGGTCCAGATGAGCACGCGCATGCGGCGCGAGCGATCGCTGAACGTCCGCTTGATGACGTCAAGGATGCCCGAGGGCTCGTTGTCGTCGCCGACCGGTTCCCCACCGGACGGCTCCTCGCGGCGCGGCTTCTCGCTGCGGCGATGCCGGTCGCTTCGGCGTGGACCGCTGGCCAGCGCCGCGGCAGCGGCCTGAGCGGCGGCTGCGGCAGCCTCGGCCGCCTCGTCCCGCTCGCCGGCGAGAGCAGGCGACTCCTCGGCGAGCCCGTCGTCAGGCAGGTTCGCTGACTCGGGCGCGTCGGGCCGAGGGTCTGTCTCTCGCGGCTTCTTGCCGAACATGCGTCTTCCTTCTAGTAGTGCTCGTCGTCACGCACGCTTTGCCGACGCAAGAAACGCGCCAGTGTGAAGAAGCGTGAACGGTGCAGATTCTACTGCTTTACGTGGCAGTTGAGGCAAAGATCGTCATCGGTCTCTATCAGGAAGTATTCGTTGGCGCTCTCATGCGGGAATGACCCGAACCTCGGGTTGTAGTACTCCTGTGGGTCGGCAGCGTGAGCGGCCGTCTCGCTTCCGTTGACGCTCGGGCGGAATCCCTCGTGCAGACCCGCGGCATCGCTCGACAGGACCTTGCCTTGATCGGCCGAATCGTCGAAATCGCCGACGTTGCGAGCATCCTCGTGGCACTGCTGGCAGATCGGCATGTGCGGACCCTGCTCTTCCGTGCGTGCAGGCGCCTCGGCACTGCCGTTCGTATCGGGCATGACATAGCCGAAGTTGCTGCCGCCGAGTGCGCCGTGGGCGGTGTCGGTCGTGTCGAGCCCGGTCACGCGGGCCACGTTCCCATAGTGGAAGTACTCGCCGGGCAGCCACAGCGACTCGTCCTCGACCGGGTGATTGGCAGCCGGACCCGAGCCGCCCGTCATGCGCGCCCGGTGGCAGGACGCGCACCACTGGCTGCCGTAGTCCGAGACCGCAACGTCGGCGCCGGTCGGCATCCGTCGAAGAAGCCGGCTCGACGAGACCGGGGAGCGGGTGTCCTCCTCGCCGCGCACTCGATCGCCCACGAACGGCTCGACCGTGCCTGCGTCGTGAGGGCTATGGCAGTCAAGGCAGCTCAGCAGACCTTCGGCGGAGAACCACATGGTCGAGGTCCCTTCGCTGCTCCCGCCTGGAACGAGGTTGGTCACCTCCATGCGGTGCGTCGCCGGTGGAACGGCTCCCTCCGGAATGACGCCGCGAGCAGCGAGAGCGCCGAAGACCCCGCTGCCGCCCGTGCCGTCGTGGCAGGTCTCGCAGGTGGCCTTGGCGGTCGGCCCCGGAAGGAGAAGCCCGCTACCCGCCGGCGCGGAGTGCACTTCGTGGCAGCTCGCGCAGAACTGAGTGCCCGTGGTGTAGCCGGCGTGCGGACCCTTGCGCGACTGCTGCCCGGTCTCGTCGGAACTGTGGCAATCGTTGCAGTCACGCGTGGGGTCCTGGAGGTCGTAGGCGTGCGCAGGCACGGCGGTCAGGCCGACCACCATCAGCGCCAAAGCACTCACTACGAGTCCGAACCTCAAAGCCATGCCTGCTCTCGACCCAAATGCATGCGAAAACGAGCCTCGGGGGCCACCTTCCATGGTAGTCGAGGCCGTCATGCTTCCACAATGTAGGCGTTCGGTCATTCGCGCGCTCATCACTGCTGATTCCGGATGGTCTCGAGACGGAGCACTTGGACCCGGTTGTTCTCTTTGTCGGCAACCAGAAGCCGGTCGCCGTCGACATCGATGCTATTTGGGAAATTCAGCTCACCCGGGGCGACGCCGCGCTGGCCGTATCTAGCAACCTGCTTGCCGTCGGCCGAGAGTCGAACAAGCACATGATCGAGGGCGTCGACGACTATCACGTCGCCGTCCGGCATGATCGCTACGCCGCGGGGGACGTTGAACGGTCGCGCGCCCCGCGTGAAGTCGGCAGCGGGTACGCCGAGCCGCCACAGGGGGACGCCTGCGGCGTCGAACGCAGCCACGCGCTGGTTGTTGGAGTCCGCAACGTAGATGCGGCCGGAACGGTCGATGGCGATGCCATTGGGATGATCGAGGTCCGCCGGGCCCGTACCCGGCCTGCCGAACTGCCGCACGAAGCGTCCGTCCCGCGTGAACTCGAACACCTGGTAGGTGTCGGTCGCAAGCACGCGATCGCCCAAGACCGCTACGTCGGTGACGGCGATCCCCCCGCCCCCCTGGCCAGACGAGCCTTTGCCCACCGGCTTCGTGGGGTCCGGGAAGCGGCGCAGAAACTCGCCCTCGGCGTCGAAGACCGAGATGGAGTCGTTGTAGAAGTCGGCGACATAGACGTTGCCGTCCGTGTCAGTGTCCACGGCGACAGGGGCGTTGAGCTCGCCCTTCGTCCACGTGGCCGTGGAGCCGGACGCGGGTTTGGCCACACCGAACCTGCCGAACGACGACAGGTACGTCCCGTCGGCCCCGAAGACGACGATTCGGTTGTTGCCCGTGTCGGCGACATAGACGCGGCCGTCCTTGCCGAATGCCGCGCCGAGGGGCCTGTCGAAGAGCGGATGGTCGCCCTCGGCCGGGCCGCTTACGACGATTTCGGCACGGAGACCGGCCTGCGGCTCGGACGGCTTCACTTCTTGGCGCTGCATCAGGCCGAACAGGACGACGAGCAGTCCCACGAGAACGGCTGTCAGCACGGCGGCGAGAGCCGCGAAGATGCGCTGTTGGCGTCCGCGGATCATCGGTCCTGGCCGTTCACGCGCTTGAGGCCGGCCCGAGCTGGCCTGTTGTCGGGCTGGTAGACGAGGGCCAGTCGATAGTGGCGTCGCGCCTCTTTGGTCTTTCCGAGCGCCTCATAGGCCTGCGCCGCGAGCAGCTGCAGGTCGGAGTACTCGGGGTGCGCCGCAAGGGCGGGGCGCAGCACGCGAACGACCTCTCTCGGCTTCTTCGCGTCCGCCATCTGGTGCGCGAGCTCCTTGGCAGCCAGGGTGTGGGACGAGTCGACCTTCAGAACAGCTCGCAAACGGCGTTCGGCTTCTGCGTACTGCCCCTTTCCAAGCAGGGCAACGGCCGAATTGTAGAGCGCGGCGGTGTTGGTCGGCTCTATCGACAGCACGGCCGAATAGGCCTTGAGCGCGTCATCGGGGCGTCCCGCCCGCTGGTACGCGGCACCGAGCTCAAGCCGGGCCTGGACGCTCTGGGGGCTCCGGCCGACCTCGCTCTCGAGGCGGCGCATCTCGACGCCTTCTGCGTCCACACGAGCCCCCGGCGCACCCTGGGCGAGCGAGCGCGTCACGAGAGCACCGACGACCACGACCGCCACCGCAAGAACGACGACGAGGACGGCCAGCCAGATGGGGACGCCGCCGTCGGGGCGTTCTGCCGAATTCGAGATTCGAGATGTGGTAGCGGGCATGCGGATCCAGACTCCAGGCGAGCGCACCGCGCCTCGTCGATAAGACGCGTTAATATAGAGCAATGCAGATGCCGACTGACCGCCGAAAACGGCAGGAATCGGGCTAC
This sequence comes from Coriobacteriales bacterium, assembly GCA_016213085.1. Taxonomy (GTDB): domain Bacteria; phylum Actinomycetota; class Coriobacteriia; order Anaerosomatales; family JACRBU01; genus JACRBU01. The sequence continues at coordinate 6,267 of JACRBU010000011.1, forward strand.
TTTGCGCTCAGCGAGGTCTCGATGGCTCGAATCTCGTCAGCGACGCCCTGCTGACCGGGCTTGACGGCCTCGACGCCCTTCAGAAGCTCAAGGGCCTTTTCGAGGTCGCCATCCTCGACGTAGAGCTTTGCGAGGACGAGAGCGCCGTCGCCGAATGCCGGATCGAGACCGACCGCGTACTCGAGTTCGCGCTTCGCCGTCTCCTTGTCGCCGGTCGCGATCAAGGCCTGGGCGTGCTGGTTCCTGATCGCGGGCCCGAAGGGCTCGACCTCGATGCCCCTCTTGGCGATCTCGATGGCGTCCTGGTAGTACTTCGGACCCAGGAAGTCGCCGCCGATGTTGTAGAGGTTCGCGAGGAACACATAGTTGTCGTACTCCCAGGGCGTGAACTCGATCGCGCCCCGCAGCGCGCTCTCGGCGGGACCGAACTCCTCTCGGGCCAGCGCCAGCGCCGGTCTCGGGTCTTCGCCCTGGGCAGACAGCGTCTGAGCCTCCTGCAGCGACTTCACGAAGGACTCGGTGTAGGCCACGCCGCGGTCCGTCCGGTACATGTCGTTGAACGGATTGAGCCTCACCGCCGCCTCCGCTGCCTCGAGGCGGTCAATGCCCGCAGGCGAGACGCGACCCATCAGGTAGCGGTTGTCCGCGACGATGTACACGATGTTGAAGATCGAGAGCACGGCTGCGATCAGGGCGACCGCGGTCGCCACCGGCAGGCCCCATCTCGGCGCCTTGAGTTCGTCGCCGATCGCGGTCGGCGAGAGAACCACGGCCATCGCGATCCAGAGGAAGAGCGATGTCCCTGTCACCGACAGGCCGAAGAACAGCAGCGTGATGTAGGCGGCGCAGGCCGCCCAGAATCCGCCGAGCAGCACGCGGGAGTCGGCGTTGGTGAGCGTCCATGCCTCGGGCTTGGGACGTCGGAAGACACTGGCGGCGCTCCTGATGGCCGCCCACGCGAAGATCGCGTAGAACAGCAGCATGCCAGGGATGCCGACGCCCGCGGCGAGCTGCAGCGGGTAGTCGTGCACGTTGTCGGCGACGGAGAGATAGCCCGCAGCCTCGACGTACGCCTCCGGCTTGTACTTCGGGAAGATGAGCCGGAAGGTGTCGGCCCCGAATCCGAAGATCGGGCGGTCCTTGATCGCGTCGATGGCCGCCTGCCAGATCTGGGTCCTCGTGAGACCCGAGCCTCCTCGGAAGTCGAAGATCGAGGCCACGCGCTTGGCGAAGTTCATGACCTCATTGGGCGAGGCAAGACTCGAAACGATGAGTGCGAGCGCGACGACGGTGGCCACCGCGATGAACGACAGGTCGACGGCCTTGTGGAGTCGCGCGCGCTGGCGCCAGGCGATGATGCCGAGGAAGAAGAAGCCGACGACGCCGCCGATCCACGCCCCACGCGTGTAGGCGCCGATCCACGTCCAGATGTTGAGAATCAGGCCGCCCCAGTAGACGACTCGCCAGACCGGCCGCTCTTCAGATAGCGCGAGCGCGGCCGAGATCGGCAGCGAGAACATGAGGAACCCGCCGAGCAGGTCGGGGTTGCCGTAGGTGGAGAACGCGCGGCGTGCCTCGAAGGGCAGGGACGCCCACTGGATCGGGTCCGCCCCCACCGTCTGGAGGAATCCATAGCCGGCGACGACGATGCCCGACCAGAAGAGCGTCTGAGCGAGCTGCTTGATACGCGACGGACGATCGGCGAGCTGCAGCACGAGGAAGTAGAACACCGCGTAGGTCATGAACGAGAGCAGCCCCTCGAACCTGCGGTACTTGCCGAAGAAGGCCGTCGCGGGATGGATGGAGAGCACGGTCGAGATGGCCACCCATCCGAGGAAGGCGAGGATCAGCCAGTTGACGGGCGTGCGTCGCAGCTTGCCGCCCTCGACGAGCATGTGCCACCCCCACGCAGCCAAAGCTACGAGAGCGCAGGCGCGCATGGTGAACACTTTGACGATGTCGAACTGGTCGAACGTGACGGGCAGCTGAGCGCCGAGGAACGTGAGGTTGCTGATCGCGATCGGTACTGCAAAGACGGCCGCAAGCAGCGCGTACCACGCGATGAGCTGGGCGGTCGTCATCCCCTCGGTCGGACGTGGTCCGGCCGTCGCGACCGCCGCTTTGCTCTGTGCGGCGGGCTTGCCTGTCTTGCGCTTGCTCTTGGCCACAGGGGCTCTCCTCGTTCGTCGCCGGTGTCGAGCGCGCTCGACCAGCGACATTCTACATGGAACCGGTGCCCAGAGAGTGCTGCCGGCGAGCATCGGCCGAGGGTGCGATCTCAGCGCGCTCCCTTGCCCGTCAGCACGACCTGCAGGGTGTCGACGATGATGCGAAGATCCATCGTCAGGTCCTGGTGATACATGTAGATGAGGTCGTACTTGAGCTTGCGCTCGGCCGTGGTCGCGTAACCGCCGCTGACCTGCGCGAGGCCTGTAACGCCGGGCTTGACGTGGAATCGCTCGCGGTAGCCCGGGATGTCGCGAACGTGCTGCTCGACGAAGTAGGGCCGCTCGGGGCGTGGGCCGACGAAGCTCATGTCACCGCGCAGGATGTTGACGAGCTGGGGCAGCTCGTCGATGCGATAGGTCCGCAGGAAGCGCCCGACACGCGTGATCCGCGGGTCGTCGTCGGTGGCAAGGACGGGGCCGGAGAGCTTCTCGGCGTCCTTGACCATCGTGCGGAACTTGTAGATGCGAAACATCCGCATGCTCCGGCCCACTCGTTCCTGCCAGTAGATGACGGGCAGGCCCGACGTGACGAGGATCGCGATCGTGGCCGCGATCAGCACTGGCGAGAGCAGGATCAGCAGCACGAGCGAGCC
>JACRBU010000110.1 GCA_016213085.1 Coriobacteriales bacterium
AGGAGGGGCCGGGTTCATCGGCTCCAACATCGTCGATGCACTTCTCGCCGATGGCGGCTATGAAGTGCGCGTTCTCGACAACTTCGCGACCGGTCGGCGCTCCAACCTCGACCACTGCCGAGACAAGATCGACGTCGTGGAAGGTGACGTCCGTGACCTCGAGACGGTCGAAGAGGCCGTCGACTCGGTGGATTGCATCCTGCACCAGGCCGCACTGCCCTCCGTGCTTCGCTCGGTGAAAGCACCGATCACGACGAACGACGTGAACATCGGCGGCACGCTTCGCCTGCTCAGCGCCGCTCACAAGGCGGGTGTGCGCCGAGTCGTCTTCGCGTCGTCATCCTCGGTCTACGGCGACGCGGCGGAACTTCCGAAGGCGGAGTCCATGACTCCCGCGCCGCTCTCCCCGTACGCGGTCACCAAGCTCGCCTGCGAACAGTACGTGCGGGTGTTCGCGCAGATCTACGGCATGGAGTCGCTGTCCATGCGCTACTTCAACATCTTCGGACCCCGTCAGGACCCGACCTCACAGTACTCGGGCGTCATCGCGGCGTTCTCAACCGCGGCCCTCGCCGGAGCACCCTTCATCGTCTACGGTGACGGCACCCAAGCGCGGGACTTCACGTTCGTGGAGAACGTCGTGCATGCGAACCTGCTCGCGCTGCAGGCACCGCAACTCAAAGGAGAGGTCGTCAATATCGCCTGCGGCAATCGGGTGACGCTGCTCGAGATGATCGACACCATCGCCGAACTCGAGGGAATCGAGCCGACGGTCCTCTTCCGCGAAGCTCGCAAGGGCGACGTCCACGCGTCCCAGGCAGACACGAGCAGGGCCGCGCAGCTCTTGGGATACCAGCCGACGTGCCAGTTCGCCGAGGGGATCAAGCGAACGCTGGACTGGTATCGCAAGTCACTCGGTGTCTAGCTCGTCTCCCGTCGAGACGGTTTCGTCGGTCGTGGCCTCTTCGGAATCGATCTTGCGGGCTTCGCCGACCTGAGCGTCGCCGACCCGGGAGTAGCTGTGGGAGTACTCGACCAGGTCGACAACGCATCCGTCGCCCACCGTCACGGCCTTGCCTCTCACGACCCGCGCCTTGGTGTACTCGAGCGAGATGTCGTCCCCTTCAATCGTGTCCACCTTGAGCGCTTTCTCGGTCCACACCCAGAACCAGGGGATCTTCTTGCCGTTTCGCACGGTGATGCGCTCGCACCCGATCTCGCGAGCCTTGCTCGGCCCGTACAGGCGAAGGTCGATCGTGCCGGCGTTGAACAGCCCGCCGATCTCGAAGGCGCCGTCGCCGTCGAAGGTCTCGGCGTCGCAGTCCCCGCCGACGCGCAGCAGGCCCTTGAGCTTGATGTCGTGAGCGGCCACTCCGCCGCCGATCGACACGTTGCCCGTCGCCTTGAGCGTGCCTACCCCCAGGCCGGCGTTGATGCTGGCGTCACCGTTGACGGTCATCTCCTCGACATGGACGGCGCCCCGGAACGTGCCCTGTCCGTTCACCACGATCGTCTTGGCGCTCACGTCGCCGTCGGCCGAGCCCGCGCCGTTGATGCGAAGCGCGTTCGCCTCCATGTCGCTCGTGATGCTGCCAGCGCCGTTGATGACGACGTTGCCGACCGTTCCGCCCGCGACGGCGCCATCGCCGTTGATTCGAACGTCGCCGAGCTTCTTCTCACTCGTGGTCATCGTGACCCCCATCTATCTGATTCTGGCGCTCAGCGCCTCGCTGCATTCGGACACGCCCAGCCGCGTCACGACCCGAGCCCCGGACTCGATAGCGACCGGCGCCGAACTCGGAACGAGGAGCGCCGTCGACAGCCCCATCTTCCGGACGAACAGCACGTCGGCCTCCTTGTTCTCGAACTGCGCCAGACCGCTGTCGAGCGCGTCGAGCACGATCTGCCCCTCTTCGAGCGAGACCTCCCCGGTGCGCAGCATCGAATCGAGCACGCAGAGCGAGAGAAGCCCACCGAAGGGAAGCGCTTCCTCGCCCGGATGCGCCGAAACGAACGCGTCGACGGCGGCCTCGGAGAACAGGCCCCGCTGGCGGATCTCCGCCAGCGTGAGGCTCACATCCGCGAGGCTGGGCGACACTGCGTCCGCGATGTCGTCGAGTGAGAGGTCCTCGTTCTTCATCCCGAGGATGCGCTCGACACGGGCGAGCATCTTCGCGCGCGGGAAGAACGTCTCCTGCCCCGTGAACGTCGACTTGCGCACGAACCAGTCCTCAGGGATGAGGCCCTTGCGCTTCCACCGGTAGAGCTGCCCGTAGGAGATACCCGCCTCCTGAAGGAGCTCCTTCTTCGAGATCAGCTCGGTATCCATACCAGCCTCCGAGCGGCACGCAAGCGCGGGCCGCGAGTCCGCTTCTGTACTGACGGAAGTAGCGTAACAATGTGTTGTTGCGCTGTCAACATCGAGGAAGGGCGGCCGACCGGGAATACGCTCGGTGGAGGTGTTGAGCATGTTTGAGGCTTCGATCGAGGAAACCGCGCCCGTGACAGTGGCGTTCCTGCAGATGACCGGCCCCTACGAGCAGATCCCTGAAGCTTTCGGCCGCCTGTACCACTGGATCGGCCAGAGCGGCATTCCTCACGTCGGCCCGCCCCACGGCGTCTACATCACCCCGCCCGACGAGACCCCTGACGCCGGTCCGGTCTGGGAGGTCTGGGCGCCCATCGATCCTGACACCCCCGAATCACCGCCCGACCCCGGCGGCATCGGCGTGAAGAAGGTCGAACCGCTGACGGTCGCCAAGACGGTCCACGTCGGTCCGTACGAGAGCCTCGAGTCGCCCTACCACCAGCTTGCCGAGTGGATCGACGCCAAGGGTTTCGCGAGTTCCGGTCCGACGATGGAGCTCTACCTCTCGGACCCGGACGAGGTGCCTCCCGAGCAATACGTCACCGAGATCCGGATGCCGGTCGCGAAGCGGTAGTCCCCACCGATGCACCACGGTCTGGCGGACGCCGCGAAGTGGAATCTAGTACACATGGTCAACGTTCGCGAGACCCGCGCCTTCCTGGCCAGCCTGGTGGAGGAAGGTGAAGGAGGTCGCGAGTCCCGCAGAAGGGCGGGCGAACGATGGCCGAGAGCACGAACGATCCGCATGCCGGTGCGGAGGCCAAGAGGGGGCCTGACCTGATTCCACCCGAGTTCCTTCGGGTGATCGCAGTCTGGTCGATCGTCCCCGCCTATCTGGTCGCGGGCGGGTTCGTCGGATACCTCTTCGACCGCTGGTTCGGCACGTTCCCCTATCTCATGGCGGTCGGGCTGCTCGTCGCCCTCGCCATGTCCGTGCGTGACATGCTCCGCCTCCGCAACGAGTTCGAGCGGGAGGCCACCGAAGATGAACGGTGACCTCACAACCACCGCCAGCTGGCACTTCCTCGACGAAGTCGCATTCTGGACGCTCGGGATCAGCGTCATCGGCATGATCGTGGCGATCGGACTCGGCTATCTCACCTTCGCGGTCTCGTGGGCGCTGGTCCTCGGAGCGGACGTCGCTCTCGTGCATTTCGCTGCCAGGCGCGGAGGTCGCGCCGCCGAGGCCGGCACGATCGACCGCGGTGCGCTCTTCGTGTTCGCGGGCGCTCGATTCGGTGTGAAGGCGGCCCTTCTCGTACTGGCTGCGTTCGTTCCCAACGTCCTGAACTTCTGGGGGGCGGTGGTAGGCGCCGTCGCGTACGACCTGGGTCTCACGATCGTCGGCAGCGCTCTGGCATTGCGCCGGTATGCGGGAAACCGGAGGTGAGCGACGTGGAAGGGGCGGCCGTCGACACCGGCGGCATCATCGTCGTCGTCAACTCGGCACTGGTAGGCGCCGCGCTCGTTGCCACCGGCTGGTGGCTCGCGCACAAGCCGCTTTCGGCCAGTGATCCGTCCCCGCGACAGAATGCCGGGGAGGCCATCCTCGACTTCTTCGTCGGCAAGGCCCGTGGAGTCTCACGCGGTCCGAAGTACGAGCGTCTCATGGGCACCGTCACGCCGTTCCTGGCCACCCTCTTCCTGTTCATCTTCGTGTCGAACCTGTTCGCCATCCTCCCCCTGCCGGTCATCAACCGGCCTCCGACATCTCACTTCAGCGTCACGCTGACGTTGGCGATCATCGCGGTGAGCGGCACCATCCTCATCGGGGCGTTGGCGCACGGACCGCTGAAGGCCGCAAAACACCTCGTGTGGCCGAACCCCCTGCAGTGGATCTCGGAGATCACCGACGTGCTCTCGCTGTCCCTGCGTCTGTTCGGCAATATCGCGGGTGAGTACATGACGCTGCTGCTCGTCGTTGCGGTCGTGCCCTTCGGCATCCCGCTCATCCTTCACGTTCTCGGACTCATTCCTGTGTTCGTCCAGGCATTCGTCTTCACGCTTCTGACCGCGAGCTTCCTGGCCGCCGCCGTCGGTGAGCAGGAAGCCGAATCCGCCGAGACGACCGCGGAGTCCGCCGAGACTTCGCCCGAGGCATCCACCGAGTCCGCATCTCGCGACTCCGAGATCCGGCCGCGGTTCAGTCATAGAGGAGAGGGGGTCCAGTCATGAACGCCGTGCTATTGGCACTCGTCGCTGTGACGCCGATCGCCATCGGGGCGACGGCCGCAGCGTTCGCGATGCGCTACATCTCGGTCTCCGCGATCGAGGGGATGACGAGGCAGCCCGACATCGCGCCGCAGCTGTTCACGGCGATGCTCATCGGCATGGCGCTCGTCGAGGCGCTGTGCATCTACACGCTCGTCGTGACGTTGGTCATCGCAGGCCGGATCTAGAGCTGGAACGGGGGTCGTCGTGAACCTCAATCCTCTCGACCAGATCCATCCGTGGGTGATGATCGCCGTGGCCGCGATCTTCACGGCGACGTACTTCGCGCTGCGTCGCGTGTTCGTGCTCCCCTACGTCCACGTCATGGAAGAGCGCGAGAAGCTGCTCTCGGAAGGCGAAGGCCTGCGCGCCGACGAGGCGCAGGTCCGCCAGCAAGCCGAGCGCGAGGGGGCCGAGGTCCTGGCTGCTGCCAGCGAGTCCGCGGACGGGCGCGTCAAGGCGGCTCAGGCCGAAGCTGACGAATACCGCTCGACAACGCTCGCGACGGCGAACGCGGAGGCCTCCGAGCGGCTGATCGCGGGACGGACCGCGATAGCCGCGGACCGGGAAACCGCGCAGCAGGCCATGCGCGAGCAAGCGATCGAGTGTGTCGTGCTGGCGTGCGAACGCCTTGTCGGACCGGTTCCGCGTGAGGACGCCGAGAGCGCTGTAGACGACGCCCTCGGTCGACTCGGGCGATAGGCAGGTGTCTACGTGATCGCTGAGGTTCTCACCGAGTTCGTGCACGAAGTGACGGCCGAGCCCTGGAGGCTTGCGCTCGAGGTGCTGCAGTTCGTGATCCTCGCCGCCATCGTCTGGATGGGGGCGGTCGGGATCGGGAAGCGCCGAGGGATCATCGTCGCGCGACTTGCCACGCGCAGGGAGCGGCTCGGCGAGCGACTCGCTCGGGCCGACGGGGCCGCAGGAGATCTTGAGACGGCCCGTCGGGAGGCCGAGGAGCGAGTGCGCGACTCACGCGCCGAGGCCCAGACGCTCATGGAGGATGCCGAGCGCGAAGCCGCGCGCATCCACGACGAGACGCGCACCGACGTCGCCGACCAAGTAGCCACGACGGTCCGCCGTGTCGAGGAGTCGCTCGCGGCGGAGGCAGAAGAAGCGCGCTCCTCGCTTCGGGAACAGCTGGTCGAGGTCGTCGCGCTCGCCTCGCGCAGCGTCCTCAGTCAGATGGTGTCCGCCACCGAGCAGCGCGAGCTGATCGAGCAGGCCGTCGGAGCGGCGACGGCCGCCCCGAAGGAGTCGGATGCAGGGCCAGGGGGGCGCACGCCTTCACGGAGGCCGCACCATGAGCCGTGACGAACACCATAACGGCGATCGGCGACGCGATCCCGTCGACGTGCGCCGCATGGCCGAGCTGCTCGCGTCCTTCGAAGGCGCGCGCGTGTCACTGTGGAGCCGAACACCCCTTTCCGACGAAGTGATGGCGCAGGTTCGGGAGTGGTTGTGCCGAGCCGCGGGCAGGGAGCTGGTGGTCGAGCCGCACGTCAATCCCGCCATGGACGCCGGCGCGGTCCTTTCGATCGAGGACGTCGGCCGCGTGGTGCTCGACCCGTGGGCGCTCTGGATCGATGAGCTGGAGCGCGGAGCGCTGGACGCGTGCCAGGACGGCCGTCTCGGCGACGTCGATGCGGGCGACGAGTACCTGCGCGAGGCATTCAGAGGTTCCCCGCTCCAGCCGCAGGTCGAGGCGCTGACCGACGTCGGCACCGTCTCCCGAGTCGGAGACGGCGTGGCACACGTCGTCGGCCTGCGCAACGTGGGCAGTCAGGAGCTCGTCGTCGCCGACGGCGGCGTCGAAGCGCTCGCGTTCTCGCTTGCGGAGCACTCCGTCGGGTGCCTGCTGCTCGGCCCGGAAGAGCGCGTGCGCGAGGGTGCGCTCGTGGTCAGCACGGGGCGCCGGCTCGAAGTCCCCGCAGGCGAGGCCCTGCTCGGCCGCGTCGTCGACCCGCTCGGGTGGCCTATCGACGATCGGGGCCCCATCGCCGAGGCCGCTCGCGTCGCAGCCGATCACGCCGCACCCGGGGTGGTCGACCGGCAGCCTGTGGACACGCCGCTGCACAGCGGGATCAAGGTCGTGGACGCGCTCGTCCCCATCGGCAGAGGGCAGCGCCAGCTGATCGTGGGCGACCGGAAGATCGGAAAGACGACGATGGCGCTGGACGTGATCCTCGCGCAGAACGGCACCGGCGTCGCCTGCGTGTACTGCGCGATCGGACAGAAGGCGTCGAGCGTGCGCCAGGTCGTCTCGGCGCTCGAGGAACGCGGCGCCCTCGAGCACACCGTCGTGGTGGCGGCGCTTCCTGGCGACCCCCCGGCGTACCGCTACCTCGCCCCGTACACGGCCTGCGCCATGGCCGAGTACTTCATGCACGAGGGCGGCGACGCGCTCGTCGTCTTCGACGACCTCTCGAAGCACGCGGCGACCTATCGCGAGATCTCGGCGCTGCTCGACCGCCCGGTCGGACGCGAGGCGTACCCGGGCGACATCTTCTACGTGCACTCGCGGCTGCTCGAGCGCTCGGCCCGACTCGCACCGGAACGCGGCGGCGGATCGCTGACCGCGCTGCCGATCGTCGAGACCCAGGCGGGCGATCTCTCGGCGTTCATCCCGACCAACGTCATCTCCATCTGCGACGGCCAGATCGTCCTCGACTCCGTCGCATTCAACGAGGGCCGGCGACCGGCCATGGATCCCGGGCTCTCGGTGTCGCGCGTAGGCGGGGCCGCCCAGCGACGGATCATGCGCCGGATCGCTGGGCGCTTGCGCATCGACTTGGCGCAATACGAGGAGATGGCGCGCTTCGTGAAGTTCGGAGCCGAACTCGACGACGCGACGCGGCGGCAGCTTCGGCGGGGCGAAAGGGCGCGCGCTCTGCTCGTACAGGACCAGCATTCACCGATGTCGACCGAGTTGGAGCTGATGGTCCTGTACGCGGCGGTATCAGGCACCTTCGACGAGGTCCTGCTTCCTGATCTGCCCGCGGCCGAGGCGGACCTGCTCGCATGGATGAGAGGCAACCGCCAGGGGCTGCTCGGCGAGCTCCGCGAGGCACCCGATCTGACCGGCGAGCTGCAGGAACGGCTCGACGAGTCCCTTTCGGCCTTCATGGCTCAGCGCTCCGCGGCCGCACCGCCAGAACCGGGCGATGAGCACGAGGCCGGAGCTGCCGAAGAGCTCGAATCGTCCGAGGCCGTCCCTGAGGAGGCGAGCGTCTGATGCAGGAGCTCGCGCTCGTCAGATCGAGGCTGAAAGCGGTCACCGGGATTCGCGGGGTGTGCAGCACGCTCGCGACCGTTGCCGCCGCGAAGCTCTCGCGGACCCGGGACCGGGCCTTCGGCATGCGCACCTACACGCAGCGCCTGCGCGAGATCGTCGCCCGGCAGCTCCTGACCGCCCGTGAGGAAGGCATCGACCCGGCGGCATTGTCGCCCCTGCTTACGGGCAGGCTCGTCAAACGCGTGATGCTGCTGGTCATCGGCACCGACCAGGGTTTGTGCGGCGGCTACAACCTGGAGCTTGACGCCGAGCTGCGTCGTCGGATCCGCGAGTGGCACGCGGACGGCGTGGAGACATCGGCCATCGTGCGCGGCGAAAGGACCGCCCGAATCCTGCGACGCGACGAAGCGGTCGAGATCGTCGAGTCGACGAAATGGCCTCGCGCGGGCGTGATCGACGACGACGTCGACCGGCTACTCACCGCGACGGCCGACGCGTTCACGGAGGGGGCCGTCGACGAGGTCTGGGCGGTCTACGCGGAGCACTACTCGATGATCCGGCGCGAATCGCGCACGGTCAGGCTGCTCCCCATCGACGTGCGAGAGGCGACCGGCTCGGTCGAGCGCTACTGCTACGAGCACACGCGCGAGGACGTCGTCGCCGAGCTGCTCGACGTGCTCGTTCGCCTGCAGATCGAGGACGTCATGCTCGAAGCGTTCTCGGCGGAGCAATGCGCGCGGATGATCACGATGCAGGAGGCCACCGAACGCGCGGACACCGCACTCGCGGAGCTTGGGGTGCGCTACAACCGTCTGCGGCGCGAGTCCATCACCGCAGACCTCACCGGAGTCCTCGCCGCTCGCAGGATCCGCAAGGAGGCCGCCAATGCCTCGTGACACCCAGCTCGATCTGCTCGAATGCACCGTCGACCAGGTGGTCGCCGACGCGCTGCAGTCGATGCAGGACGACTTGGAACGCGAGCAGTGCGACGGCCGCGTGACACAGGTGCTCGGCCCGATCGTGGACATCAGCTTCCGGGGACGCCTCCCGATGCTCGGCAATCTGCTCGTCGCCGGCGGCCGGCGGGGGACGCCGCTCGAAGCGGTCGAGCTTCGCGGTGAAGGGTCGGTTCGGGCGCTGGCGCTCGCCTCGACCGATGGGCTCGCGCGGGGAACGCGCGTGCTCGACACGCGCCGCCCGATCCAGGTACCTGTGGGGCCCGACATCCGTGGCCGGGTCATGAACTGCCTCGGAAGCCCGATCGATGGCGGCGGTCCCATCGAGGCGCTCGACTACCTGTCCGTGGCGCGGCCGTCCGTCCCGTTCGCTCGGGTGCGCGTCCACAGCGACATCTTCGAGACCGGAATCAAGGCGATCGACCTGCTCGCCCCCTTCCCGCGAGGCGGAAAGATCGCGCTCTTCGGCGGGGCGGGCGTCGGCAAGACGGTCGTGATCATGGAGCTGATCCGCAACGTCGGGCTCGAGCACCAGGGGACATCGGTGTTCGGCGGGGTCGGCGAGCGGACGCGCGAAGGCAACGACCTCTGGTTGGAGATGCAGCGGTCCGGCGTGCTCGACCGCGCGGTGCTCTACTTCGGCCAGATGAACGAGCCGCCCGGGGCGCGTTTCCGGGTGCCGTTCTGTGCGCTCACGGCCGCGGAGTACTTCCGCGACGTGGAGCACCAGGACGTGCTGCTGTTCTTCGACAACATCTACCGATTCGTCCAGGCGGGCCTCGAGGTCTCGCTGCTCCGCGGGAGGCTTCCGGCCGAAGTCGGCTACCAGCCGACGCTCGCGACCGAAGTCGGCTCTCTCGAGGAGCGGATCGCCTCGACGGACGACGGCGCCATAACGTCGATCCAGGCGGTCTACGTGCCCGCCGACGACCTGGCCGACCCCGGACCGGCCTCCATCTTCTCGCACCTCGACGCGACGATCGTGCTGTCGCGGCGGGTCGCCGAGATGGGCCTGTACCCCGCGATCGATCCGCTTCAGTCGAGCTCCCAGGTGCTCGAGCCGTGGGCGGTCGGCGAACGTCACGTCCGGATAGCGAGGCAGGTGCGGGCGTACCTGCAACGCTACGGCGAGCTGCAGGACCTCATCGCCATCCTCGGCGTCGAGGAACTCACCGAGGAGGACAAGACGGTCGTGGCGCGTGCTCGACGCCTGCAGAAGTTCCTCTCGCAGCCGTTCTTCGTCGCCGAGCAGTACACGGGCATCCACGGCTCATACGTGCCTCTCTCGGACACGCTCGACGGGTTCGAGGCCATCTGCAACGGGGCGTGCGACTCCCTTCCCGAGCAGGCGTTCTTCATGTCCGGAACGATCGACGAGGCTCGCGAGAAGTCGGAGTCGATCGAGAACGACAGGCCGGAAGCGCCCCCCGAGCCCGGCAGCGAGAATCCGCGTCCGCCCGATGACGACGCGGCGACTCTGGAGGCGATGAGCGATGCCGGATCTTGAGATCGTCAGCGAGCAGGGCGTGATCGTGTCCCAGAAGGACCTCGACGAGATCGTGGTTCGTCGCCGGGAGGAAGGCTTCGCCAGCGGCAGCGAAGTCGCGATCCTTCCCGGCCATGCGCCCTTGCTGATGAAGACGGGGTCGTGCCTCGTGCGGTGGCGGCGGGGTGAGGAGTGGTGGGGCCAGCACGTCCCACAGGGGGTCTGTGAGGTGGCGGACGATCGCGTCACCCTCGTCGTGACGCGCAGCCAGCACGTCGTGTGAGGCAGTTCGGCCCGCTCCGATGTGGGTACCAACCAGGCACGAATGGCGCAAAGCGTGCTACTATCGCCACTCGAACGAACCGAGGCTGGGACCCGACCGTGGATGCGGCGGATACCTGGAACGGAGCACTGAGATGCAACGCACCATACTCGGCGGGAAGATCCACCGCGCAACCGTGACGGAAGCGAACCTCGAGTACGAGGGCAGCGTCACGGTCGACTGCGACCTGCTCGACGCCGCCGGCATCCTGGCGAACGAAGCCGTCCACATCTGGGACGTCACGAATGGCGCCCGCATCACCACCTACGCGATCCCCGGCACTCGTGGTTCGGGCGTCGTGTGCGTGAACGGCGCCGCCGCCCATCACGTTTCCCCCGGCGATCTCGTCATCATCGCCAACTTCGTGCAGCTCGACGATCTCGAGGCCCACGTTTGGGAGCCGAGGGTCGTCTTCGTTGACGAGGCGAACCGCATCGCGGAGCAGCGTGCCGAGGTGCACGTCCACGCCGAAGGCTAGTTCGTCTGGGGGTTCAGCTCGCACCTCCTTACAGGCGTGTTCCCCCGTTCGGCGATGTGGAGCCTGCCTTCGGCAACAAACACCATATGCGCATCCGAGACGACTTCCCCCATGCCATCCGCGAGATCGAGAACGCGTGGATACCGACGTCCGACGGCGCCCGACTCGCCGCACGCATCTGGATGCCGGTCGATGCCGACGTCAACCCGGTGCCCGCGGTCCTCGAGTACATCCCGTACCGAAAGGACGACTGGACCGCGCACCAGGACTCGACGCGTCACCCCTACTTCGCGGGGTTCGGGTACGCGGCGGTCCGCGTGGACATCCGCGGCACCGGCGATTCGGACGGGGTCTTGCGCGGCGAGTACGTGCGCTCCGAGCAGGACGACGCTCTCGAGGTGCTCGCGTGGCTGGAAGGGCAGCCGTGGTGCACGGGAGCGGTGGGGATGATCGGCTATTCGTGGGGAGGCTTCTCCGCCCTGCAAGTGGCTGCCCGTCGTCCCCCGCAGCTCAAGGCGATCGTCACCATCGACTCAACCGACGACCGCTACCTCGACGACTGCCATTACATGGGCGGGTGCCTCCTGGGCTCGGACATGCTGAAGTGGGCGTCGACGATGCTCGCCTACGCCGTCCAGCCCCCGGACCCGCGATGGGTGGGCGACCGATGGCGCGAGATGTGGATGCGGCGCCTGTCCGAAATGCCGCAGCTCTCTCGGGACTGGATCGCCCACCAGCGCAAGGACGCCTTCTGGAAGCACGGCTCGGTCGCCGAAGACTACACGGCGATCGAGTGCCCGGTCCTCGCCGTGGGCGGATGGGCCGACGCGTACGTGAACGCGGTCCTTCGGCTGCTCGAACACCTCGAGGTCCCGCGCGCCGGGATCATCGGGCCGTGGGCGCACATGATGCCGACGCCCGGGATCCCCGGCCCGCAGGTCGATTTCCTGCAGCGATGCGTCGCGTGGTGGGACCGCTGGCTGAAGGGCGTCGACAACGGCGTCGAGAACGGACCCGCGCTGCTCGCCTTCGTTCAGGACTGGGTCACGCCGGCTCGCACCTACGCCGAACGACCCGGCCGGTGGGTCGCCGAGCGGGCGTGGCCCGCACCATCGGCAAGCAACCTCGTCATGCGGCTGCACGAGGACGGCTCGCTCGCGCCCGGGATCGCCGATGAAGCGCCTGCGGCATCGAAGCCCGAGTTCCCGGAACCCGAGGAAGTCGGGCGCGCGGACAGGCCGCCGATCTCGCCGGCCACCGTGTTCGTGACCGGAGCGCAAGCGTGCGGTGAGCAGGCCGGAGTCTGGTGTCCGTCTGGGCTCACCGACGAGCTGGCGGCCGACCAGGGCCCGGACGACGAGCGCTCGCTGGTGTTCGACACCCGACCACTCGACCGCCCGGTCGAGATACTCGGCTTCCCCGAGCTCCGCCTGACGGTCACGTCCGACCAGCTTCTCGCCCTGATCGCCGCTCGAGTCGAGGACATCGCGCCTACCGGAGAGTCGCTTCTCGTGAGTTGGGGGGAGCTCAATCTCACGCATCGAGACAGCCATGAAGAGCCCGCCGCCCTCGAAACCGGTCGTGAGCATCCGTTGGTCATCACGCTTCGCGCGTGCGGTCACCGGTTCGGCCACGGTCATCGCATCCGGCTCGCGATCTCGCCGACCTACTGGCCCCACGCCTGGCCCTCGCCGCAGCCGGTGAACCTCGGTATCGTGTTGAACGGTGACAGCACGCTGACCCTCCCCGGCCGAAGCGACGCGCCGCCCTTCGATCAGATCGACGACGGCGAGATCGCAGAGCCGCTCGGCGCGGGCGATGCCGCTGCCGATCGCCGCTCGAGGTCTACCTCAACGGATCCCTCGACCGGACTTCACCGCACCGTCGAGATCGCCGAACACCTCCGCGAGATCCCGCCTACCGGCGGCGTGCTGCGCGAGTTCAGCGAGGACGTCTACTCGATCGCTGAGGACGACCCGCTCTCCGCGCGCGTCGAGTGTCGCCGCGAGATCTCGATCGACCGCCCGGACTGGCGATGGCGTATCAGGACCCACTCGACCATGACCTGCACCGAGGACGCCTTCCGCGTGACCGAGCATGTCGCCGCGTACGAGGACGACCGTGAGGTGTTCGCCACGACCCGCTCTCACGAAACGCCGCGCGACTTGGTCTAGACTCGGGTGCGGGAGGGAGCCTGGGTGCCCGGAATCGTCCAAATCGCGTTCGGCCTGTTTCTGATCGTGCACGGGCTGATCCACGTATCGTGGATCGCACCTCGGCCCAAGGACGCCGAGGACTACCCGTTCGATCTCAGCCGATCGCCGATCAACGAGCGGATGGGCAAACCGATCGAGCCCGAGACGCTTGCGCTGCTCGGCCGTACCGCCGCGACCGTGGCGGTCGTCGCCTTCACGCTCGCAGGGCTCGGCGTGCTCGGGGTGCCGGTGCTCTCCGGCATCTGGCGCGTGTGTGCGATCGTCGGCGCCTTCACCTCGCTCGATGTGACCACGATGTTCTGGCACCGATGGTTCGTCGCCGCGCCGATCCTCGACGTGCTGATCATGATCGCGGCGTTCGCGGGATGGCCGGTGGCGTAGTCCTCCAGATCGCGCGCACGCGGCTGAAGGGAATGCATCGGAGTATCGGCCTTGTGGAGTGGGAGGCAGCTATGGGAGCAACGCTCGCGACCGAACTGTTCGCGAAGTTGCCGGCACGAGTGGGACTGCTTGCGGATGTCGCGGGCTCTCTCGGCTCGGCTGGCGTCAACATCGTCGCTATCGGCGCATACGAGAAGGAGGGTCAAGGCGAGTTCTATCTGATGACCTCCGACAACTTGAGGGCAGGCGAGATCCTGAGAGGCATGGGTGCCGACGTGATCGAGCAGTCGGCCGTCGTCGTGGACGTCGAAGACCGGCCTGGCGCGCTCGGCGAAGTCACCCAGACGATCGCGGGCGCGGGAATCAACATCGACTTCGTCTACGCCACCACGTCCGGCATCGGTCGGGAGATGATCGTGTTCCACACCGTCGATGACAGCAGCGTGGTCTCGCTGCTCAACGCGAACTAGGCGACCGCTGCGCGGCGGGGCGTCTCGGGGAGTCCTGGGGTGCGCTCGGAGGGAATCACGAGTCGCCCTTCGACCGTCCGGCCATGATCTGGGCCCTGCGCCAGGGCGGGGCGCCATCGATCTCGATCTCGAGGGAGAAGCTCAGGAACGTACGGATGAGGACGATGAGCCCGAGGACTCCGACGTTGGCGAGCGTAGGGTCGACGGCGAGCGTGCGGATGATGTCGGCCATCACCAGGATCTCGAGGGCCAGCAGGATCGTTCGACCGAGGCTGTCACGCAGTCCGCGGTACGCATCCTCTCCTGACATGCCGCGCTGCAGATCCATGACATAGCGCCCCACCGCGTACACCCCGCCGACGACGAGAATGCCGACGCCGACACCCTCGAAGACGATGGTGACACCCTCCATGATGCTGTCGAATGACATCGGACCCCTTCGGCTGGTGACCATCCAGATTCTTCCCCAGCCGAGGGAATCGACCCCTGTCATACTTGGGTCATGACGTCGTTTACGACTCCTCACAACGCACGCCGAGTCGCTGGCGACACCCTCGTGGTGGGCGGCCTGACGAATTCCGGCTTCATCGAGGGACTCGTGATCGACACGGGAGACGACTTCGCACCCTACGCCGGCGTCGTGATCGACTCGCTCGCGATCACCCACGGACACGCCGACCACTTCTCCGTCGCGCACGCTGTGCGAGCTGACGGCGCGGCCGTCTGGGTCGGTCGCGACGACGCATCGCTCGTCGAGAATCCCGACATCAACATCCGCGGCATGTTCTCCTGGGCAAAGCCCGCCGAGCTTCTCACGACGAGGCTCTTCATCGGCGAGCCGTGTACCGTCGACCGCTACGTCGAGGACTGGGACGACGCGCGGGCCGAGGCGATTCCGCTTCCGGGACACACCCTCGGGCATCACGGGTTCCTCACGCGAGACGGCGTGCTTTTCACGGGAGACGCGCTCTACCTTGAGGACATCTGGGCGAGACATCCCCTGCCCTACGCGATCGACCCTTCGATGGTCGCCGAATCGCTCGAAGTCATCCGCTCGCTCGAATGCGACTGGCTCGTGCCCGCGCACTGCCGCATCATCGCGCGCGACGAAGCCGACCACCACATCGACTACCACCTCGATCAGATCGAGACGATCCGGGCTCTCCTGCTCGACCGCCTCGCCACCGAGAAGACGACGGAGCAGGCGATCGCGCTCGTGTCCGCCGAGCGAGGGCTGCTGGAGAACCCTGCCGCGTACTGGCTCGCCGTCACCACGGTCAAGGGCTACTTGGGCGACCTGCTCGACCGCGGCGAG
>JACRBU010000109.1 GCA_016213085.1 Coriobacteriales bacterium
CGTATCGATGCTTGAGCCGCTCTTCACCATCGTCCTGGCCTGGTTCATCCTCGGCGAGCGACTCGCGCCGGTGCAGCTCGCGGGGGCCGCCCTCGTACTCGCTGGGGTGGTGGTCGCGGAGCGATCCGCTCGCCGCGACGTGGAGGAGTTCGCCGCCGTCTAGCGGCCGTCGTGCGTCTGAGCCCGTGCTAGGATGCGGGGGTGGACCACTACCGGACGCTCCAAGTCTCGCGCGATGCCGAACCCGAGGTCATCGAACGCGCCTACAAGGCCCTCGCGCGCAAGTACCACCCTGACCGCGTGACGGAGCGTCAGCGCCCGGACGCGACCCGACGTATGCAGCGGATCAACGAGGCGTACCGGGTCCTTCGCGACCCGGCCTCCCGCAAGCGCTACGACGCGCTCCTCCCGCCCGAGGGTGCGCACGCTTGGGACATCTTCTGGGAGCGCGGGCTCGTGGGCATGTTCCGAGACCGCTACCCGAGACGCTAGCGCCTACCACCGCTTCGTGAGCAGGCGGGCGAGCGGCGGCACCTTGAGCTCTATCGCTTGGGGCGGGCAAAGCTCCTGGCAGCAGTAGCAGCGGATGCAGCGCTCGCGGTCGAACTCGGGACCGTCATCGGTCATCGTGATGGCGTCGACCGGGCAGAGCCGCGCACACTCGCCGCAGCGCTTGCACAGCGCCATCGACGCAAGAACCGGCCGGGCCGTCGCCCAGGAGCGGAGCCTCGGCGTGAGCCACGCGGGGAAGAGCTGCGAAACGTCGCGGTCGGGCAGAGCGAATCCAGGCGGAGCTAGGGCGCGCCAATCCTCGCCGTGCACGCGGATCTCGTCGATGCGCTCGGGTGCCAGTCCGCGCGATCGCGCCGCCTTGTTCGTGTACACCTCGTAGGGGTCGAGCCCCGCCATGGCCGCCGCGACGATGTCGAGCGCGAATGCGTCGGGGGAGACGATCACCGCGCCGATGGACCTCGGCGTGCCGCCGGCCGGGCCCTGGCCCTCCATGCCGACCACCGCGTCCATGATCGCGAGTGCCGGTCGGCACGCCAGGGCAAGGTCCACGAGCATCGAGCCGAAGTCGTCCCGGTCTGGGACCTTCGCGTGGAACTGCCCTTTCTCGAGCCCTGGGATACAGCCGAAGAGGTTCTTCACGGCGCCGGTGAAGAGCATCAGCCCATGTGTCTTGAACTTCGGCACGCTGATGACGACGTCGGCCTCGGCGACCGCTCTGCCGACCGTGAAGGATCCGTAGAGCGCCGAGTCGGGCGTCGGGACCTTGACGCAGTCGTCGTCGAAGAGCAGAAGGGGCACGTTCTCCTCACGGCACACCGCCTCGATGCCGCTGTCCCGCCAGATGCGCCTGACCCCGCCCGCCGTGTTCGGCCCCCCCGGACTGTCGCCGACGCTTGGCATTCCTCCGACATCGCGCACGGACCGCACGATCGCGCGAACGACCTCGGGATGCGTTGTGACCGCGCGCTCCGGCTCGGCCCGGGACAGCAGGTTCACCTTGACGAGCACGGACTGCCCAGGGGACACAAACGCCGCCATCCCCCCCAACGGGGAGAGGGCGGCGTCGAGTGCTGAAACGACGTGCTCCGGGTCGTAGTCGGCGCACCGCGCGATGCTGACGTCAGTCATGCAACCGAGAATACGTGCACCTCGCGGTGTCCGGCAAACTCCGGGCTACGCTCCCGTGGCTTCGCGAGCGCCTTCCATGTCGATCATCTTGTTGTTGATCGCCCTCAGGATGGCCGGGTACGAGACCGCGCCGTCATAGAGCGGGGTGCCGTCGACGATGGTTACGGGGTACAGGAGCCCCCGGTTCTCGATCTCATCGACCATATGGGAGTGCGTCGAACGATTCGCCTGGTCTCCCACGTCGACGTAGTCGACCTGCGCATCGGAGCCCCAGCGACGCTCGACTTCGGCGCGGATGATCGCGGTGATCTCCTCCGGAGACCACGACGGACCTCAACCACCTGAGAAACACGCGGTCTCGGTGGGGACGTCGAAGACCTGAACGATGACCGGCTGTGACATCTTGAATCACTCCCTACTTAGCCATTACGGCGCCGCCCGGGCAGGCCCGAGCGCAGATGCCGCATCCGGAGCACAGTTCTTGCACTACCTCGTACCCGTTGGCACCTGGGTACCCCCCGCCAGCGACGGGACGGATCGCGCCGCGAGGGCACACGCGCACCGCCGGGCAGGCCGGAGAACGGTCGCACCGTTGAGTATCGATGTTGATCAGGGCCATAGTAACTGGCAGTCCCTTCTCGAAGACGTACGTGCATAGTGGATTATACCCATAGGGGTATCGGGAACACAAGTCGCGACACCGATGTCTGTGCTGATAGCATGCGAGGCGCCGGATTGCTCGGTGATAGGGGAGGTCAAGCGTGGCGAATCGCCGTATGGGTGTGCACAGCAGGCGCCTGCTGTACTGGATGCTTGCTCTGGGGGTCGGCTTCGGGCTCGTCTTTCCGCTCGTTTCGCTCCTGTTCGTAACGCCGAAGAGCACCGGGCACCTCGTGGTCTTCGGCATCATCTGTGCCATGGCCGGGGCAGCTCCGGGACTCATCTGCTATCTGCTGGCGACGAGGCTGTCGCGGGGGCTCCTGGTCGACGTGCTCGATCACGCGCATGACGACCTCGGGATGACGGTCTCGACCAGCGGCGACAGCGACGCGCTCGCCGCGGAGCTCGACCGGATCCTTCGGGAGCTCGGACGCCTGCTCTCTCAGATCAAGTCGGTCAACGGTGACGTCAGGGCATTGACGACCCAGGTTCTCGCCTCGACCGAGCAGCAAGCGTCAGGTGCGGCCGAACAGGCTGCGGCGGTCACGCAGACCTCGGCGACGGTCGAAGAGCTCGCTCAGACCTCGAAGCAGATCGCCGAGAACTCGGCGTCGGTCGCGGCGGTCGCCGAGCGGACTCTCGCGAGCGCCGAAGAAGGAATGCAGGCGGTCGCAGATACCGAGGTCGGAATCGAAGAGATCCGGCAGACGACGCAGGTCGCGTCCGATCGCATCCTCGCCCTCGGCGAGCGCAGCCAGGAGATCGGTCGCGTGCTCGTCATCATCGACGACATCGCAGAGCAGACGAAGATCCTGGCGTTGAACGCGGCGATCGAGGCGGCGCGAGCAGGCGAGGCAGGCAAGGGCTTCGCCGTCGTCGCCGAGGAGATCCGCAAACTCGCCGATTCGGTCACGGAGTCTACGTCCGAGATCGGTCGCGTCGTGCACGAGATCCAATCGAGCGCCGGTTCGCTCGTCATGTCGACCGAGCGGGCCAGCAAGAAGGTCGAGGAAGGCAAGGTGCTCGCCCGGCGCACTGCTGACTCCCTCGGCCGCATCGTGCAGCAGGTAGAGGAGACGACGGACTCGGCTCGGCAGATCTCCGTGGCGACCCAGCAGCAGCGAACGGCGTCCGACCAGGTCGTGGTGTCGATGCGGGAGATCGCGGCGGTCTCTTCGGGTGCAGCTGAGGCGTCCCGTCAGATCCAGGCGGCGATCACGGAGCTGACGCGACTCGCCGACTCCCTCGTGGTGCGCTAGTGGGTGCCGTCGCCGAACGCCTCGCCGCCGCGGGCCTCGACCTGCCGCAGGCCCCTGCAGCGGTCGGAGACTACGTGCCTGCGGTCAGGGCCGGCGAGATGGTGTTCACCTCAGGGCAGCTGCCGATCGTGCACGGCGCGCTTCTTACTTCCGGGGTCGTGGGCGCTGAAGTCCCGATGGACGCGGCCGCGTCCTGTGCTCGCCTCTCGGCGCTGAACGCGCTGGCGGCCGCCACCACCGTATGCGATCTCGACGACGTGGCCGTGGCTGTTCGGCTTGTGTGCTATGTGGCCTCGGCCCCGGGCTTCACCGAACAGCCGGTCGTCGCCAATGCGGCCAGCGCGGTCCTGACAACCGCATTCGGCGAGCTAGGACCCCATGCGCGGGAGGCTGTCGGGGTCGTGGCGCTCCCCCTCGGGGCGCCTGTAGAGGTCTCCCTCGTCTTGGCGTTGCGCTAGTACCAAGACCACGCAATACGCGTCCTGGGCCCGTCGGTGGAAGGAACGACCTTCCGTGCGGCGAAGACACGCACAGAGACCCCCTCAGCGATTGTTTGCAGTCTGTTTACGCCTGCCTAACGATAGGTTAATCTGAGGGCCTGAGACTGGGGGGCAGCCTCGGTCTTTCGCTGCGTCGGTTCGAGTGTGACCCAAGGAGAGATGCGTATGCCCAAGATCTCGTTCGCCGGGCTCAAGAACCCGGGAACTCGGGCGAGATGGATTATCTGGCTGGGCGCCGCGGTGCTCGGGCTCGCGGCGGTCGTCATCGTCGCACTCGGTGCAACTTCGGGGTATTGGTTCTGCGCCAACGGCTGTCACAAGGTGCAGGACGATACGATCACAGCCTATAACCACTCGCCCCACAACAAGATCAGCTGTATGGCGTGTCACATGCCGGTGAACGCCAATCCGGCGATCTTCCTGCTGCACAAAGCCGAGGCGCTCGGCGAGCTCTACATGACCGTAAGGAACGACTA
This sequence comes from Coriobacteriales bacterium, assembly GCA_016213085.1. Lineage (GTDB taxonomy): Bacteria > Actinomycetota > Coriobacteriia > Anaerosomatales > JACRBU01 > JACRBU01. Next base: position 4,537 of record JACRBU010000109.1, read on the forward strand.
CGAGCTCCCGCTGAACCGCTTCAGTGCCGTCTCGCTCGAGATGAGCGACAAGCAGTGCACGCAGTGCCACAACCTGGACACGCGCGACGTGACCCCGGCGCCTGGCATCAAGATCGATCACCAGAAGCACATCGAAGAAGGCATCGCCTGCACGGTGTGCCACAACCGCGTTGCGCACGTCGAGGACTTCGAGTTCAAGAACAAGGACCCGAAGACCGGTGAACTGAACCGTGCGCACCAGGACTTCATGTCGATGACCGCGTGCTTCCGCTGCCACACGCAGGACGAGGTGGAGGCCAAGGTCGTTGGCGTCGCCAACGAGGCCAAGGCGGAGGGCGAAGCCGCGGAGGGTGAAGCCGCCGCTGGTGAAGCCACCGAAGGCGAGGCCACAGAAGGCGAAGGCGCCGCTGAAGGCGAGGGCGAGGAGAAGATCACCGCCCCTGGTGCCTGCGAAGCCTGCCACCCCAAGGACTTCGACCTCAAGCCCGCCTATCACAAGGAGAAGGGCTTCTTCCCCGCCGGCCACGCCGAGCGGGCCAAGGAGGTCGTCACCGAGGTCGCCGAAGCTGATGAACTCCGCAGCGAGTTCGAGGCGGAGGCTGCCGCAGGTCATGGCGGCGAGGAACCGGTTGGGATGAAGATCCCGTTCGCCGGCCAGGTCAACGAGTGCAAGACCTGCCACAAGTCGTCGTTCTGCGACAGCTGCCACGGCATGGAGATCCCGCACCCGGCCGAGTTCAAGGAACCCGAGAAGTCGGACGACGCGTCCGGACACCCCGCGGTCTCGAAGAAGCTGCCGAAGAAGTGCGTGATGTGCCACACCAAGAAGAACCCGAACTTCTGCAACGAGTGCCACCACGGCACGGCCATCAAGTACGAGCTCAAGGACAAGCCCAAGTGGGTCAACCAGCATCCCAAGGCTGTTGAAGAGTCCGGTCTGAACTCGTGCTTCGAGAAGTGCCACGAGAAGAAGTTCTGCGTGGACTGCCACACCAAGCGCCGCGTGGTTCCTGCGTCGCACGAGCCGGGTTCCTGGCTGCACAAGGACCGGACCGTCACGGTCTATGGCCAGCAGGCAGCCAAGCCCTCGGCGACTCACGCACTGTCGGCTCAGAAGTCGATCGAATCGTGCGAGATATGCCACGGCTCCGGCGGTCCGAACGCGAAGTTCTGCCGCAACTGCCACGAGCACAAGATGCCGCACCCCGACGAGTTCAAGAAGTTCCACGCAAAGACGGGACGTCAGAACAAGTCGTCGTGCTCGAGGTGCCACCAGTTCCGCGAGGTGTGCAGCAACTGCCACCACGTCGGCTCCTCGTTCACCGCGTCGTGGATCGGCAAGCACGGCGCCGCGGCCACGAAGAACGATCCTGCGTCGTGTACCGAGAAGTGCCACGACAAGAAGTTCTGCGTGAGCTGTCACAACCGTGAGGATCCGCTGCCCAGGTCCCACCGTGCATCACGCTTCGTGCGCGACAAGAGCGCGAAGACAGCGAACCACGCGCAGCTCTACCAGAAGGACTCGCAGATCTGCACGTACTGCCACGGCAGCGGCGGCACCGACGCGAAGTTCTGCAAGAGCTGTCACAAGATCGCGATGCCTCACAAGATCGACGAGGGCAGCGACCAGAAGTTCGGCCACGCCGATTCCATCAAGAAGAAGCGGGTCGCTCGCAAGACGTGTCTCAACTGCCACAGCCAGTTCTTCTGCGACTCGTGCCACCACGAAGGTGCACGCGCCGGAAAGCCTTGGCTCCGCTACCATCCGAACGTCGTCCGCAAGGGCGGCCAGAGCAAGGTCAACGACTGCTACAAGTGTCACAAGCAGGGCGAGGTATTCTGCTCGACCTGCCACGTGAACCTCGCAAAGCGTGGCCTGATCTAGCGGCTCACTACATGAGGTGAAAGGAAGGGCCCGACTTCGGTCGGGCCCTTCTGCGTGGTGACCGTCCCTGCGACAGCGATCTGCCCCAAAGAACAGCACGAACTCTCTTTGCCTTCGGGCTGCAGCGTGGTAGCATTACCGCTCGCCGGGATGTGGCTCAGCTTGGTAGAGCGCTCGGTTCGGGACCGAGAGGTCGTGGGTTCAAATCCCGCCATCCCGACCATCCGGCTTGAAGGCGGCGGATCGCTCAAGCGGTCCGCCGCTCATTCGTTCGAGGTGAGTCTGTGCTCGACGCGTTCTTCAGGGCGTTTGGATTCGGGCTCTGTCACCAGCTGCCGGAGCGCTCCTTCTTCGGCGGCGGGGTGCAGTTGCCCGTGTGCGCGCGAGATACCGGGATCTACGTCGGCTTCATCGTCGGTGCGCTCGTCATCTACCTCCTGCACCGCCCCAAGCGGCCGGGAGGCTTCCCCGACGCATTGGGCTGGGTCACGATCTCGCTCTTGTTCGGGCTCATGGTGGCCGATGGGGTCACGTCATACGCCGGACTGCGCGCGACGACGAACGTGCTGCGTCTCCTCAGCGGTGTATCGGCTGGCTTCAGCATCGCCGCCGTCGTGGTGCCGCTTCTCAACGAGGAGCTCTGGGCCACTTCCGATCCCGAACGCGTGCTTACGCCACCCTGGAAGCTGGCTGTGTGGGTTCTCTGCGTTCCCGTGACGTCCCTCGCCGTCTGGTTCGTCGGGCCCATGTTCGGCGTGGCGTACCCGTTCCTCGTCACCCTGGCCATCCTCGCGACGTTCACCTCGGTCAACATGGTGTTCGCGGCCCTGCTTCCCGCGTTCGACAGGTCGGCCAGGAGGCTGCGGGACTTGATCGGCCCTGTCTGCATCGGGCTCCTGCTGACGATCATCGAGATCTTCGGCGCCGCGATGCTTCGGATCGCTCTCGACTCTCTGGCCGCTCGTCTGGTATAGGCGCAGGTGAGAGCTGCCACGCAGATGGGAAACCTCCACTGCGGGGGCGGCTTTCAGCGAGGGGGACCCGTGCACAACGAACTCGAGCAGATGCGAGTGGTTATCGCCACGCCTGTGTATCGGATCGAAGGGACGGCTCACGTGGTCGCCGGCAGTCGTCTGACCGATGCGCTCAATTCGCGCACGAAGGACTTCCTGGCGGTCACCGAGGCGAAGGTATTCGACCTGGCGACGGGCGTGCTCGTCTACGAGCCGCCTTACCTCGCGGTCAATCGCGACGCGATCCACGTCATCTTCCCGACGAGGCCTTCGTAGTCCGGCATTCGTGTCAGAGCTCACCGCTACCCTGAGGCGAACAGATGTTCGTCGAAGGGAGCAGTCATGTCGCATCGCGTCGTTTCGAGATGCAAAGCCCTCGGGAGCCTTGCGGCCGATAGGGGAGTGCCCGCCGCGATCATCGAGCGAGCCGGCGCTGCTACGGTTCGCAGGCTCGGCTCGATCCGCTCCGCTTCGTTCAGGCGGATCGACGCGTACTACTGGGCGGTCGTTCGCAGGAGCAGCGTCAGGGACAGAAGCGCGGGTGCTTTCGCAGAGAGGCTCGTGCTCGACGCCGTCATCGACGACCTGCGTACGACGGGTATGGACAACGCCCGCATTCGTGACGAGTTGGAGAGGGGCTGGAGGGGTGTCGTCGACGATGCAGCGCTCGAGGCAGTCTCCTCGCGGTTGTGTGCCTAGTGTTCCGCGACGGAATCCAGGATCTGGCCGGTCGACATGTCGATGATCCAAAGGCGCTCGAGCGTCAGCGGGCTTCCGCTCGGTCCCCACGCCTCGATGACGAGTAGCGCGTCTCGACCGTCGACTCTCGCGCGCTCGAAGTAGACGGGAACCGCCCGGGTGTTCGACGGGAACGTCTTCGTGACGAGCGTGGCCGCCTGCTCCGCGTCTCCTCCGCGATTGCGCAACGAAACGAGCGCATCCTGACGCATCCGCTGTGCATCGGGACCCCGTGTCTTGGCGACCGCCGAAGAGTCGACCTCTCGGAGGAGTCTCCGGGCTCCCGCGAGGGTGTACGATACGTCATCGTCGACCCAGACGGGCTCGGTCTGCGGACGACATCCGGCGATAACGAGCGCGAGGAAGAGCAGCACCGCGCAGGTAGTTCGGGTGATTCGCGACAAGCAGGCTCCTCCGCTCGGGTACTACCATGGTAGCCGAAACCGCTCTCGTGGAGGTCTGGGTGCAGTCGATCATCGGGTTCACATCTGACTTTGGTCTGGACGATACGTGGGTCGGCGTGTGTCACGCCGTGATCTACCGCGCATGTCCGCAAGCGCGTGTGGTGGACTTCGGCCACAACATCAAGCCGTTCGACATCCGGGCGGGTGCGGTCGTGGCTGCCGCCGGGGTGTTCCAGCTGCCCGAGGCGATCCACCTGGTCGTCGTGGACCCTGGGGTGGGCGGCGGTCGAGCCGATCTCTGCCTCGTGACAGAGCGCGGCACCCGGCTCGTCGGGCCCGACAACGGCGTCTTGCTCCCGGCGGCGAATCGGGCAGGGGGCATCGCGGAGGCGTTCTCGCTGGAGCCGGACCGCCTTGTCAAAGGTGGACCGCTCCCGACCTTCCATGCGCGAGACGTGCTGGCGCCCGCGGCGGGCGCTCTCGCGTGCGGGGTCCTTCCCTCCGAGCTCGGCAAGCCCGTTGCGTCGAGCGATCTTTCGCCCGCACCCTTCGAACTCGCGTCCTCGTCGGGGAACTCCGTCGCGGCCGAGGTCCTCGAGGCCGACCGCTTCGGCTCCCTGCGCTTCAACGTTCCGGCGGAGCAGCTCGGGGACCTGGGTCTGGATGCGGAGCGATTCGAGATCGCGCTCGGGCACAACGTATTGCACGTCTCAAGGGCGTCCACGTTCGCGGACGTTTCCGAGGGTGAGCCGGTCGTGCTCCTTGATTCCTCTGGATGGCTCACGCTTGCGCTCAACAAGAGCAGCGCTGCGGACCGCTACGGCGCTCAGGCAGGCATGCATGCGCGCATCACGCCCCAGTGATGTCAGACCGTCCAGGTAGCCTCCTCCTCGAGAAGAGAGAAGGAGGCCGTGATGGGCAAGCAATTCGTGGCGGAGCTGGTCGACGGCGCGCGCGTGGATTCCCCATTTGTGCTGCGCAACAGGGAGATGCGGACCGCGCGTAGCGGTGAGGCGTATCTCTCCGTGGAGCTGGCCGACAGGACCGGTCGCGTGCAGGGCGTCGTCTTCAGGCCCGATCGGCGCACCGTTGCCGTGCCGACCGGAACCGCGGTGGAGACCGAAGGGCGAGTGTCGTCCTACCGCGGGCAGCGGCGAATCATCGTCGAGAGCCTGAGGCCCGCCGAGCAGTGGGATCGAGCCGACATGATCGCCTCGGCAGCCCGCCCGATCCAAGAACTCGTCGCCGAGCTGCGAGAGCTCGTTCGATCGATCAGCGACGAACGCCTCAAGGCCGTCGCGCGACGGATCTTCGGCGACCGTGCGTTCTTCAAGCGATTCTGCGACTGCCCCGGCTCCCAGTCCTACCATCATGCATTCGTGGGAGGACTACTTGAGCACACGGTGCGGGTGGCCGCCCACGCATCAGCGCTCGCGCCGGGCTACGAGGGGATCGATCGAGACCTGATCGTGTCTGCGGCCCTCCTGCACGACATCGGCAAGGTGGACGAGCTGGACTTCGACACATCCATCGAGTTCACAGACTCAGGGCGATTGATCGGACACGTCGTGTTGGGGGTGCAGCGCGTTCACGCCGCAACGGTCCGGGAGGGCCTCGACGACTGTCGTCGGTCACACCTCGAGCACGCTATCCTCTCTCACCATGGGGAGCTTGAGTGGGGTTCGCCGAAGCGCCCCTGCAGTGTGGAAGCCCTGCTCCTTCACCACATCGATAACCTCGACGCCAAGACCACCGGCTTCCTTGAGGCGCTCCACGGGGCTTCTCTCATCGACGAGCCCTGGACGGACGCCTTCAATCTATTCCGTCGCCCGCTGTTCGCCCCGTCGGCCGTCGAGGATGACCGAAGCGCACATCCGGGGGAAGACGCGCAGTACCACCGAAGAACCGCCTGATCTGAGTCGGCCGAATGGGCGGGTATCGACTAAAATCGGTTCCGGATGACCCCTGAGCGGCGAGGAGAACGCGCATGGCACCCTTCGACTACCCACAGGCCGAGATCGGCGTGTTCGGCGGCAGCGGATTCTACGAACTGCTCGACTCGCCCTCGTCCTTCAAGATCGACACGCCGTACGGCCCGCCCTCCGCCCCGGTGATGCATGGTGAGATCGCAGGTCGTGAGGTGGCCTTCATGCCACGTCATGGCATGACGCATGACATCCCGCCGCACACCATCAACTACCGGGCGAACCTCTGGGCGATGAAGCAGCTGGGCGTGAACCGGATCATCGGCCCGAACGCCTGTGGTTCTCTGCAGAAGCACGTGAAGCCGGGGGACTTCGTCATCGTCGATCAGTTCGTCGACCGCACGAACGGCAGGAAAGACACGTTCTACGACGGTCCTATCGTTGTGCACGTGTCTTCCGCGGATCCCTACTGCCCGACGATGCGCAAAGTCGCGCTCGACAAGGCCGACACGCTTGGTATCACCGCCCATGATGGCGGCACCGTCGTCGTGATTCAGGGGCCGCGCTTCTCCACTCGGGCGGAGTCCAGGTGGTACGCGTCCCAAGGCTGGGAGGTCATCAACATGACCCAGTATCCGGAGGCGTACCTCGCTCGGGAGCTCGAGATCTGCTACGTGAACATCTCGCTTATCACCGACTACGACGTGGGGATGGAGGACGTGCCGCCAGTCACCAATGAAGAAGTCATCAGGGTGTTCGAGGAGAACAACCAGAAGGTCAAAGACCTGCTCTTTGCGATGATTCCCGCCCTGCCCAGCGTGCGGGACTGCCCGTGCGCCCACGCTCTCGAAGGCGCGGCTTTCTAGCCGGAACCGCGGACTCTCGGGTCTTGGACCCTAGACTTGGGAACGCAGTGCAGTAGCGACCGGCGTAACGTACTCGGAGTGTGTGAGGAGCGTGCCCCTGGTGTTCGATCTTCCTTCGCTTCGCCTGGGCCGCCTCTTCGGCATCCCGCTCGAAGTCAACCTGAGCTGGCTGATCATCTTCGGCCTGCTCTCGTTCTCCCTCGCGTTCGGCGTGTTCCCCGGCGCGGTTGACGGGTTGTCTGTCGCGGCCTACCTCGGGCTCGCCGCCGTTACGGCGTTGATGTTCTTCGTGTCGATAGTGCTCCACGAACTGGCCCACTCGTTGGTCGCGCGCGCGGGAGGCGTCCACGTCGACCGCATCACGCTCTTCATGCTCGGCGGCGTATCCCAGATGGACGAGGAGCCCCACACAGCGGGTCGCGAGTTCGTGATGGCTTTCGCGGGGCCTGCTATGAGCTTCGTGCTCGGGATCGCCAGCTTCGTCCTCGCGGCGATAGCCCAGTTTGCCGGCGCTCCAGCGTACGTGGTGTTTCCGCTATCGTACCTGGGCTCCGTCAACATTCTCGTCGGGATCTTCAACCTGCTGCCGGGCTTTCCGCTCGACGGCGGGCGGGTGTTGCGCGCGATTCTTTGGGGTATCACGCACGACTTGAACCGTGCGACGCTCTGGGCGGCGCGGACCGGTCAGTTCATCGGCTGGAGCATGGTCGCGCTCACGGTCGCAGGTGTCGCCGTCGGGGGCGCAGAGGCCGTGCCCCTCATCTGGTTCGGTCTCATCGGCTGGTTCATCGCGTCTCTCGCGGGGCAGGCCTACCGGCAGCAGATCGTGAAGCAGCAGCTCTCGCACGTTCGCGTGGGCTCCGTGATGACGCCTCACCCGCAGACCGCCCCCGGTGACATCACCTTGGAGCAACTCGCCCACGACTACTTCCTGGGCGGCAGGCACAGCCGCTATCCGGTCATGTTCGACGGACATGTGATCGGGCTCATCACCCTGCCTGACGTGAAGGCGGTTCCGCGAGAGAGGTGGCCATTCGTCCGCGTAGCGGAAGTCACCGAACGCGATCTGCAGCGCATGACCGTCGATTCATCGGCGTCGCTCGATGTCACAGTGGACCGTCTCGGCAGTGACAGGCCGGGAGCGCTGCTGGTCGTCGAGGCGGGTCGCTTGATCGGCATCGTCACCAGGGCAGACGTCATCGCCGCAAGCCGGCGCGTTCCGGTGTAGCGCGCACGCGCGAGCCTGATCGCGCCCATCCTGGCGCGCGGGAAGCGCAGATGGCGCTTGCGCCGCACTTGTAACAGTTGTTACGATAAGTCAAGTCCGTTTTCGCGTTGACGGGGTGAGGTTCCGCCTTGACTGCACCGGCTCCCCTTGGCGGTCGCGTACCGCAGGGTGTCATCGAGCGCCTGCCTTCTTACCTGAGTGTGCTCCTGCATCTTCGGCAAGAGGGATTCAGCACGGTGTCCTCCGCGCAGCTCTCCGAGCTGGCGTCGGTCAACGCGGCCCAGATCCGACGCGATCTCGCGTACTTCGGCTCCTTCGGCAAGCGGGGAGTGGGCTACGACATCCCGAACCTCGTAGACCGCATCCAGCACATCCTGGGTTCCGACCATTCGCACCGGATCGCGATCATAGGGGCCGGCAACCTGGGCTCCGCGATCGCGAGCTACGATGGGTTGCGCGCTCGCGGCTTCGTCGTGGCCGCGATCTTCGACAACAATCCCAGGCGCATCGGGGAGCGCGTCGGAGACCTGATCGTGCGTAGCGTCTCGGAGCTCGAGCGAGTGGTCTCCGAGCAGTCGATCCGCTTCGGCGTGGTCGCGGTTCCGCATGAAGCGGCGCAAGAGGCGGCTGACCGGATGACCGCCTCGGGGATTCAAGTGATCCTCAACTACACGAGTGCGATAGTGTCAGCCCCTGAGCCGGTGACGGTACATAACACCGACCCGGTTCGAGAATTGCTGCACACCTTGTACTACCTGTCGCGATCCGCTGACAGCGTAGCGACCGCCTGACCTGGGTGGTAATCTTGCGAACGGCGAACCTGCCGGTCACCAGGCCGGCTGACAGATTGAAGCGTGTCCACTAAGGAGGAACTATGTCCATACTGGCCGCCCTGCCCTTCATCGGTGGCGTCGGGTTTCCTGAGCTTCTCATCATCCTTGTGGTGGTGCTGATCCTCTTCGGCCCGAAGCGACTCCCCCAGCTTGGCAAGTCGCTTGGCAAGACGGTGAAGGCCATTCGCGAAGGTGCCGAGGGCAAGGAAGACGAGGCAGCCGTCGAGGCGTCGGCCGACGACACCGAGGACACTGCTTCGGAGCCCGTGAAGGCCAAGGCCAAGAAGGCCGAGGAAGCCACGACGGAGTAGCTGGTTTCACCACCACAACCTGCGAGCACGAGGTCGGAAGAAGCCGCCTTGTGCTCGCTTCGCGTTCGTATATACTTTCGTGGACATTCGGCGGGTTTGCGCTCGCCATGGGTACCGACTCCCTGTTTGACAGGCGAGTGACGAGGAGTTCTCAGCACGATGCACAAAGAGATCGCGCTTACCCCTGAAGGCCAGACGCAGCTCGAAGACGAGCTGCGTCACCTGCAGACCGTTCGGCGACGCGAGGTCGGCGAACGCATCAAGGAAGCCAAGGAGTTCGGGGACATCTCGGAGAACTCCGAGTATGACGACGCCAAGAACGAACAGGCGTGGGTCGAGAGCCGAATCCTCGAGATCGAGCAGATCCTTGCTCACGCCATCATCATCGACGCGCCGAAGAAGGCCGACAAGGTCACGCTTGGCTGCAAGGTCGAACTCAAAGACGTGGAGACCGGCGACGTCCACAAGTACCAGGTTGTCGGCTCCGCGGAGGCCGATCCGGCCAACGACAAGATCAGCAACGAGTCACCCGTCGGCCAGGCGATCATCGGCCACAAGAAGGGTGACAGCGTCGAGGTGACAACGCCCTCAGGGCGCGTGCTCGCCTACGAGATCGTCAAGGTCACCCGCTAGCCCGCCATGGCTGCCGACGAGCGTCCTGACGACGTCCAGCCGCTCGACGAGTTCGCGCTGCGCCGCTCCAAGCTCGACGCGCTGAGAAGCGCCGGCACCGAGCCCTATGTCAACGGGTTCGAGGTCACCGATCGGTCCCTCGACCTTGCCGAGCGCTACGCGGACCTCGAGCCCGGTTCCGAGACCGAAGACGTGGTCACGGTGGCGGGTCGGCTTGTCGCGAAGCGTGACCAGGGCAAGCTGGCTTTCCTCGTGCTCCGCGACGGCATGGGCGAGATCCAGCTGTTCGTACGCTCCAACGTCTTGGGCGACGAGGGCTTCGCGTTCGCCAAGGACCTCGACCTCGGCGACTGGGTGGGGGCGACGGGCGTGGTTCTGCGCTCACGCCGCGGCGAGCTCTCGGTGCAGCCGACCGAGGTGAGCCTGCTGAGCAAGGCCCTTCGGCCGCTGCCGGAGAAGTATCACGGCCTCACCGACACCGAGACCCGATACCGCCAGCGCTATGTCGACCTGATCGCCAACCCCGAGGTCCGAGAGGTCTTCGAGGTCCGATTCCGAGTGATCTCGGCGATCCGGCGTTTCATGGAGTCGCGCGGCTACCTCGAGGTCGAGACCCCGATGCTCCAGCCGATTCCCGGCGGCGCGACCGCGAGGCCGTTCGTCACGCATCACAACGCGCTCGACATGTCGCTGTACCTGCGCATAGCGCCTGAGCTCTACCTCAAGCGCCTGCTCGTCGGCGGGTTCGAGCGCGTCTATGAGATCAATCGCTCCTTCCGCAACGAGGGGATGTCACCGCGGCACAACCCCGAGTTCACGATGCTCGAGGCATACGAAGCCTTCGGCGACATGCGATCGATGATGGAGATCACCGAGGCACTCATCACGTCCGTCGCCGAAGAGGTGCTCGGGACGCTCGACCTGGAGTACCAGGGCAAGGCCGTTTCCCTGCGCTCTCCGTGGCGCGCTGCGACGATGTCGGAGCTCGTGAGCGAGGCGGCCGGCTCCGCGTTGTCGGTTCACACGCCCTTCGACGAGCTGAAGGCGCAGTGCGACCGTCACGAGATCCCCGTAGAGAAGGGGTGGGGAGCTGGGAAGCTCCTGAACGAGCTCTTCGAGAAGCTCGTCGAGCACACGCTGCACGAGCCGACGTTCGTCACGCTGTATCCGGCGGAGACCTCGCCGCTCGCTCGACGCAACGACGCCGACCCGGAGCTGACCGACAGGTTCGAGCTCATCATCACGGGCCGAGAGTTCGCGAACGCCTTCTCGGAGCTGATCGACCCTGTGGACCAGCGTGGGAGGTTCGAGGCTCAGGCCGCCGCCAAGGACGCCGGCGACGTCGAGGCCATGTGGGTTGATGAGGACTACTTGCGGGCACAGGAGCACGGGATGCCGCCCGCGGGAGGGCTCGGCATCGGCATCGATCGGCTCGTGATGCTCCTGACGGACTCTCCGTCCATCCGCGACGTGCTGCTCTTTCCGCACATGCGCCCCGAGGCCTGACGCGGTTTGCCCGCCACGGCGAGGCGAGCTTCGCCGCATGGTTCTGGGCTAGTGCCCCGGTCGGATTCGGACGCCGAGAGTGGCCACGGATATGAGCGTAGGGCGCTTAGATTCGTGGCACCCCGCTTGCTCCTGCAGCCTTCATCTGCATCCCCGGATGTCACCGCGTCCGGGTATACTCACCCTACCTGTCGGGCCCCCCTTCGGGGCTCCGCGAGAAAGGTAGCCTTCGATGTTCGAACGCTTCACAGAAAAAGCGCGCAGGGTGGTCGTGTACGCCCAGGAAGAGGCGCGCATGCTCAACCAGAACTACATCGGGACCGAGCACCTCTTGCTCGGACTGATCCGCGAGCAGGACGGCATCGCGGCGAAGGCGCTGGAGTCCCTGAGCATCTCCCTCGAGGACGTGCACGCTCAGGTCGAGGACCTCATCGGGCGCGGCACCTTCGTCCCGACCGGTCACATCCCGTTCACGCCGAGGGCCAAGAAGGTCCTTGAGCTCTCGCTGCGAGAGGCGCTTCAGCTCGGTCACAACTACATCGGCACCGAGCACATCTTGCTCGGCCTGATCCGCGAGGGCGAGGGGGTCGCAGCCCAGGTGCTGCTGAACCTCGGTGCCGACCTCGACAAGGTGCGTTCGGCAGTCATCCAGCTTCTCTCCGGGCACTACGGGAAGCAGGGCGAGCAGGCCGAGGAGCGCCGCGGCGGCAATGGCAACATGTTGCTCGACGAGTTCGGGCGCAACCTGACCCGACAGGCCCGCGAGGGCAAGCTCGATCCTGTCATCGGGCGTGCGCAGGAGATCGAGCGCGTCATGCAGATCCTGTCGCGCCGCACGAAAAACAACCCGGTCCTCATCGGCGAGCCCGGAGTCGGCAAGACCACGATCGTGGCCGGCCTCGCGCAGGACATCGTCAAGGGCAACGTGCCCGAGACGCTCAAGGACAAGCAGATCTACACGCTCGACCTCGGCGCCCTGGTCGCCGGCTCGCGCTACCGCGGTGACTTCGAGGAGCGCCTCAAGAAGGTGCTCAAGGAGATCCGCACCCGCGGCGACATC
>JACRBU010000115.1 GCA_016213085.1 Coriobacteriales bacterium
GACGCCGTGATCGAGCTCTTCGAGAGCGAAGGCGCGGACGCATGGTTCACCAAGTCACCGGCCGAGTACCTCCCGGCGGGCACCAAGTGCGAACGCTGCGAGAGCGAGGAGCTCAAGCCCGAGACCGACATCGTCGACGTCTGGTGGGAGAGCGGCGTTTCGCACACGAGCGTGCTGAAGGTCCGTCCCGAGCTGCGCTATCCCGCCGAGCTCTACCTCGAGGGTTCGGACCAGCATCGCGGCTGGTTCCAGTCCTCGCTGCTCACGAGCGTCGGGGCGTACGATTCCGCGCCCTTCGAGCGAGTGCTCACGCACGGCTTCATCGTCGATGGCGAGGTCCGCAAGATGTCGAAGTCGATCGGTAACGTCATCTCGCCGCTCGACGTCATCGCGAAGTCCGGCGCCGACATCGTGCGCCTCTGGGTGGCGGCAGCCGACTACAGCCAGGACGTCAACATCTCCGACGAGATCCTCGAGCGGACGAGCGAGGCATACCGCCGCATTCGCAACACGTTCCGGTTCCTCCTCGGCAACCTCTACGACTTCGATCCGGAAGCCGACGCCGTGGCGTGGGAGGACATGCCCGAGCTCGACCGATTCACGATCGCGCAGCTCGCCGACCTCGTCGAGCGCGTCACCAAGCACTACGACGAGTGGCGCTTCCACCTCGTCTACCGCGCGATCTACGACTACGCGACGGAGCTGTCATCGGTCTACCTCGACGTCACGAAGGACCGCCTGTACTCCGACGCCCCGACGAGCATCACCCGCCGAAGTGCCCAGACCGTCCAGGCCGCCATCCTCGGCGTGCTCGTTCGTCTGCTGGCGCCGGTGCTCAGCTTCACGACCGAAGAGGTCTGGAGCTACGTCCCCGAGGGTATTCGCGATGCCGACAGCGTCCAGCTCACCGACTGGCCGGTGCTCGAGCCGCACGCCGAGGCCGGCGAACTGCGGGCGGCCTACGCGGTGGTGCTCGAGGTGCGTGAGGCTATCACCAAGGCGCTCGAGGACGCCCGCAACGAGAAGGTCATCGGCAAGAGCCAGGAGGCCGCGGTCACGATCATCGCGCCCGCCGAGACGATAGCGGTGCTACGAGCGCGTGGCGACGAAGGCCTGCAGGAGCTCTTCATCGTCGCGGACGTGATGCTCTCGGAGGGCCCTGAGCTCGCAGTGAGCATCACCCAGGCCGAAGGCGAGAAGTGCCCGAGGTGCTGGAACATCCGTGCTCTGGGGACCGACGAGCGGCATCCTGATGTCTGCGCGCGCTGCGCGGATGTCCTGAGCGGCCTCGAGGCCTGACGGCGGCGGCAGGAACGTCCGCCATCACGCGTGTCATGTTGGTGTCGTGTCGCAGGTAATGACGCGTGCCGGTGGTACTATCTAAATGTCTGACGAACCCGCGCCGCGAATCTCGCGGCGCGCTCATATACCCATTCGACGAAGGACGGCAGCCATGAACAAGCGCATGCAGAGCGCGCTTCGGGAACGCCTCGAAGCCGAGCTCGAGCGTCTGGTCAACGAGGTGGCCGAACTCGACCGCGAGGAGCGAGATTCCCTCTCCGAAGCCAGTGGGGAGAACACCTACCGCGACCACATGGCGGACCTGGGCAGCGCCACGTTCGAGCGCGACATGGACATGGCCCTCGAGGAGAACGTTCGTCGTCAGCTCAATGAAGTCCAAACGGCACTGAGCCGCATCGACAAGGGCGACTACGGCGTGTGCGAGGTGTGCCACAGCGAGATCCCGGTCGAGCGCCTCGAGGCCATGCCGACCGCGGTGCTATGCCGCGCGTGCAAGGAAGCCGAAGAGGCGCACTAGGAGTGCGTCGCCCCTTTCTGGTCTTCGCGCTGGTGGTCCTGACCGTCGTCGGACTCGACCAGGCGAGCAAGGCATTCATCAGGTCGATGCTCCCGGCGGGCGCGTCCATTCCGGTCGTTCCCGGCTGGCTCTACCTCACCCACGTGCGCAACGAGGGTGCTGCCTTCGGCCTGCTGCAGGGGCGCCAACCGTTCTTCGTCTTCGTCACGATCCTCGTGCTCATCTGCATCGGCGTGTATTGGTGGCGCAGCAGTGAGCGCGCCCGGCCGACTGCGGTCGTCATCGCGATCGGACTGGTCGCCGGCGGAGCAATCGGCAATCTGATCGACCGCGTGTACTCCAGTCGGGTCACTGACTTCATCGAGGTCGCGATCATCAACTTCCCCGTGTTCAACGTCGCGGACAGCGCCATCGTGTGCGGCACGGCGGTTCTCGTGACCTGGCTGCTCTTCGGTGCGCCCGAATCCGGGAGCGGGGGCACCGACCCTCACGATGAGCGTTCTGCCAGCGACGAGCCGGGACCGCACCCGCAAGACGCGTCCCCGAAGGCGTCGGCATGAGCCCCTCCGAGTACTTCGAGCACATCGCGGACGCTGCGGAGGCCGGCACGCGCCTCGACGTGCTGCTCGGGTCGCTCGGCATGCTCGTCTCGAGGTCGCAGGCTGCACGCCTCATCGAGGAGGGCTACGTGCTGGTCGATGGCGCCACGGCGCCCAAGCGGCATCTGGTGAGAGCGGGGGAGCGGATCGAGGTCGAGATCCCTCCGTACGATCGCGGCGACTTGGAGCCGGAGAACATCCCGCTCGACATCCGTTTCGAAGACGAGCACATGATCGTGCTCTCGAAGCCCGCCGGCCTCGTGGTCCATCCCGCCGAAGGCCACTGGACCGGAACGCTCGTGCACGCCTTGCTGGCGCACTCCGACGATCTCGGCGGTCTTCAGGGCGAGGACAGGCCGGGTATCGTGCACCGGCTCGACAAGGACACCACGGGCCTGATGATGGTGGCCAAGACGGACCGCGCCCAGGCGGCACTCTCCGAGGCGATCAAGATCCGCGCGATCGACCGCCGCTACATCACGCTCGTCCACGGCTACATCGCCCCGGAAACGGGCCTGATCGACGCGCCCCTCGCTCGCGACCCGCGCGATCGCATGAAGATGGCCGTGACCGATCGCACCGATGCGAAGCAGTCCGTGACCACCTTTCGTACGCTCGACCGCTACGAGGCTGACGTCCACCACGACGGCTTCACGCTGCTCGAGTGCAAGCTCTACACGGGGCGGACGCACCAGATCCGCGTGCACATGGCCTACATCAAGCACCCCTGCGTCGGCGACCAGGTCTACGGGCTCCGAAAGCCCAAGGCCGACCTCGGCCTCGAACGTCAGTTCCTGCACGCGTACCGCCTCGAGCTCGAGCATCCGATCACCGGCGAGCAACTCCGCTTCATCGACCCGCCCCCCGAGGACCTCGCGCGCCGCATCCGCGAGATCGAGCCGCTCTCCATGGGCCCGACCGAGGCCGGATGCGAGGTCCTCGGACTGCTTGCCGAAGGACCGCGGCCGTAGCCAGTCCCGGCGTGACCGGTGCCCGATCGCTACCCCTCCGCGAGCAGGCGCGCGATCGGCAGTCGTCGGATCGTCGATCGGAAGCGAGCCGCCAGGGCGGTGCCCACGATGGCGTTCAGAACCAGGGCGTAGCCGAGCATCGCGAAGATGGTGTCGGTCGGCAGGTACATGCCGGTACTGCTGGTGAGCGCCCATGTCCCGAGCAGCACCGCCGGACCGGCCGTCGCAAGGCCCCAGACGAGCTGCTCAGCAAGGGTGATCCGGGACAACGCCTTCGGGGCAAGCCCGAGCGACAGCATGACGGCGTAGCGCTTGCGCCCAGCTCTCATGCGGTCGGCGTTGTCCCGGTAGAGGAAGCCGACGTACAGGCACAAGCTCACCCAGGTGAGAACGTAGCGCGTGTTGCGGGCGATGATGTTGTTGAGCCGCTCGAGGTCCGTCCTCTCCGCGTCGCTCTTCGAGATTGCCGATGACTGGCGCGTCAGTGCCGCCGCCTGGACCGCGCTCAGACCCTTTGGCAGGAAGACGGCGACACCCTGGCGCGTCACGACCTCCGGTGAAAGCACGAGGGCGCCGAAGGTCTGCTCGGTGGGAAGGACGAGCGCGGAAACCCGATAGGCGCGCGTCGTCGACCCGTCCGCTGGGACTCCGTCCCATGTCAGCTTGACCGTATCGCCCAGGCGTGCGCCGACGCGGTCGGCCGTGATCGTGTCGAGTATGAGGCCCCGAGCGGTGGCGACGGACTTCACGATGAGTCCGGGGTGATAGGTCAATGCCAGCGCCCGCCGGTCGGCTGGTTCCATGAACCTGACGGGGACATCCTTCCGAGCGCGACCGCTCGACGCCGAGAGAATCGCCGGGCCACCGTCCCAGACGAGGGTCGGCCGGGCCAGCGACGATCTCAGATGCTCGACGGTCTTCGCGCTCTCGTCCGAAGGCCACGGCAGTTCTACGGTCCAGCCGAATCCCGCGCGTTGCCCTGCGGCGGTGTAGTGCCAGTTGAATGCCGGCATCATGGCCGCGAAGTAGATGATCCCAGCGATGACGGTGATGGCGATTGCCGCGTTGCGCAACGCTCGCAGCGGCTGGCACACGTAGGTGCGCCAGCTGGAGTACCAGCCGCGTGCGAGAGCGCAGGTCACGTGGCTTGGACGCCGGCCCCTGTCCTTCATGCGGTCCTCTGGCAGGCGGTGACCTCGCCGAGGTCAAGCCGATGAGTCGCTGCGGCCGCCACCTCCTGGTCGTGGGTGACCAGCACGATCGTCAGCGGCTCAGCACGATGGAGTTCGCCAAGCAGCGACATGAAGTCCCGTGTCGTGGCGCGATCTAGGTTTCCGGTCGGCTCGTCGGCGAGTATGACCGAAGGCCGTCCCGCGAGCGCCCTGCCGATCGCGACCCGCTGCTGCTCGCCGCCCGAGAGCCGAGGCGGCCTCCTGCGCGCGAGCTTGCCGAGGCCGAGTTGATCGAGGATCTCGGCTGCGGCTCGCCGGGCTTCGCGCAGCGTGTTGCCGCGAATGAGCAGCGGCATCATGACGTTCTCTGTTGCAGTCATGTCGTCGATCAGATTGAAGAACTGGTGAACGAGTCCTATCTCCCGGTTACGGTATGCGGCGGCTTCGGCAGGGTCGAGCGACGCAAGGTCCGTGTCCCGGTAGAGGACGGTGCCGGACACGGGCTTGAGGAAGCCCGCCATCGCGTTGAGCAGCGTGGTTTTGCCCGAGCCAGAAGGACCCACGATCGCCAGGAAGTCGCGCTCGGGGATGAGCAGGTTGAGGTCACGCACGACCGGCACGCTTCCCTTGGAAGACGAGTGGGCGAGCGTGACGTCGCTGAGGTTGTAGATCATGCGTCACTCACCTAGATCGGATGCCAGCAATACGAGCGAGCGCTCCCGCATGCTCCAGAAGACATAGGTCGCGCAAACCGCCACGAGCAGGATCGAACCGCCGAGCCAAAGGACCGCGATCGACCTGAGCGTTTCGGCGGGCGGGTAGAGGCCGGTCACGGTGACCAGCAGTCGTGGGCCGGCAAGGTAGCCCGCGACCAGAATGACGGACAGGAGCACCAGCTGCTCAATGACGTGCGCCACGACGAGCGGCCGCGGTCGAGAGCCGAGCGAATACAGGATCGCAAGCGATCTTCGGCGACGAGAGATCCGAACGAGAAGATCGCGGAGGATGAGCGCGAGCAGGACCGCTGCCGCGACAAGCACCCCGCGTTCCCCGTATGAGTGAGCCCCCGAGCCTTCGGCACCTGCGAGGGCTTCCCTGTGGTATTCGGCCTTGGTGACGACGCCCCAGTTGCGCGCTGCGGGGAGCCTCTTGAGCTTTGAGGCGACGCGCTCCGGCTGCTTCACTCGGATGAAGACGTCGCTCGCGGCGATTCCGACGGTCGACTGAAGTGCTCGTTCGAGTTCCTTCGGGGCAATGAAGATCAGCCCCCTCGAATCGTAGGTGGTCGACAGGATTGCGGTTATCCGGGCAGACCCCGTGAATGCCCGTTCCGCGCCCTCGGGATCGACGAATGCCTTGCGATATACGAGGGTGTCTCCAATGCGCGCATGGAGTCGTCGGGCTGTGACCCAGTCAAGCCCCGCAGAGTCCGGCGAGTCCAATCTGCCGGACAACACGATCCCCGGCGGTGCCCACGTAAGAGCGAAGGGTTCCCCGCTTACTCTGTTGATGACGTAGGAATCGCCATTCGTTGTGGATCGCCCGTTGCGAACGACTCTTGCGTGGAGCCCCCCGTGGCTTGCGCTCGACCATTGCGCGGTCGGACCGGCTATACGAACTATCTCTTCAGTGTCCAGGGAAGTAATGGGGCCGTTCACGTGGATGTCCCACGTGGCAGCATTGGCCGATGCGGTGTGATAGTAGCGGAATGCCGGCCAGAGCAGCGCCATGAAGACGACCGCTGTGCTGGCAAACACCATGAGGAGCAGGCCGTACGTGCTGGCGTACCCTCGAAGTCGGTAGTATGCGGCAATCAGATTGAGGCTGGTCACGAAGGGCCTTCCGAAGTTGGATGACGGGCCCGCCGTCCAGGTAGCGGGCCCGTCCGTAAGGGGCTCGTCAGTTGTGTGTGGTCGTTCTCCAGACGGCACCGCCGTATGAGTCCCAGCCGCCCTGGTACTGACCATGCCGGTTGTTTCGCTTGCTCCCGGACGAGGCGGACTTGGCCACATCCGTGAACTTCACCCAGGCGGTTACGGTGGAGGCACCGCCGAACCACAGGGTGCCTGAGTCGAGCGCATAGCATGGCTTGGTGAATCGTGCTTCGTCGCTCTTGTACGCCCAGGAGTGGCGGTCTAACCCGGACCAACCCGTGTTCACCGGCCGGCCGAAGTGGTACGCGTTCATCTCCGTGTAGAAGCTGCTCGTGTACGGGTTCGGCGAGTATTGCCAGCCGTAGGCGGTCTTCGCCGTGCATGAGATCTTCTGGTTGGTGCTGATGGACTGGTCGCTCAACGTGAGGTAGTTGGTGATCGATGAGACCGCCATCGCCGGGGCGGCGAAAGCGACCACCATCACACAGGTGAGCGCGACGAGCAGAAGCGTACGTTTCACGGTTCCTCCCCAATTCAGCAGCTGAGCTGCTTCGCGCCGCCATCCCCCGAGGGCGGCGCCCCATTAGTAGCTTCTGGAAGTTACATGAAACGGAAACGGATTACAAGATACGTAACGCAGAAACCGAGTGAGGCCGCCTTCATTGGCGAACGGTCGGGCGGACGTTGGGGAACACCACCAAAAGAACGGGTCTGACGGCTCGCGCTCATGCGCGGCCGCACGCAAAGAGATCTCACCTGCGAGCCGACGGCGGTGGAGAGGCGGGGGAGATGCTCAGCACGCAGACTGTCCTCAACGGACAGATCGTCGCCTACACGCTCTATGTGCTCGTGGTGATGTCCATCATCGCGTGGTTCACCTATCGAGTGACACGAGGCGAGGAGGCCAAGCAGGTACGACCCGCCTTCTTCTACGTCTACCTTGCGCTCCTGATCATCGCCGGGGTATCGATCCACCTGCTCACACGATTCACCATCCCGTGGAAGGAGCTCGACCTCGAGGGCGACAGGGTGACCGCCGACCAGACCTTCAATATCAACGTCGCGGACCACAAGTTCGCGCTTCCCGCGCAGAAGATGGTCATCAAGAAGGGGGAGATCGTGCGCTTCTCGGTCACATCCAGTGACCTTACGTACGGGTTCGGTCTATTCCGGCCGAACAACACGATGCTCTTCCAGATGCAGGTTCTTCCGGGGCACCAGAACAACATCGTGTGGGAGTTCGGCGAACCCGGCGCCTACACGATCCGATCGACGGAGTACTCCGGTCCCGAAGGCGTCGACATGGTTGAGAGAGACGCCGTCGTGGTGACCGAGTAGGCCCGCCTTCACCGCGCATCTCCGACTGACAGGAGTCCGAGAATGAGCTTCGCCGAGACGCTGATGAACGGCAACGAGGGCCTGTTCAAGCCCACGGGTCTTACTCCGATGCAGAAGTTGACCCTGCGGTTCGTCGTGGTGGGCCTCGTGTACTACCTCTTCGCGCTGATCGAGGGCACGATCATGCGCATCTACCAGATCCAGCCCATCGCCGCGATACCGACGGACCAGTACTTCGGCATCCTC
>JACRBU010000114.1 GCA_016213085.1 Coriobacteriales bacterium
CCTCTGGAACGGATGAGGGATCGCTTCACCCGGTGACCTTGCCGAAGAACCGGTAGCTGATCGGGCCGACCTTCTCGCAGTGACCCTCGACGCCATTCGCCGCCATGAAGACGCATAGGTCCTCGGGCGTGTAGAAGTAGCCGGGCTCGCCGACGAGCTTCTCCGCGGCCACGATCCGCCGCATGAGCCCACGCGGGTCGAACTCCTCGACGAACACGCCACCTCCGCATCGGACCACCCTTCGGAACTCGGCGGCCGCGCCAGGCTGGTCCCGGAAATGGTGGAAGGCGTCGGTGACGACGACGGCGTCGAAGGTGTCGTCCTCGAAGGGCATGGCCTCGGCGACGCCCTGCACGCAGTGCACCGGGCCTTCGGCGGGGATGTAGCGGAGCATGTCGGGGCTCGGGTCGAGGACGGTCACCTGTGCTCCGATCGCGTCGTGCAACCGCTTAGCGAATGCACCCGTGCCGCCGCCGACATCGAGGATCGCGCAGTCCTTCGGGCAGTCGCCGCTCATGTGGGGCCGCAGCCATTCGGCGATCCCCTCGATCGTCTCGGCCGACCAGCGGTCCGCGAAATGGCCGAAGGCCGGCGCCACCCACTTGAAGAAGTCCACGTCACCGCCCCTGTCCGCCGTCCGTGTCTGAGCCCTCGGGTACACTCTACACGCGTTTTCGAGCGCCTCAACCGTGCCGCATCAGTCGTCAGGAGAGCGTCTTGCGCACTATCGCCGTGGTCGACGGCAACAGCCTCATCCACCGTGCGTTTCACGCCCTTCCGCCGACGATGACCGCGCCCGACGGCCGGCCGACGAACGCGGCCTTCGGCTTCATGCAGATGTTCGTGAAGATGGTCCAGGAGCTGCGACCCGATGTGGTGATCGTCGCCTTCGACAAAGGCAAGCCTGCGTTCCGGCTAGAGGCACTCGAGCAGTACAAGGTGCACCGTCCGCCGACCGCAGATGAGCTCAAGGTCCAGTTCCCGATCGTGAAACACCTGCTCCAGGCGATGAACGTGCCGATCGTCGAGATCGAGGGGTGGGAGGGCGACGACATCCTCGGCACGCTGGCGCGCTGCGGGGAGGCCGCCGAAGAGCACGTGCTGCTCGTGACGGGCGATCGCGACGCCTTCCAGCTGGTAAGCGAGAACGTCAAGGTGGTCACCACCCGCAAGGGCCTGACCGACATCGCCATCTACGGTCCTGCCGAGGTCGAGGAGCGCTACGGCATCACTCCCGCCCAGGTCCCCGACTACCTGGGCCTCAAGGGCGATACGAGCGACAACATCCCCGGCGTCCCTGGCATCGGCGAGAAGACCGCCGCGAAGCTCCTCCAGCAGTACGGAACGCTCGACGAGCTCCTCGCTCGTGCCGACGAGGTCAAGGGCAAGGTGGGTGAGAACCTGCGCGAGCACGCCGGCGAAGCGATCGCCAGTCGGACCGTCGCGACCATCACCTGCGACGTCCCGCTCGAGATCAACCTACCTGCGCTCTCGTTCGGGGACTTCGATCCGACGCTCGTGTCCGAGGCGTTCAGCGAACTGCGATTCACTACGCTGCGCGACCGTGTCCTCGCGCTCAGGGAAGCACCGGTCGAGCCTGCCGAGGAGGAGCCTGCGCTCACGCCTGTCGGATGCGACATCCGTCCGTGCGTCTTCGGCGACGAGGCCATCCTCGCTGCCAGACAGTGGACGGCAGCAGAGTCGTGGCTCGGCGTCGCGTTCGAAGAGGGCGGCGACTCGCTCTTCGCTGAGAGTCGCGACCTCGCGATCGCAGGCCCCGAGGCGACGGCGGTGGTCGATGCCTCGAAGACCAGCGACGTGCTTCCCGAGCTGTTCGGCATCGCCAAGCTCGCGGCGGCCGATGCGAAAGCGCTGGTCGAGGAGCTCTGCCCCGCAGACGAATCCAAGGCGTGCGCCTGTCCGCCGGAACGTGTCGAACCCGCGCGCTTCTTCGACCTCGGAATCGCCGCCTATCTGCTCGAGTCCCATCGTTCTTCGTATGACGTTGCGAGCCTCCATGCGGACTACCTCGGTGCTCCCATGCCGGAGCCGGAGGAAGGCATGCCGTACGCCGCGGCTGTGGCGCAGGCGGTCCACGATCTCGCTCCTGACCTCGAACGTCGCCTCACCGAGGACGAATTGCTCGAGTGCTTCGAACGAATCGAGATGCCGCTCGTCCCGGTCCTCGCTCGCATGGAGCGCGTGGGCGTGGGGCTGGACTCTTGCGTGCTTTCGGACCTTGCTGGCGAGGCCTCCGAGCGTGTGGACGGCCTTCGCGCCCAGATCTACGAGCTCGCGGGGTGCGAGTTCACCATCGACTCGCCCAAGCAGCTCTCGGAGGTGCTGTTCGACCGGATGGGTCTCCCGCCCCAGAAGCGCACGAAGACCGGCTACTCGACCGACGCGAGCGTGCTCGCGACACTGGCGCCGATGCATCCGATCGCGGCCACCATCGTCGAGTACCGCGAACTCACGAAGCTCAAGAGCACCTACATCGACGCGCTCCCGAGGATGCTCGGCGAGGACCATCGCCTCCACACGAGCTTCAACCAGACGGTAGCGGCGACCGGTCGCCTGAGCTCCTCGAATCCGAACCTGCAGAACATCCCGGGGCGCACGGAACTCGGGCGCCGGATTCGCGCGGCGTTCGTGGCCGCCGACCCAGGCGACCTCATGGTCTCGGCAGACTACTCGCAGATCGAACTACGCATTCTCGCCCACCTGTCCGACGACGCAGGGCTCGTGGAGGCATTCACGAGCGGGGAGGACTTCCACACCGCGACCGCCGCGCGCGTCTTCGGCGTCGACCCGGATGATGTCGAGCCAGGAATGCGGGCTCGCGCCAAGGCGGTCAACTTCGGCATCGTGTACGGGCAATCCGCGCACGGGCTGGCCGACTCGCTCAAGATCCCCCACGCCGAAGCGCAGGCGATGATCGACCGCTACTACTCCGCCTACCCCGGCGTTCGCGCGTTCCTCGACAGCACCGTGGCCGCGGCGCATCGCGACGGCTACGGCATCACGATGTTCGGCCGCAAGCGCAGGATCCCGGAGCTGAAGTCGTCCAACTACCAGCTGCGAAGCTTCGGCGAGCGTACCGCGATGAATCACCCGATGCAGGGCTCGGCTGCCGACATCATGAAGCTCGCGATGATCGACGTCGATCACCGGCTCAGGGATGACGGCTTCGCCTCCCGGATGGTCCTGCAGGTCCATGACGAACTCGTCTTCGAGGCGAAGCCTGACGAGCTCGAACGCCTCCAAGAGATGGCCATCGACGCCATGTCGAACGTGGTCGAGCTGTCGGTCCCGCTCGAGGTGTGCGTCGGCTCGGCCGCGAACTGGGCGGAGGCGAAGTAGCGCGAACGCGCGGAGCGTGGCAATTCCCCCACGAGCGGGGTACAATACCACGTTGGCTACGCCCGGCGCCGTTGTCGAGCGAGCCACAGTCCTGTTGGCCCCCTAAGACATGACATTACCTGTAGGCGACGGAGAGTTCGGTATCACCGCAATGGCGGGCGACGACCACCTGTAGGCGACGGCATGACGAAGGGGCCCCGTTGAGTGTGAAAGGGGTCCAAAGCAATGAGCGATGTTGACAACCAGATCGTCGAACAGAGGGAGTACTCCGACGAGGAGATGCATGCTCTGATCGACGGCACCATGACCGACTTCGACGAGGGCGACCTCGTCAGCGGTACCGTGGTGCGCGTGGAGCGGGACGAAGTCCTGCTCGACATCGGCTACAAGTCAGAAGGCGTCATCCCCGCCCGCGAGCTCTCCATCCGCAAGGATGCAAACCCCGGCGACATCGTCGCAGTGGGTGACGACATCGAGGCGCTCGTCCTTCAGAAGGAAGACAAGGACGGCCGGCTCATCCTCTCCAAGAAGCGCGCCGAGTACGAGCGCGCCTGGAGCAAGATCGAAGAGAAGTTCAACTCCGGCGAGAACGTCGAAGGCGAGGTCATCGAGGTCGTCAAGGGCGGTCTCATCCTCGACATCGGCCTGCGCGGCTTCCTGCCCGCGTCCCTCGTCGATCTCCGCCGCGTCAAGGATCTGGCGACCTACCTCGGCGACCGCCTCGAGGCGCGTGTCATCGAGATGGACCGCAACCGCAACAACGTCGTCCTCTCGCGCCGCGTGGTGCTCGAAGAGGGCCGCAAGCACGAGCGCGCCGAGATCCTCGGCAAGCTCGCCAAGGGCATGGTCCTGCCGGGTACGGTCTCGAGCATCGTCGACTTCGGCGCGTTCGTGGACCTCGGCGGCATCGACGGCCTGGTGCATATCTCCGAGCTCAGCTGGAGCCACGTCAACCACCCGTCCGAGGTCGTCAAGGTCGGCGACCAGGTCAACGTGCAGGTGCTCGACGTCGACCTCGACCGCGAGCGCATCTCTCTCGGCCTGAAGCAGACCACCGAGGACCCGTGGAAGCAGCTCGTCAAGCAGTTCCCGGTCGGCTCGATCATCGAGGGCCAGGTCACCACGCTCGTCCCGTTCGGCGCGTTCGTCGAGCTGGGCAACGGTGTCGAGGGCCTCGTGCACATCTCCGAGATGGCCAAGGGCCATGTCGACACGCCGGACCAGGTCACCTCGGTCGGCGAGAAGGTCATGGTCAAGGTCATGGACGTCGACCTCGATCGTCGTCGCATCTCCCTTTCGATGCGCGCTGCCGCCGAGGCGCTCGGTCTCGTGATCGAGATCGCCGGCGCTCCCGAGGGCGAAGAGGGCGAAGAGGGCGAAGTCGAGGCGGAGGCCGCCGAGGGCGAAGTCGCTGAGGCCGAGGCAGTCGAGGTAGCCGAGGAGGCTGTCGAGGAAGCCGTCGAGGAGGTAGCCGAGGAAGCCGTCGAGGAAGCCGTCGAGGAGGTA
>JACRBU010000119.1 GCA_016213085.1 Coriobacteriales bacterium
CGGCCCCGATCAACTGGCGCAGCAGCGACGTCCGCTTCACGATCTCGGCGTAACGCTTCCAGTGAGCAGTGGTCGGCACAACACCGGTCACGTCCAACAGGTACGGCTTGCCTCCGACCGCGTCAAGCTCGTTCGTCGCCTTCAGGCGGTCGGCAACCGACACGTGATCGACAGGGAGCGACCGCTCGTGGAGGTAGAGCATCGCCTGATAGATGCGCGCGTGAGCGGGGCGTGAGAAGTCCTCGGCGCGAACTTCGACGAGTGCGCCCTCGACCGCTTCGAGCGAGAGGAACATCGACCCGAGCAGCGCCTGTTCCGCCTCGAGGTTGTGGGGCGGGATCCGGTCGTTGATTCTGACGGCACGGAGATCTCGTGCTGCTTCGCCCACCGGAACTCCTTCTCGCATCGCTGACCGGCAAGACGATAGTAGGATTCGGGTCTGACATGTACGGCCGCCGAAGCGGTGTCCACAGGTCCGCGAATCGAAGACCTGCGCAGACTCGCTCTATCCACGGTTTCCACAGATTCCCGGCGTGTTTTGCGCCACGAACACAACGAAGCCCGGGGCTCTCGCTCCGGGCTTCGTGGTACTGACGCGGTTCGCGCGCTCGACCTACTCGGCTGACTCGCCCTCGGTCGTCTCGTCTTCCGCGATCTCGACTTCGTCGGACACGGCTTCTTCCAGCGCGAGCTCGGCCTCGGCCTGCTCGGCGGACTCGGCCACGACGTGCACGAAGGCCTCGTCGTCAGCGGCGACACCCTCGACCTCGACGACCTCGGTCGTCGGGATGGGCGCACCTTCCGCGACGACGTTGACGGTAACCGTCGCCTTGATGTCGCGGTAGATCGTCACGTCGACCGGATGCTCGCCGACCTCTTTGATGTGGCCGTGGGTCTCGATGCGCTTGCGATCGACCTCCTGGCCGAGCTGCTCGCGAATCGCCTCCTCGACCATGACCGACGTCACCGAACCGAAGAGCTTGCCCTCCTCGCCGACCTTCGCCGAGATAGTGACGGACTTGCCGTCGAGCGCCTCGGAGAGGGACGAAGCGCCGGAGATGCGCTCCTCGTCACGCTTGCGGATATTGTGCATCCGCTGCTCGAGCTGCTTGAGGTTCCCAGAGGTGGCCGGGATGGCCATGCTGCGAGGGAACAGGTAGTTGTTCGCGAAACCGCGTGCGACGTCGACGACGTCGCCTTCAGCTCCGCGACCTTTGACCTCTTGGGTCAGGATGACCTTCATCGTTGCTCCTTCAAGTTCACCGGGTCTGTCGCCCGGCAGCTTCCCTAGTTCTCGTTCTCGCGCGCCTCGGCGATCGAGGCTTTCACGCCGTCCCGTGGCAGCTTGCGCGGGTTCGCCCAGAAGTCCGCCAGCCCGAGCAGGCTCACGATCGGCACGAACGTGTCGATGCCGACGAGCATGACGTAGCCGACGGAACGTCCGACGCCGCGGAGTCCAACGCGATCGAACATCCACGCGCATACGGCGACGCCCTGGATCAGCAGGAGCGGTCGCGCGATCAGCAACAGGTTGAGGCCGACGAGGAACACCGGTCCGGTGCCCCCGATCGCCAGACCCGCGGCCAGTGCGAGCAGCGCCGCGATCGGCAGCCACACGACGTTCACGTTCAAGTCGATACTCGACATCGGCGGTATGGGCAGACGGACGCCGCTTCGGCGAGCCGCCCACGCCATCGCCGTCATCACGAAGAAGACGGTCAGTATCCCGAGCTGGACGTAGCCCGAGGGCCAGAGTGAAGCGGCGACCTTGGCCAGCGTCTCGATCTCAGCGGAGTTGGCCGAGCCGGACGCCTGTAGCGTGGCGTTGAGCTGATCCATGAACGCCGACGCCTGCAAGGCGAACTCGGCCACCACGTTCTTGCCGGCCATCAGCGCCGTGACAGCGTCCATCCCGAACGCCGTGATGGAGATGAGGAACGCCAGCACCACCGCGACGACCTGATACGAGACCCGCCGAATGAGGACAGCGGCAGCGAGGACCCCGGCGACCGCTGGCAGGACGAACACCAGCGTCGAGGCCTGGATCAGAGCCGCCACCGCGACACCGACGACGGCTGCGATTGCCGCCAGCGCCCATCGTCCGCGGCTGGTGAGCGCCACCGCGCCCGCTGCGACGAGGGGAAGCCCCACGAACGACATCACGGGCGTGACGACCGCGCCAACGACGCACGCGGCCGAGAGCAGCGACGCATCACGTATGTCCGACACGCGAGCGTTCACGAGTTAGCGGCCGCCCCTGCGATCTCGGCTGCCGCTGATGACCGGGACGGTGTAGGGCAGCAGTGCCATCTCGCGTGCGCGCTTGATGGCGGTGGACAGCTGGTGCTGGTGCTGAGCGCAGTTGCCGGTGACCCGGCGCGGCTTGATCTTTCCGCGGTCCGTCATGTACTTGCGCAGTGCCTGCGAATCCTTGTAGTCGATGTACTCGACGTGGTCCTTGCAGAACTGGCAGTACTTGCGCCGCGGCTTGCGAGCGTAATCAGCTGACATGCTGTAGTACCTCCTTCCGACTCCGAAGAGTGCGGATCTTCTCAGACAGACGCGTGCGGGAGGGGACCCGCACACGGATCGGTGGTTCTAGAACGGGATCTCCTCGTCAAGATCGGGCGCAGGACCGGGCGCGGGGGCAGCGTAGTTCCCGCCTCCGCCTCCGCCGCCTTCACCGCGGGAGCTCATGAACTCGATGTCGTCAGCGATGACCTCCAGCTTCTGGCGCTTGTCGCCCTGCTGGTTCTCCCATTCACTCCAGCGCAGCTTGCCCTCGACAGCGACCTTGCTGCCCTTGGACAGGAAACGTGAGAGCGACTCGCCACGCTGGCCGAAGATGACCACGTCGACGTAGTTCGGGAAGTCCTTCCACTCGCCGGTCTGCTGGTCCTTGCGGCGGTCGTTGACTGCCATCCGCATGTTGAGGATGGCCATGCCGCCGGAGGTCGAGCGGAGCTCCGGGTCTCGAGTGAGATTGCCGCTGATAACGACGCGATTGATGCTCATTGATCCAATACCACCTTAGAACGATCGAACGGGACCGGTGCCGGCCCTCGTCCACGACGCGTGCTGGGACTACTCTTTGTCGTCCCGACGCACGATCATGTAGCGGACGACCGGGTCGGTAATGTGCAGCACGCGGTCGATCTCGGCGATGGCATCAGGGTTCGCGTGGAACTCGATGAGCTCGTAATCGCCCTCGGTCATCTTGCCGATCTCGAAAGCCAGCTTGCGCTTGCCCCACGTGTCAGCGTTGTCGACCGTTCCGCCGTCGGCAGTGATCAGGCCATTGACCTTCTCCGTAACGCCGACGCGAGCATCCTCGTCGAGGGTGGGATTGAGCATGAGCAACAATTCGTAAGCCTTCATGTAGTCACCTCCTCTGGGCTACGCGGCCCCGGGTCTGAAGGCATTAGCCCGGAGCAGGAAATGAGCCTCAAGAGACTATCACCGGACGACCGCTGCTGCAACATCTTCACCGCCGGCTATGACATCTCGAGGCCCTGCGGAAGAATCGCGACGCCAGACCGGCCACAGGAGGCCGAGGCCGGCGAGTGTCGCCAGGAGCAGTGCGGAGGCCCACTTCACCGCCGCGGGGACAGCCGCGCGCAGCACTTGACCGAGTACGCCGAAGCCCTGAGTCGCGGAGCGGGCGGCGCTCTCGGCTCTCGGGCTCGCGGCAGATCGAAGTTGCGAGATCCCGCGCGATGGCGAGGCCGCGAGGGCATCGCACGCCGCAGCGCTCGGCGCCGCTGTCTTCTGCGAGACTTCGGCGGCTGGAGCGGGTTCGTGCAGCGGTGTTATCCCTGAGGACCGAGTGACCGCGCGAGCATCGGCGGCGACGCCGGCTGCCCCGGAGGACACGGGGGTGACGCCCGTCGAAGAGCGACCACTCAGCGCATCGGCGCTCGGCTCTGGACTCCTGGCCGAGGAGCGCGCGTCCGAGGAGTTCGCCGAGGGTGGGCTCGCGAGCACCGTCATCGGGTCGAGATACGTCTCGCCGCGCCTCAGGCTCACGTGGACGTGCGGAGAGGAGGTCGAGAGATCGCCGTCCGCAGAGAGCGTGCCGACGCCATCTCCCGTGCTGACGGTGACACCGCGCGTCACGCGCATCTCGTCGAGCGGCATCAGCGTCACGCGGGTGCCGTCGCCCTGCTCCACGGTGACCGCCCCGACACGTCCGTCCTCGGCGGGAACGAGCCCCGCGAAGCGAACCGTTCCGTTCACCGGGGTCGCGACGCGCTCACCCGCCGAGCCCGCGATATCGACGCCGCGATGGACACACACGGCGCCGTCTCTCGACCAGGACGCGCCATAGGGTAGGAGAGTCTCCCTCGGCGTGGCGAACGGCCATGAAGGCGAACTGGCAGCGGCAACAGCCACTAGAGCGATCGACACCGCAGAGACGGCCAACATGATTCGCACGAAGCGCATAGGAATCCCCCACTTCCGAACAGAGGGAGGACTCGAGAGGTGCTCCGCACGATGACGGACGAGGCTGACCCGCGTCTTGCCGGAACCTTTCGTCGCGCTGAACTCGCGGCCGAACGACCTTCAGGGACGAAGATCCCAGTGAAAGCGCACGGCCGCCCGAAGGCGGCCGTGTCGAGGACTGCTGGAGCGGGTGACGGGACTCGAACCCGCGGCATTCAGCTTGGGAAGCTGACGCTCTACCAACTGAGCTACACCCGCGCGCAGGTCAGGGTACACCAGCGCTGATTCGGCCCGCAAACAAAGACGCCGCTGGGCGTGCCAGCGGCGTCCGCGGGTTCAATGTGAACCGGAGTGGCTACTTGCCGATGCGCATGATCTTCGTGCCGCAATCGGGGCACGTGCCCTTCGTAGCCGGACGACCGTTCTTGAGAGTCGTGTCCTCCGGGTTCTGAATCTCCTTCTTGGCCTTGCACTTCACGCAGTAGGCTTCCTTGGCCATGGAGCAGTCACCTCCTCGCTAATGAATCTGCATCCCGGTGCGAGCGCGCCGAAGATGTCCCCTCTCTCGGCGAGGAGCCCCTCGCCACACGAAAGCATACATGAGCACGCGCCGGTGTCACGCTTTCGTTTGCGCGGACGCCGAATTGATCCTGCGCTCACCGGTCCGCGAGACTGCGCGAGACGCCAGCACGAGCGCTCCTCCGGTCAGCAGCACGAGCGCGCCCCAGGCGATGCCTGCGGCGATCCAGAAGCCCTGGGGGAACAGCGCGATCAGCAGGGAGTCCGACGGAAACACCCAGGTCCCGGGCGCGAAGAACAGCGAGTGGAACCAGGCGAAGAAGGCGTCGAAGCTGACGGTGGCAAAGACAGCCGCCGCAGCCACCAACCCGAAGCACGCCCACGC
Organism: Coriobacteriales bacterium; assembly: GCA_016213085.1. Lineage (GTDB taxonomy): Bacteria > Actinomycetota > Coriobacteriia > Anaerosomatales > JACRBU01 > JACRBU01. The sequence continues at coordinate 5,348 of JACRBU010000119.1, forward strand.
TCCCGCCCGAAGCCCACGGGCGATCCGGCCGTAGTCCCCACGCGCGGTGCATAGCGCCATCCAGAGCGTAAGAGCGCCCGCGAGCAGTCCCGCCGCGAGGCGTGCGCCGCTGATGACCCGCCGGACGTCGGTCAGGTGCGAGACCGAGGTTTCGTCGAAACCGCTTCGGCCATCGACGCTTCGGGGAAGCTCGGCGGGCACGAAGTCGGAGACGTGGGAGCGCGCGGCCTCGGCAAGTCCTGCGGCCTTTGCCTGATCGATGCCGACCACGGCGGGCTGGGAGAAGCGTGCGGAAAGCTGCGCGGTGAACCACTGCGACGTCAGGGGGATGAGCGCGAGCCCGGCGGCCGTGAGCGCGAGGGCGACCGCGACGAGAGCCGTCTCGACCCGGCGCACGCTCAGGCGCCGACCGGAACGACGGGGTGCGCGGCGACGCTTACGCAGTCACCGCCGGCTTCGATCGCGAGGATGAGCGCTTCGTCGGCGGCCTCGATGAGCTCCTCGGGCGATTCGCCGTCGGTCGGGAAGGAGGCCACGCCGACCGAGACCGTGATCCCGGCGTCGTTGACTCGGCAGGCGCCCAGTGCGGTTCGCAGGTTCTCCGCGAGCCGATGGGCCGCTGCGGCATCGGGAGCCGAGTCCGTCGGGAGGTCCTCGACGAACAGGATGGCGAACTCCTCACCGCCGTAGCGCGAGGCGACGTTGCCGGTAATCTCGATCCCCCCGACGACCTCGAGCGTGTCGAGGACCGCCTTCGATGCGCACTTGAGCATCTCGTCGCCGGTGTCGATGCCGAAGCGGCGGTTGAACTCGCCGAACCGGTCGATGTCGAGCAGGAGGACGTGGAGCGCGCGCCTCGAGCGTCGAGCCCGGCTGACCTCCGAGTTCAGCGCTCGCCGGAAGAAGGAGCGAGAGTACAGGGACGTGACCGGATCGATGAGCGTCTCTGCCGACTCATCGGCGGTCAGCGCCCTTGTGCCGATGATGGCGATGGACGCGGTTCCCGCGAGCACCGTGACCTGCCAGAGGTAGCGGACGAGCACGTACGTCGCATCGTTGTTGAGCTCTGCGCGCGAAAACGGGATCTCCTGGTGAGGCAGCAGGCCCCAGAACTCGGCGGCGATCACGATCGCGAGCAGGACCGAAGCGAACGCCGCGAGGCCCCACGTGTCAGCCGGTCGCTGCATGATGAACGCCGACTCGAGGATAAAGAGCGAGATGACCGTCCAGAACCACGATGCCGGTCCGCCCGAGTAGTAGACGAGAAGCGTCACGACGAGCACGTCGAGCGCAAGCTGCACGTTGTTGAAGACGGCGAGGTTGCCGAATCGCCTGTAGGTGAGCTGGTAGAACGTGTTGTAGAGCACCACGAATGCGAGCGCAGCGGCGGGCACGGCCATGAGTTGCCGGAGCTGGCCTGCCGGGATGTGCGCCGAGTACAGCAGGCCGCCGACGATGGAATACAACGTCAGGACCGCCACGAGCGCCCAGCGCAGCTTGATAACGAGACCGACTCGCCGGATGTTGGCCTGAAGGGCCTCGACATCCTGGCGAGTGAGTTCCTCGCGCCAGGTGACACGAATGGCGCGCAAGATACGCTTCCTGAGACGCAACGGAGTCACAGGCCTCCTCCGCTAAGGTGACGTGCCCGCCGGCACGGGCTTCGAGTGTAGCGACGAGCATGGGCAACAGCAAATACCACGCCCGTACCGGAACCGCGAGCGGTGTGACCGGCTCGGCAGATGCACGCGCGTATACTCTGGTCAACGGCGGATCAAGGCCACCGTTGACCGAGCGATTCGAGCAGACGCTCCGCGCAGCTCAATGGCTCGCCCATGTCTAGGACGTGCTTGTGAACATCGCCGAGATCCCGAATCAGATCCAGTCCGCTGTGTCGCTCGTGCGCATGCTGGGTGCCCCGCTCGAGGCCCTGCTCGTCCTCGCGTCGCTCGTCGTGGCCGTCATCGCGATCGTACCGGCGCTCACAGGATGGCGCCGCGGAGCGCTCCTCGGAATCACCGGGCTGCTCGTCGCCGGCGAGGCTCTGCTCGTCTGGTTCCACTGGAGCCTCAACCGGGCCGCGGTCGTCATCGATCCCTCGACCGGCGAGGTGGCGGCCCGCGTCGCCGTCCCGCTGTGGATCGAGTCCGAGAAGCTCTACGTGTGGGCCCTTCTCGTCGCCGTGATGGGCGTGTTCGCACGCAGGCAGCGCGACGAGCTCCTGCCGGGCATCATGCTCACCGTCTCGGTGCTCGCCGCGTCCGCCGCGGTGCTCGGCAAGCCCTTCACCGAGCCGCTTCCGCAGTTCCTCGCGCAGTACGACCAGTACGTGCAGGCGACGCTCTCGGGCGTACCCCAGGCAGTCGTCGGCGCGTACGAAGGGATGCTCAACGGCGTCCGCTTCTTCTATAACACGCCGTACATGTGGGTGCATCCGCCGCTGCTCTTCTTCGCCTACGCCACCTTCGCGATCTCGTTCGTCGCAACGCTCGAGATGATCCGGTACCGCCACTCATCGTTCGAGACGACGGCCTACCGCTGGGCCCGGCTCGGCTACCTCGCGCTCACGATCGGCATGCTGCTCGGCTTCCCGTGGGCGCTGGCGGCATGGCGTGGCGAATCGTGGTGGTGGTCGGGCAAGGTCAACATGTCGATCATGATGTGGCTGCTCTACACCGCGTTCCTGCACGCGCGTCTCTACCTGCGTCGCAAGGGCATGTGGAAGTGGGTCGCCGCTCTCGGGATCCTCTCGTTCGTCGTTCTCGTCCTGACGTACGTCGCGACGTACGTGGTCCCCGGCGCGCACAGCTACGCGTGAGGAGGTGACCGTGGTAGAACTCGAAGACATCCGCCAGCGCACGTGGGACTTCGGCCTGACGATCGCTACGGTCGTCCTGCTCGCGGGGCTGGGACTTCAGTCGTTCGCCGGCACGATCTACGTCTGGTGGGCGCAGACCACGATCCCCGGCTGGGAGCAGAGTTCCTACGGCGCGTACGTCGAGGCCATGAACGCCATCGCGGCACCGATGCTCGTGGGGCTGGTCGTCGTGATGGGGCTCTGCGTGCCGAAGCGGCTGCTCTCGCGCCGGCTGCTCCTGTGGGCATCACTCGCGATGGTGGCCTTGGGCGGCGTCGCGTACCTCGCAAGCGGCGAGATCGCCGTCGGCGTCGCGATCTACCTGGGGTTCGCGGCGCTCATCCAGATCGCCGTGGTGGCGCTCACGCTCGCCGGCACACGCGGACCGAGCTACCTCACCGAGGGTCGCCTCGTGAAGACCGGCTCGGGACTGCTGCACCTCGGCTTCATCGTGTTCGGGATCGTCGTCGCGGTGCTGCAGAACTCCGTCGCGATGCTACCGGTGTTCGCAGCCGCGGCGGTGCTGATGGCCGGTGGCACGGCGATGTCGTTCTACGCGAATCGGCTCTCGTGGCGACGCCATCCCGAAAGCCGTCACGAGCACCCGATCGACTTCTGAGGCGCGCCGGAGCGCTACGCCTCCTTGATCATCTCCGCCACGAAGGTCGCCGTGCGCTCCAGAAGCTCGGGCTGGATCCTCGATGCGGTGTCCGACGGCCAGTGCCAACCTTCGATCTCTCCGCCGGCCCCGAACGCCATCACGCTCATGGCCTTGTAGCCCCGGGCAAGGGCCGGCGTCGCGTCGGTGGACAGGCCGTTGTAGACGCGGGGCTTCACGAGGATCTCCTGCTCCCGCGACACGCGCTTCGCGAGCGAAGTGAGCCGGCGATCGGAGCGGTACTTGCGCGCCATGCCTTCGGCGGTGATCCAGTAGAGCGATCCGGCGCCGACGTTGTCGATGTTGATGATGAACGCGTCGCGTACGTCTGGCCCGTAGTCGTCGAGGAAGGCGCGCATCCCCCAGGTGCCCGACTCCTCAGCGCCGGTCGCAACGAACCAGACTTCCTTGTCGGAGTAGTCGCGGTCGGGGGCGTCCTCGAGCTTGCGGCGGATCCTCGCGACGACGTCGGTCGTGTACTCGGGGTCGCCGAGCGGGTCCTCGCCGGCGCGTCCGCCCTTCCAGCCCCAGTCGTCCTCGTCCTCTTCCTCCCCGCCGAACTGGTCCCACGTGCCGATCTCGGCGCCGGTCTTGCGAGCATCGAAGTCCTCGTCGACGCCGAGCCAGCCGCGCACGTCCTCCGGTTCTTCCTTCTTCTTGCCGAAGCGCCCGAATAGGCCGCCCTTCTTCTTCGGCTCCTCCACCGGCCTTGGCGCGAGATCGCCGGCGGACGCGGCGAACGAATTCCACGCGGCGTCCTCGTCCTCTTCGGCTGGCTCACCCCAGCCGTCGACGTGAGTGCGGTCCTCTGCCGACGCGCCGCGGCGACGGCGCGGTTGCGCATCGTCTCCGACGGCTGCGAAGTCGATGGTGTCGAACTCGAGCACGCCTTGGTCGCGAGAGGTCCGCGTGGACGCGGGCTCGGCCCACTCGAAGTCGTCGGGAAGCGCCTCGCCTTCGTTTCCTCCCGCGGGCGAGTAGCTGAGCACGGCCCCCTCGGGAACGACGTCGGCTTCGAAGGCCTCTTCGGGCGTGTGGATGACGGGCTTCAGCGACGCGGTACCGAGCGTCTCCTCCGGAAGAGGCGCGAGATGCGACACGATGCCGAGCATCGCGGCCACGCCGCTCGCGTTGTCGTTCGCGCCGTCGACCCAACGGCCCGCGATCGCGCCGAAGGCGTTGATGAAGAGCGGGATCAGAAGGTACGCCGCGACAGCCATCGTCGCGTACCACAGCCACGGCTGCGCAGGCGCCGAGAAGGGCAGCGCCATGACGAGCACGAGTACGGGGACCAGGATGGTCGTCCACTTCATCAGCCCGAAGGTCACGGGGAACCCTCGCACCATCGACGGAGCGAACGCGAGCGAAGAGCGCGCGGAATCGTAGTGGGCCACCACGACGACCTTGCGGACCCGCTCGCCGCGGCGTGACTTCGGTTCGATGCGGCCGATGACGTTCTGCGTCGGCCCCTTCGGCATGATCGATGAGAGGCCCCAACGCGTGTCGAGGTCCATCCACATCACGAACGCCGTGATGGCCGATACGGCGAAGGCGGGCCACACGGCCCACGGCCACATCTTGATCCCCGCGAGGACCGCAGACGCGATCGTGAGCAGGTGATACACGACGTAGGCCCACGCATACTGACGCGGCGCGTCGAACTCCTGCAGCTCGGTCTCGAGGCCGTGGGACTGAAGCACGGACTCGATGTAGAGGGCAGCGTTGTGCTCAGCGTCGGTCGTTGTCGGGCGGGGCCCGATCTGGTCGGCGAGTGCGTGTACGTGCTGCATCAGTTCGGCCATCGAATCCTCCCCAGGGACGATGGTCGGGGGCGCGGGCATGCGGCGAGAAAGCGCAGGTCGCCGACTCGGCTCAATCATACTGCACCGGAGAGCGGCTGGGGCGATGCGTTGGTCGGGTTTCGGCCTCGAAACCACGCGGCAACGTAGCGGTGGAATATCGGATGCGGAGGTGACGTCCATGCCGAACGTGTTCGCCGGCGTCCTCTTAGACATCCAGGGCACCTTGCTCGATGCGTCGAATCGGGCGATACCCGGTGCGGTCGACGCGGTCGCGACACTGAAGCGCTCCGGGGTCAGGATCCGCTACGTGACCAATATCGACTCGGTCGGAGCCCCGACGATCCTCCGACGACTCACGAGCGCCGGGATCGCTGCCGAGATCGATGAGGTCTTCTCCCCGCTGGTCGCGTTGGTGAGGTTCCTAGACGCGCAGCCTTCGGCGGCCTGCCACTTCCTGTTGCCCGACGAACTCGCCTCCGAGCTCGCGCAGTACGCGGTCGCGGAGGGTGAGCGGCCGGACTTCGTCGTGGTGGGCGACATGCGGGACGGCTTCGCCTACGACGCGCTCAACGCCGCACTCAGGCATCTGCTCGAAGGCGCAAGGCTGGTCGCCCTCAACAAGGGACGCTACTACCTCGCTCCCGACGGTCCCGTTCTCGACACCGGTGCGTTCGCCGCGGCGTTGGAGCACGGCGCGAATGCCGAAGCGTACGTGATCGGGAAGCCGTCGACCGAGCTGCTGCGCTTGGCGCTTGAGGACATGAGTGTCGCGCCGGCTGGCGCGGTGATGGTGGGTGACGACTCGGTGGCCGACGTCGGGGGAGGCCACCGAGTCGGCGCTCACACCGTCCTCGTCCGCACCGGCAAGTTCACCGACGGCGCGCTCGAGGCGGCGCCGGTCAAGCCCGACCTGGTGATCGACTCAGTCGCGGGCCTGCCCGCCGCGCTCGAGGTGCTCGGGTCCGATCGCTGACCCGATCACCGCGCCGACATCGTCGCGCCGCCGCCGTGGCAGCTGTTGCACTCGCTGATGCGATACGTCGTGTGCTGCATCGTCTGCACGGGGTCCTTGCTGTGGCACTTGCATCCCGGAATCGGGATCGTGAATCGCTTCTCGATCGCCGGCGCCTGGCCTGCCGCCACAAGCTGTCCGTACTCTGCCTTCATCTGCGGGTCCGGCAACCACATGCTGCCGAAGTTGTAGAGCAGGACGCCGGTCACGACCAACAACACGATCGTCACGCCAACACCGATGAGGGTGCCTTTCAGGATGCGCCACCACAGGGGCTTCTTCGGAGCGCACTCCTCTTCGGCCAAACCGATCGTGTCGTCTGCCACCGCGCCGGTCCCGACGCCCTGCTCGTACGTAGTCATTGCTGGTTACGCCACCTCTGTTGCGCCGAGGATCGCTTCGATGTCGGCCTGCGCGCTCTCGCCGATCGGCTTGATGTCGAAGTTCTCGACCAGCACGTTCAGCACGTTCGGCGAAACGAACGCCGGCAGTGTCGGCCCGAGGCGGATCCCCTTGATGTCCAGGTACAGGAGCGTGAGCAGGATCGCGACCGCCTTCTGCTCGTACCACGAGAGCACGAGCGAGAGGGGCAGGTCGTTCACACCCACGCCGAAGGCGTCGGCGAGCGCCACGGCGACTTGGATCGCCGAGTAGGCATCGTTGCACTGCCCGACGTCGAGCAGGCGCGGGATGCCGCCGATCTCGCCGAGGTCCTTGTCGAAGAAGCGGAACTTGCCGCACGCGAGCGTGAGCACGATCGTGTCATCGGGAGTGGACTCGACGAATTCCGTGTAGTAGTTGCGGCCCGGCTTGGCGCCGTCGCAACCGCCCACCAGGAAGAAGTGCTTGATCGCGCCCTGCTTTACGGCATCGATGACCTGCGGGGCGACCGAGAGCACGGTATTGCGGCCGAAACCGACCATGACGCTTCCGGCTTCGGCAGTGGTGTCCTCGGCAAAACCGTGCTCGGCCAGCGCCTTCTCGATGAGCGGAGCGAAGCGGCCCTCGAGGTGCTGGACGCCGGGGAACTGTACCGGCCCGCTTGTGAAGACGCGGTCGATGTACTCGGCGCGCGGAGGCATCAGGCAGTTCGTCGTGAGCAGGATCGCGCCCGGGAACGCGGCGAACTCTTTGAGCTGGTTCTGCCACCCGGTGCCGTAGTGCCCGGCGAGGTGCGGGTACTTCTTGAGGCCCGGATACGCGTGGCCAGGAAGCATCTCACCGTGCGTGTACACCGAGATGCCCGTGCCTTCGGTCTGCTCGAGGATGAGTTCGAGGTCCTTGAGGTCGTGGCCGGAGATGAGGATCGCCTTGCCGGCGCGGTGGCCGAGCGTGACCTTCGTCGGCTCCGGGTGCCCGTAGGTGCCCGTGTTGCCCGCGTCGAGGAGCTCCATCGTGCGCAGGTTCGCCTTGCCGGCCTCGAGCGCAAGACCCACCCACTCGTCGACGCCGAGCGCGGTGTCGCTCATCGCGGCGAGTGCCTTGAACAGGTAGGCGTAGACCTCGGCGTCCTCCTGGCCGAGGATCGCGGCGTGGTGCGCGTACGCGCCGATGCCGCGCATACCGTAGAGGGTGATCTCCTGCAGCGAGCGGATGTCATCACCGCGAGTGTGGTCCCACCCCATGCCGAACTCCTCGGCCTCCGCGACCATCGCAGGCAGCGATTCGGGGGCCTGGAAGGTCACGTAGAGGTCGGTCTCGTCGACCGAGCCGCCTGCCGCGACGACCTTCGCCTTGAGCGCGTCGCGGAGTCGGACGGCCTCTTCGACCTTCGCGCCGACCGACTCGGCGTCGAAATCCACGTTGGTGAGCGTCGTGAAGAGCGCGTCAGCGGTGAAGCGGCCTTCGGCGGTCGTGTCGATGCCGAGACGACCGGCCTCGAGCGCCACGGGGGCGAGCCCGCGAAGTGCGTTCGTGAGCAGGTCCTGCAGAGCGGCGACGTCCTCGCCCTTCCCGCAGACGGCTCGTGTCGTGCATGCCACGCCTTGCGCGGTCTGTTCACACTGGTTGCAGAACATAGACTCTCTCCCTCGCTCCGTTTCCGAATGAAACCGCTAGCCGTGGATCAGCTGCGGGAGACACCTCGTGCAAACCCAGGTCGACGTGCCCTTCGTGCGCACCGGCAGCAGCGGGCGGTCGTCTTCCGAGGAACCGCACACGTAGCAGGTCTGGGCGATGTAGGTCGGCTTGCCGGACTCGATCGCGTCGCGCAGTTTCTCGGCGACGTGCTCCTCGACAGCCTCGTGGTCGAACGCCACCGTCTCGCGGGTCTCGATGGTGAGCGCGCCGGTCGGGCAGACGCCGAGGCAGAAGCCGGCGCCGTCGCACAGCTCCTCGCGGATGACGCGAGCCTTGCCGTCGATGATCTGGATGGCACCCTCAGCGCAGGGGCTGACGCACAGGCCGCAGCCGGTGCAGAGCTCGTCTTCGATGTGGACGATCTGACGGGTGGTTGTCGTGGTCATGATGGTCCTCCCTGTGGTGGCTTATCGCTTCGCCGCTCGAGCGTGCTTGCGGCTCTCGATCATGTGCTTCACGCCGTCGATGAAGTGGCCCTTCGTCATCGAACGAGGGCCGGAAAAGCGCATCATCTCCTGCTGGAACGCGCGCTCGTCGGCCTTGTAGCAGTGCACGTCGCAGTGGGCGCAGAACGGCTTCGGGTCCATCGGGCAGTACGCGCGCCGCTTCTCGGCATACCGAAGGTGCTCGGCGCACTCCTCGCACAGGACGGGAGCGTGCGTGCCGTAGACGCCGAGTTCGGCGGCTTCGCTTACGACCGGGACGCGCTCCCGGTCGGCGTGGTGGTTCGCGCACCAGATCTGCGTGAAGTCGGCGAGCGTCCGAGTGTCCTTGCGGACCTTCGGGTCGCGCATCTTCGTCGCGAACTTCTCGTTCATTGCGGTCCTCCAAAACGCGGCCGAGCGACTCGGCCAGCGGTAGTCTCTAAGAGGGAATCTACGCTGCACACAGGCCCCGTTCTTTGACGGACGTCAAAACCGCGAAGAAATCTCTACAATCTCGGTAAGGAATTCGATTCGAACCGCCGAACAACCCCGTCTACCAGCGAAGGAGCCTCGCGTGAGCGCACCGGAAGACCTGAGAGCGGACGTCTGGGCGGCATTCCGGGCGTGCCGACTGTGGCGCGCCGCCACCGACAGCGAAGTCACCGAGCTCGTTCGAAAGGCGACGGTCAGGCAGGTCTCCCGTGGCGAGCGGCTGGCCACGGAGGGAGAGCCGGCGACGCAGCTCGGCGTGGTCGTGAGCGGCAAGGCGCGCGTTTTCTACCTTGGTGCGGACGGCCGCCAGATCGTATTCGAGACCCCGGGCGCCGGAGAGCCGCTGGCGGCCGTGGCCGCCCTCGCGAGCACGCGGTATCCGGCCAACATCGAGGCTGCCACCGACGGGACGATCGCCTTCCTGCCGGTCGAGGCCCTGCTCGACCTCATCACCGAGGACCCCGAGGTCGCCCGCTACCTGATCGCCGACCTGTCGCGCCGGGTCGTCAATTTCATGAGCGTCGTGCAAACGCTGGCGCTCGACGTCCCCAGCCGACTGGCCCGTTTCATCTTCCAGCGCACGCTATCGGGCGGGAAGACTACGCCGCGCGGCGTCGAGATCGAACTCGGCATGAAGAAGGGCGAGCTGGCGATGGCACTCGGGACCGTCCCCGAGACGCTCTCGCGCGAGCTCCACAAGCTCAAGGACGACGGGCTCATCGACGTCCAAGGCCAGACAGTCACGGAGCTCGACGTGCGGGCGCTGGCGCACC
>JACRBU010000116.1 GCA_016213085.1 Coriobacteriales bacterium
ACCAACAACGGCGGCCTCTCGCCGACGGTGGTCGCGGGGGCAACCGCGGGTGTCGTCGGTGCGGCGCTCGTCGTCCACGGCATCGGAATGGCCGCCGCGGGCCGCACGAAGGGTGGCGCTCCCACCGAGGAGATGAAGGAGTACGACCGCAAGAAGATGGCGAAGGGGGGCGATAAGTAGTGGTTCGCACAGTCATCGACCCCGTTACCCGCATCGAGGGACACCTCCGCGTCGAGTGCGAAGTCGTGGACGGCAAGATCACCGATGCCTGGGTCTCAGGCGGGCTCTTCCGCGGCATGGAGATCGTGCTTCAGGGTCGCAAGCCGGCCGATGCGTACTACGTCGCGCAGCGAATCTGCGGCGTATGCCCGATCTCGCACGGTCACGCATCGACGATGGCAGCCGAAGCCGCGCTCGGGATCACGATCCCTGACGGCGCGCGCGTGGTCCGCAACATCATCGAAGCCGCGCAGTACCTGCACAGCCACATCCTGTGGTTCTACACGCTTGCGGCGCTCGACTACATCGACCCCGCCGAGGCCCTCAAAGCCGACATAGGCAAGACCTACGATCTCGCGCAGGCAGCGGGTACCTCGACCGCCAACTTCGCCGCGGTGCAATCGAAGCTCAAGGCGCTCGTCGAGGGCGGTCAGCTCTCGATCTTCACGAACGGATGGTTCGGCCATCCGGCATACGCGAAGAAGATGCCGCCGGAACTCGCGCTCATCGCGGTCGCTCACTACCTGGAGGCACTCGAGCTGCAGGCGGACGCCGCACGGATCATCGCGATCATGGGCGGGAAGTTCCCGCACTTCATGACGTCACTGCCGGGTGGAACCGCATTCGTGCCCGACGAGAACAAGCTCGACGACATCCTCTTCCGCTTCCAGCGCGTGCGTGACTGGATCTACTCCACGATGATCCCGGACACGCTCGCCATCGCGCCGTTTTACACCGACGCGCTTTCGTATGGTGGCGGCCACGGCAACTTCTTGGCGTGGGGCGTCTTCAACAAGAAGGGCGGAGAGGTCGACCGCAAGCAGCGCTATCTGCCCGAGGGCGCGATCTTCGCCGGCGATCTGAAGCCGCAGGACTCCGATGAGGCCAAGGTGCTCGAGTTCGTCAAGCACTCCTGGTACACCGACGAGTCGAACAACCTGAACCCGGCGGACGGCAAGACGACGCCCGAGTTCACCGACTACAACGTCAACGACAAGTACACCTGGGCCAAGGCCGCTCGCTACGACGGCAAGCCGATGGAGGCCGGTCCGCTTTCCCGCATGCTCGTCGCGTACCTGCGCGGCGTGCCGGAGGTCAAGAGCGTCGTCGACCTGGCGCTCGGCAAGCTCGGCGCGTCGGGCAAGCCCGAGGTCCTCGTCTCGCTGCTCGGTCGTATCGCTGCACGCAACCTCGAAGCCGCGGTCGTCGCGGACTGGTCGCTGCAGTGGGTCACCGAGCTCATCGAGGCGATCAAGGGCGGCGACGTCAGTTACTTCGCCGAGCCGACCCAATCCGCCGGCGAGGGCGCCGGTCTGTGGGAGGCGCCGCGTGGCGCACTCGGTCACTGGATGACCGTCGGCGGCCAGGGCCGCATCACCGAGTATCAGGTGTGCACGCCTTCGACCTGGGACAACGGCCCCCGCGACGAGCAGGGTGTCCGCGGAGTCGCCGAAGAGGCGCTCGTCGGCACGCCGATCGTCGACGTGGAGAAGCCGCTCGAGGCCTGTCGCATCGTCCGCTCCTTCGATCCTTGAGTGGGCTGCGGGGTTCACGTGTTTGAACCCAAGACCGGCAAGAGCGCCACGGTGTTCTCGAAGCCCTGGGGGGTGAAGTAGATGCATATGCCCAAGCGCGAGGACCATCCGATCCCGTTCGTGATCACGCACTGGATCAATCTCCTGGCCATGTTCTTCCTCGCCCTCTCCGGTTTCTACATCCACTTCCCGTGGTGGGGAGGCTACATGGGGCTTGCCCGCGGCACCCACTTCTTCTGGATGTTCGCGCTGCTCATCAACCTCGTAGTGCGCATCATCCTGGCGTTCGTCGTCACCGACACGCTGGTGCCTGCGACCCACGAGACCGGCAAGGACTACAAGAACTTCCTGCCGCAGAAGGCCAACCGCCATCAGGCGTGGCCGTGGATCAAGTACTACCTGTTCCTCAAGAAGGAGACGCCGATCGGCGCGAAGTACGGTGTTCTTCAGAAGATCGCCTACGTCGCCACGATCCCCCTGACGTTGCTCGCCGCCTACACGGGCTTCGCCCTGTGGGGGCCGACGTCGACGTGGCCGATCTTCCAGGCTGGCACCGACTGGCTTGCCAACTGGATGAACGGTGCTCCCGGCGGCGGCGGCGATCCGATGAACCTCCGGATCGTCCACTACTGGATCATGTGGATCATCATCATCTTCACGGCGATCCACGCGTACCTGGCGAACATCTACGGGTTCGCGCCGTCCAGGATGATCTTCTTCTGGAAGGAAGCCGAGGACACGCACGCGTAGCCTCCGGCCGAACAGCGTTGCCCTCAGAGCCCCGGGAAGCCGGGGCTCTGTTGCTTCTCGAGGCAGGACATCGTCGCTGTCCCGTCGTAGACTATGAGTTGGAACCGCTTAGGTCCGCCGAGGGGGAATGCACCAAGGGCGACGGACCGAAGCACGCAAGCCCGCGGCATCGGCAGCCGCACCATGAGCCCATCGGTTCGAGGAGGCTACGTGCTTTCTGAGCGGCTTGTCACGGCGGCACTCGGAGTCCTGAATCGTCGCTATCTCGCGACAGACCCCGCGGGTCCCGAGTGCTTCCCGGCTCCGCGCACTGCCAACGGTTACGTGCTCTACGCCCACGTCCCCTTCTGCGAGCGGCTCTGTACGTACTGTTCGTTCAACCGCTTCCTCTACAAGGAGGACCGCGCGCGCGACTACTTCCGCTCGCTACGTGCGGAGATGCGTCTTGTCCGCGACATCGGCTACGACTTCTCCTCGCTCTACATCGGTGGCGGCACTCCTACGATCCTGCTCGACGAGCTCGTCGAGACGATCGATCTCGCACACGAGCTCTTTCCGTCCATCGGCGAGGTGTCAGCGGAAACGAGCCCGAACCATCTCGGCGATGAGCTGGTCGAGGCCCTCACCGGGCGCGTCCAGCGTCTCTCGGTCGGGGTCCAGAGCTTCGACGATCGTCTCCTGCGGCAGATGGACCGCTACGGCAAGTACGGTTCTGGTGACGAGGTCTTCGAGCGGCTCGCGAGCGTGGCGAGGAAGTTTCCCTCTTTCAACGTGGACATGATCTTCAACTTCCCGTCGCAGTCCGAAGACGTCCTGGAGCGCGACATCGCCCTCGTCAAGAACACGGGGGCAAGTCAGACGACGTTCTATCCGCTGATGGCTTCGCCGCTGCGCCGGCGCGAGCTCGCCCAGACGGTCGGCGACATCGACTTCGCGCGGGAGGCCCGCTACTACGGCCTGATCTCGCGGGCGCTCGCGCCCGAGTTCGAGCCCGCGAGCGCGTGGACGTTCTCGCGCAACCGCGAAACCATGATCGACGAGTACATCGTCGACTTCCCCGAGTACGTGGGTGTCGGCTCCGGCGCGCTCTCGTTCCTCGGCGGGCGCATGTACGGAAACACCTTCTCTCTCGGCGAGTACGGCTCGCGGATCGAAAGCGGCAGCCTTGCGACCGTCAAACGTGGCAGACCCTACAGCCGAAAGGCGCTCATGCGCTATCGGTTCGTGACCGACCTCTTCGGATTGCGGCTCGACAAGGAGCGCTTCCGCAGGGACTTCCGAATGCCTATCGAGCTTGCGCTTCCGCTGGAGATGGCTTTCATGTCCGCCGCAGGCGGGATCGCCACGAATACCTCGGCCGAGCTCACGCTCACCGAGATCGGCAGGTATCTGCTGCTGGTCATCATGCGGGAGACCCTTGCGACCAGCAACGATGCACGCGACCGGGCACGCGCGGAACTCCCGCTCGAGGAGCGCGTTCTGCTGCTCGAAGGCGACACCTCGGCATTCGTCGAAGCAGCTGCGCCACTCGCTGCCGGCTAGAGCTACACTGTTCCAGCGCTCAACGCGCTGACTCGCGACCAACGACCACGAACGATCGAGGTCACTGCATGCCTCAGGACCAGCGCATACTCGTGATGGGCGTCGGCAACCCCCTTATGACCGACGAGGGTATCGGCGTGCGTGCCGTGGAGCGCCTCATGAGCGGATACGAGTTCCCGCCCAACGTCACGCTCGTCGACGCGGGAACGATGGGGTTCACGATCCTCGATCTGCTGAGAGATGCCGACCGACTCCTCGTCATCGATGCGGTCGACGGCAGCGGCCACCCGCCCGGCACCGTGATGGTCCTTTCTCCCGAGGACGCCGCGCCGAACACCGTGCTGCACTCCTTGCACGACACCCGCCTCGTCGACGTCCTGCAGGCCGCCGCACTCATGGATGTCGCGCTCGAAGCGGCGGTCGTGGTCGGCGTGCAGGTCGAATCGATGAAGCAGTGGGTGCTCGAGCTCACTCCCGCGGTCGAAGCCGCGCTGCCGATCGCAGTCGCGGCCGCGCTCGACACGCTTCGCGACTGGGGCATGGAGCCGTCACCGCGCGAGGACTCCGACATCAACGCCGCGGTATTGGAAGCGCTGAGGACGTACGATCCCATGCCGGGGACCGAGGTCTCCTAGCGTCCGATCGCCTCGCGCAACGCGGACTCGATCCCAGCGGCGTCCAGTCCCGCATCGGCCAGCAGGTCCCTCGCCGCGCCGGAGGTCGTGTACTTCGTGACCCCGCTGCGGATGAGTCGAGGGTCCTTGCCGTGTTCGGCGAACGATTCCGCCACGCACGCGCCGAGGCCCGTGAGGACGTTGTGGTCCTCCACGGTCAAGACCGCCGGGAACGCACCTGCCCTCGCCATCGCGTCCTCGTCGAGCGCGAGCGGGCACGCCACGATGCCCACCGCGACCGAGATACCGTCCGCCGCGAGGACATCGGCCGCCTTCACTGCGGCACCCGCCACGGTCCCCATCGCAAGGACGCAGGCGTCCGCTCCCTCACGCGCCCAGACCACCTCTCCGTATCGGAAACGGTAGTCCCCCGCAAAGAGCGGGGACCCGTCAGCCGCGAGGACCACGTCGATCTTGCTTCGACCCATCGCCAGACACACGTTGCCTGGCATCGAGGCCATCGCCCGCGCGGCACGATCGGTCTGGTTCGGGTCGGCCGGCACGATGACCTTCCAGCCGAACATGTTGCGCAGCGTTCCCACGTAGTCGATGCAGTGGTGCGTGCGCCCATCTTCGCCGACGTCGAGTCCGCAGTGGGTGACGACGAGCTTCACATTGGCCGCGTTGATGTCGTTGAGGCGTTGCTGGTTGTAGACCTCATCGATGCCGAACACGCCGAAGTCCGCCCAGAACGTGAGCACCCCACTGATTGACAGGGCGCCGGCCACGGTGGCGGCGTTGTGCTCGCCAACGCCACATTCGATGAAGCGCTCGGGCCAACGGTCGCGGAAGGCATCGGTCTTGACCGAGACGGCCAGGTCGCAGTCGAGAACGGCCATGGGAAGCGCCTCGTTGGATTCGCCGATGTCGAGAAGCGCACTCCCCCACGCGCTCCGGTTGTCCGTCCGCTTCTCAGGCCCATAGTCCCGCGATGCCGACGACCGCACGTCCAACGTCGATGACGCGACCGGCACGGGCGGCGTTCCCGGCCCTTCGGCGCGACGTGCGCGAGCGACCTCCAGGTCGCTTTCCAGGCCGAGCTCGTTCATCGCTTTCGCGTACTCCTCCTCGCTGAGCCCACGACCGTGGAAGTCGTAGTCGTCCAGCATGAAGGAGACAGGGTGGCCCATGTGGGTTCTCGCGATGATCGCCGTCGGCCCCTCGGCAGAACTCGTGGCGCTGCGCAGCGCTTCGTGGACCTCGCCGAGGTCGTGACCGTCGACGTGGATGACGCGCCACCCGTCCGCCTCGAAGTCGGAAGCCACCGAGACCGGCATGATGTCGAGGGTTCGCCCGGAGATCTGGACACCGTTCAGGTCGACGACCGCCGTCAGGTCGCACAGCCCGTGCTTGACCGCCAGGCGCCGCGCCTCCGCAACCTGCCCCTTGTGCTGTTCGGCATCGCTCATCATCACGTAGGTATGCCACGGCTGCCCGGTGAACTGAGACGCAAGCGCGAACCCGACCCCCGCGGAGAGACCCTGACCGAGGTTGCCGGTACTCCATTCGATGCCGGGGACGTGGCGCTCGACGTGTCCTTCGAAGATCGCGTTCGCCTGCCTGAAGTGCGCCGCGAGGTCGTCTGCAGAGAAGAACCCCGCCATCGCCAGAGCCGCGTATGCGCCGGGCGAGGTGTGTCCGTGGCTCACCACGACCCGGTCTCGCTCCGCCCAGCCTGGGTCGTCCGGCCGCAGGCGGGCGCACGAATAGACCGTCGTGTACAGCTCCATCGACGAGAAGGAGCCGCCCGGGTGACCGGAGTTCGCCAGCGTGGTCGCGGTGAGGACCGTGCCGCGCGCACGACGGGCGCGGTCGCTCAGTGCCTCACGCAGGTCCTCGGTCAGCGGCGACGCAAAGCCGTCGTTGAACATCGGGCTCCTGTCAGTGGGAACGGGTAGGATGGGCAGGAAGATTCTACCCGCGGAAGGGGCTCGATGCGTTCACCGGAGAAAATCGCCGCGGCGGGCGCGCTGGCAGGCGGCCGGGTACTGACCGGTCGAGCCGGTGAGCTCGGTGCCGTCCGCACCAAGAGCGGCCCCACCGACTTCGTCACGGAGGCGGACATCGCGGCCGGCGTGGCGGCGGTCAACGAGATCGCACGCCTCGACCCCGACGCTGTATTCGTCGTCGAGGAACCGGAGGTCTACGCCGCGACCGGCCATGCGATGGGAGCGCTCGACTCCGATCGCGTCTGGGTCATCGACCCTCTCGACGGAACCACGAGCTACATGCATGGCTTCCCGTGCTACTCGGTGTCGGTCGCGCTGCTCGAAGGGGGCGAGCCCGCCGCAGGGTGCGTTTACAGCGTCGCGTCGAACGAGCTGTTCTGCGCCCTCAGAGGCCAGGGAGCAACGCTCGGCGGACTGCCGATCACCGTGACCGATGCCGAATCGCTCGAGCATGCCCTCGTGATCACGGGCTTCCCGTATGACCGCGGTGAGACTCTCGACCGGCAGCTTTCGATCTTCTCACGCGTCCTGCGCGATGGCGTCCAGGGGATCCGCCGAGACGGCTCAGCAGCCGTCGACCTAACCCACGTCGCCTGCGGACGCGCCGACGCCTTCTGGGAACTCGCCCTCCAACCCTGGGACACGTCCGCGGGTGCGCTCCTTGTGACCGAGGCTGGAGGAGTCGTCACCGCGCTCGACGGCGGTCCGTGGCGCCCCGAGCGCGCCTTCGACGTGCTCGCGGCCGGCCCACGCATGCACGAGCTCCTCCTGGAGCTCATCGCGCGCGTCGAGGGCGGCACGCTCTAGCAGCGCGGGTGCCGGTCGGGCGATTGAGCTGCATGCGAAGCATGTCCGCTCGAATCGCCCGGTCAACGGCGGCGAAGGCGGGCACACCCGGGATTGAGCAGCGCCGCAGGCGTCTGCTCGAATCCCGGGGCAAATGGCGGCAAAGTCCGCCCTTTGCCTAGTAGAGGCGCTTCTCCTCGACCTTGTCTTCGGCGAGCTCCAAGCCCCATTCGGCGAGCACCTTCGTGACTCCGCGCTCCCCGCTCTCGATGCAGTTCGGCAGGCCCACGCCGGTGTAGCTTCCGCCCGCGAGCGCGAGACCGGGTATGTGCGACGCGCGGGACTCGATCAGCTCCACACGATCGAGATGGCCGAGCGTGTACTGCGGCATACCATTCGTCCAGCGAAACACCCGGGTGAACAGCGGCTTGGCGTTCGAATCCAGCCCAAGGATCGACTGCAGCTCCTTTAGCACGATCGCCTGGAGCTCCTCGTCGCTCTTCTTCATGATCGCCTGGTTGTGAGGACCCCCGACGAAGCCTCGCATCAGCATGCGCCCCTTCGGAGCACGCCCAGGCCATTTCGTGGAGGAGTACGTCGCCGCGAGCAGCGCCCGACTTTCGACGATGGGACACAACACGCCGAACGCGTTCATGTCGATGCCGACCTCGTCTTCCTTGAAGGCCATCGACACCGTCGCGGACGACGAGACGGGGATGTTCGCGAGCGCGTCGGCGATCTGGGCGTCGACCGCACGAACGAGCGGTTCGGCGGCGAACGCCTCTGTCGCGAGGATCACGGCGTCACCCCGAACGGACTCGCCGCCCTCCAGAGTGACGGTCCAGGCACCGTCCTCTGCGCGGTCTACGGATTCGACCACCGCGCCGGTGCGCACCCGGTCGGGTCCGGCGGCCTCGAGCATCGCGTTGACGAGCTCCTTCATGCCTCCGGTGAACGACGTGAAGAACGTGCGCGGCTTGGCGCCTGGCTTCGGCGGATACTTCTTCTTCATCTCCTCGACCTTCTTGCGCGCGTCGAGGAACGCAAGCATCATCGAGCCGTGCTTCTGCTCCATGTCGAGCAGTCGCGGGAACGTCGCCGCGAGCGACATCATCTTCGGGTCGGAGGCGTGCACACCGCCGACGAGTGGCTCGGCAAGGCGGTCGAGGCACTCCTGGCCCATGCGCCGCACGATGAAGCTCTCCAGAGTCTCGTCGTTGCGCTCCCCCTCGGCGACCTTCTTCTTCGGGATGAAGAGGTCCATGGCCATCCGGATCTTGCCGGGCCACGAAAACAGGCCCGTGGTGGCGAAGGGGACGAATTTCGTCGGCGCGAACATCATCACGCCGTCGGGCATCTCGTAGAGCCTGCCCTTCTTGAGGATGAGCGTCTTCTTCCGAGAGTCATCCGTCGGAAGCTCGTCATCGAAGATGCCCGTCGCCTTCGCGACGCGGTGGATGGCCGGCTTCTCCGTCAGGAAGCAGTCTGGGCCCCCGTCGACGACGTACTCCTCGCCCGACTCGGGATCGGCGACGATCTCGGTGTCGATCTTGCCACCGACGCGGTCAGCTCGCTCCAGCAGCACGAAATCGACATCGTGGCCCTCGTCCGCCGCACGGCGAACCTTGAAGGCGGCCCCCAGTCCGGCAACCCCGCCCCCGATGATGATGACCTTCTTCATGGTGTCCCTTCGTCGGTACGACGCGCGCGTGCGCGATCAGTAGACCCGCTTGTCCTCAACATGCTCTTCGAACGGCAGGCCGAGATCGTCGAGCACCTTGGTGACAGCCTGCTCCCCGCTCTCAAGGCAGTTCGGCACGCCGACGCCCCGGTAGCCAGAGCCCGCAACCGCCAGCCCCTCGATCCCGCCAACCCGCGACTCGATCTCCTCGACACGATCGAGATGACCAATAGTGTACTGCGGCATTCCCCGCTCCCAACGGTACACGCGGGAGAACACCGGCTCCGCGTCAGGACGGACGCCGAGAAGCCGTCCCAGCTGCGCCCTCGCGATCTCAACGAGTTCGTCATCGCCTCTCTCGAGGATCTGCTGATCTCGAGCCCCGCCGACGAATCCGCGCAGCATCACGTATCCGCCAGGGGCCCGGTCGGGCCACTTCGAGGACATGAGCGACACGCCGGTGAGCGGCTGGCGCTCCACCATCGGCGAGAGTATCCCGTGCCAGCGAGTGTCGGCCGGAAAGTCCGACTCGCGAAACGCCATTGCGATAGTCGCCGAAGACGAGCATGGTATCTGCCCGATCAGGTCGGCCGTCCGGGCATCGACGGTCTCGACGAGCCGCTGCGCCGCCCACGGCTCGGCCGCGATGATCACCGCGTCGGCGGTGAGACTCTCGCCGTCATCGAGGTTGACGGTCCATGTACTGTCTGCAAACGCCACCCGGGTGGCCGCAACGCCGGTCCGGATCCGGTCCGCGCCGGCCGCGTCGGCCATCGCATCCGTGAGGGTCTGCAGTCCCTTACGAAACGAAGTGAAGAAGGTCCGCCGAGGCTGCCCCGGCTTCGGCGGATACTTCCGCTTCATGGCTTCGACCTTCTTGCGCTGCGCGAGGAAGCCACGGATGAGTGAGCCGTGCTTCTGCTCCATCTCGAGCAGCATCGGATAGGTCGCAGCAAGCGACATCGTCGCCGCGTCGGAGCCGTTCACGCCGCCGACCAGCGGCTCGGCCAGCCGGTCAAGGCACTCGCGTCCCATGCGACGCACGACGAAGCTCTCAAGGCTCTCGTCGAGACGCTCTCCCGCGGGCGGCTTTCGTTTCGGGATCACGATGTCGAGAGCCATGCGCAACTTCGCTGGCCACGAGTAGAGCTTGGTGGTTGCCATCGGCGCGATCTTCGTCGGCGCGAACATCATGATGCCGTCGGGCAGCTCGACGAGCTCTCCGCCCCTCACGATGAAGGTCTTCTTGTTCTCGTCGCAGGTACCGGTCTCCTGATCGAGGATGCCGAGTAGCTTGGCGACCCGATGCACCGCCGGCTTCTCGGTGAGAAAGGAGTCTGAACCGCCGTCGACGATGAACCGCTCTCCCGATCGAGGATCGTCGACGAACTCGGTGAGCAGTTTCCCGCCGAGGCGAGGGTCCTTCTCGACAAGAAGGAACTCGACCGGCACGCCCGCGTCAGCAGCGCGCCGGATCTTGAATGCTGCGCCGAGTCCGGCTACGCCACCGCCGATGATGATGATGCGCTTCACGCGAATCTCCTTCGTGCGCACCTCGGTGCGCATGTGGTGTTCGGTGAGGGCGCGTGCCGGCGCGCGCTCCGGCTACCCCTTTGGAATCAGGGAATCGAGCTTTGCGGCCATCTCGGCGACGAGCGCCGAATCTGCGTTCGGGACCTGCGACCTCACGAGCGAGATGCCAGACTTCTCGGCACGAGAGGCGGCGACGATGTCGAGATCGTAGAGGGTCTCCATGTGATCGGTCACGAAGCCGATCGGTGACACCACGATCGAGCGAACGCCCTCCTGTGCGGCGGCGTCGATGATGTCGTCGAGCTCGGGACCGAGCCACTCGCCCGGCCGCTGACCCTTCGACTGGTACGCAAGAAGCCACGGCTGACGACCGGTTGTCGTGCCGTACGTCGAGATCGGCCCGACGGTCCCGCCGCCATCCACGCCGGACGCCCAGCCCAGTGACTCGGCGATCGCATCTGCCGTACGCCGAAGCCCGGCGACGTACTCGTCGTCTTCGGCGAGATCCGCGACGGGAAGGCTATGCGCCGTGAACACCACGACGGAGGGTCCCCTCCCACCTGCGAGCGCATTCCGGAGGGCTGCAGCGTGCGCTTCGACGAAGGAAGCGAGCGTGCCCGCCATCGGAGCTTCGACGACCTCCAGACCGCCGGCTTCGGCGGAGACAGCGTCACGACACGCGCCGGTCGCCGCTTTCGACTCGAACGGCGAGAGCGAGATCGTTACGACGCGATCCACGCCGAGCGCGCGCAGCTCGCCGAGCCCTTCGGCCACGAACGGGTGCCAGTAGGCCATGCCGACGCGGACCGGGGCGTCACGGCCCTTGTCGGCGAGCTCGCGTTCGAGTGCCTGGGCGATCTGGCTCGCGATCTCGGGAAGCGGAGACGCTCCTCCGATGGAGTCGTACCGAGCCTGAACGCGCTCGACGAGCTCCGCCGAGGGCTCCCGGCCCATCAGATTGCACATGAACGGACCGACAGCCTCGAGCGAGTCGGGGCCGCCGAAGCCCATCAGCAGGACGCCGGTGCGAGACATCGGCTACTTGCCCGAGCGGATGCGATCAGAGTGCTTGTGGACGAGCTCGATGAGCAACATGGCCTTCTCAGGGTCGCTCGTCTTGTGGATGCCGTGGCCGAGGTTGAAGATGTGACCGGAGCGATTCCCGACCTTCTCAAGGATGTCGACAACGCGCTCTTCGAGGGCGGCATCTGAGCCGAACAGCGCGACGGGATCGATGTTGCCCTGGATGGCGAATTCGGGCCCGATGACCTCCGCACCCTCGGCGATGTCGATGCGCCAGTCCATCCCGATCACGTCGCCGCCCGCCTGGCGCACGAGGTTCAGCATCGAAGTCGCGCCGTTGGCGAAGTGGATGACCGGGACGCCCTTCTTCTGGACCTCCTCGATCACGCGCTTCGAGTACGGCAGCACAAAGCGTTCGTAGTCGTAGGGAGAGACGTAGCCGACCCAACTGTCGAAGAGCTGGACCGTCTGTGCGCCGGCGTCGATCTGGGCGGACAGATACGCGATCACCGTGTCCGCGAACTTGTTCATGAGCTTCGCCCACGCTTCGGGCTCGTTCCACATGAGCGCCTTGGTGATCTCGTAGTCGCGCGTACCGTGCCCCTCGATGGCGTAGCTCGCAAGCGTGAACGGAGCGCCGGCGAAGCCGATCAGCGGCACCTTGTTCTCGAGCTCACCGCGCAGGATGCGCAGCGTCTCCATCACGTAGCCCGTGTCCTCGATCGGGTCGGAGAGGCTGAGACGATCGACGTCAGCGGCCGAACGGACGGGGTTGTGGATGACGGGGCCCTCCCCCTTCGCGAACTCCAGATCGAGTCCCATACCAGGGAAGACCACCAGGATGTCGGAGAAGAGGATCGCGGCGTCAACGCCGACGAGGTCGACGGGCTGCATCGTGACTTCAACCGCAAGATCGGGCGTTCGGCACATTTCCAGGAAACCGTGCTTCTCGCGGATCGCGCGATACTCCGGCATGTAGCGCCCTGCCTGACGCATCATCCAGATCGGCGTGCGCTCGATCGGCTCGTTGCGGGCAGCGCGCAGGAAGAGGTCGTTGAATGCCATGCGTGAGGGGTCCTTTCTAGGCGTACACGGCCGTGCACAACAGCAAGATAGTTTAGCGTGCCGCGACCTACCTCGCCAGTTTGCCGGCGGCAGCGAGTTTGCGCAGTGCCTTCTCGCCGTGTACCTGCCGAATGTGAGCCTCCAAGCCCGCCTTGCGCTTCCCGCAGACAGGGCATGTGCCCCTGCCCTCCGGGGCGGCATCGGCGGACCACAAGCGCGCGACATCGCCGTCGGCGAGCAGGAGTATCGCTCCGATGGGCACCGCCAGCCTGAAGACGTGATACACGGTCCCTCCGACGCTCGTTACGAAGGTCGTGGCGCCCGCGGCACTTGCGCCTGAACTCGCGACGCCCGCCCACGATGCGACGACGTATCCCGCTGTCAGGCTGGCGCCAAGTCCCGCGACCAAGGCGGCCTTGCGCTTCAACGAAGCGCTCGCCGCGACGATCGCCGCGATCCCAGGGATCGCGAACGCCGCGTCCCCGATCACGCCTGGCGACGCCATGTGCGTAACGGCGAACCGCCAACCCGTGAACAGGACGGCGGCCACAACGCACGTGAGAAGCGCGTATCGAGTCCTAGGTTTCATCGGTCCTCGTCCAGAGAACCCAGGCGCCCCACGTTCCGAGGACCCACAGCACGAGGGAGATCTGGAAGAGGAGATCGTGCGTGAAGTCAAAGGCCGCCGGCCACGACTCGCTGACACGTGCAACAACAACGAGGCGGAGCAGATTACCGACGATCACCAGCGGCACCCCGAACGCGATGCCGATCACGCGCTGCCTCCAGGAGGCAGGATACGCAAGCGTCAGCGCGGCGAAGACACCGATGAGGTACACGGCCGTGCATTCGAGGTCGATCGCGAGCTTTCGACTCGGGAGGAATACGTCGGACCCGAACACCGACACCGGCACTCCGGTGACCTGGATGAGGGACCCTGCCGCCGAAGACGTGGCCGAGCACAGAGCCACCTTCGCCACGGGCGGTATCGCAAGCGTCACGGCGACCTCGAACAGCAGCGCAAGGACGAGGAACGTGGCCGCAGACCGTAGCCCGAGTCCGGCAACGCGTTCTGAAGCCACGTTCCTCACCACTCCTACGCGGACGAGCCGCCCGTACGTCTCACGACCGCGAGCAGACCGACGCCCGCGAGTCCGAGCAGGGCAAGACTCCACCAGGACGATGCGGGAGTCGACGTGCTCCCCGTACCGGAAGACCCGGCGCTGAACGGCGACAGAGAAGTGACGTTTCCACTCACGGTATTCGCGTTCGTGTCGACGCTCGTCGTGACGTCGTTCCACTGGTTGTTCTCCCAGTGGAAGAGCTTGATGTCCTGTTCGTCGCCCGTGACATCCGCCGGATCGTACGGAACCGTGACCGTGACCAATCCCGTGAACGCTGCCGTTGAGTGGACGTCCCAGTGTGATCCGGCGATCAGGTAGAAGTTCGACGGCCCCGGATGGGGCGCCGACGGCAGAGCCGAGTAGATCAGTCGGCCGGGCGCGGTCACGTTCTCGAAGGTGACGCCGACACCCTGCGGAGTGGTCACTGTGACGTTGCTGCCAGCAGGGACATCGACGCCCGGAGGCTCGTTGGTGGTGACGGAAACGGTATTGCCCGGCGCCGAGAGGTTGCCTGCCACGTCGACCGACCTGACATAGAACCCGTAGGTCGTTGCGCCGGTCAGGCCGGTGATCGAGGTCGAAGTGCCCGAGGAGCTCTTGACGAAGGAGTCGTCAGCCGACCGGTACACGCGGTATCCGGCAACACCCGAACCGCTATCCGTACTCGACGACCACGACATGCTCACCGAGGTGTCCGACGTGGCAGAACCATATGCGGTCGGAGCGCTTGGATCCGAAGAGTCGATCTTCATCGAAGTCGCCTTCGGCGTCTCCGAGTTGCCCACCGTGTCCTTCGAGTAGTAGCGCAACACGTTGTCGCCTTCGATCGCCGGGAACGGCGCGGAGTACGTGGTCTGATCGCCCTCCGAAGGCACCCCGTTCCACTTGAAGTACGTAGTGCCGGGCTCGTTGCGCGAGATGGTGACCTGCGGCGGATTGACATACCAGCCCGAGTTCCCATCGGGAGCGGACGGCGACAGCGCAGCGGAGCTCACCGGCGGCGTGGTGTCGGGCGGCGCTTGGGTGGTCGCGCTGCCCGTCGTCCCAGGCGCCGAGACGTTACCGGCCGTATCGACCGCGCGCACGTAGAAGCCGTACGTCGTCGCGGGCGAGAGCCCGGTCACCGTCGTCGAGAGCGTGCCCGCCCCCACGCTGGCAACGAGAGCGTTGTCGGAGGCCCGGTAGACGCGGTACGCGTCCAGTCCCGACCCGGCCTCGCTGCTCGCCGACCAGCTGACGTCGATCGATGTCTGCCCGGCAGCGACAGCGGACGCATTCGCAGCGGTCGGGGCGACCGAGTCCACCTTGAACGGCGTCGACTGCGGAGCTTCGGCGTTGAGGGCGATGTCCTTCGAGTAGTAGTGCAGGGTGTTCTCGCCCTCGGCGGCAGTGATCGCGCCGCTGTATGTCGTCTGATCGCCTTCCGACGGAACGCCGTTCCACTTGTAGTAGGTCGATCCGGGCTCGTTGCTCGAGAGTGTGATCGACGGCGGCGTCTTGAACCAGCCGGCCGCTCCATCGGGTGTCATCGGGGTCGCAGATAGGCTCGTCGTCGGCGCCGTCGTGTCCGGCCCGCCATTCGTTGTAACCGAAACGATGTTCGAGTCTGCGGAGCTATTCCCCGCAGCGTCGACCGCTCGGACGTAATAGTCGTAGGTCGTCGAGGGCGAAAGCCCCGTGATCGTCGTCGACGTCACAGCCTGGCCAACGGTGTCGACGAGTGAATCGTCGGAGGCGTCATACACGCGATACTCCGCCACACCTGAGACGGCGTCGGTGCTCGGGGTCCACGAAAGGTTGATCGACGCTTGTGAAGCCGGGGTTCCCGAGGCGCTCGGGGCGCTCGGGGCGGCAGTGTCGATGGTGAAGTGAACCGTTTGGGTCGACGAGTTGCCGGCCAGGTCGGTTCCCGCCACCACCAGGGTGTGTGCACCGTCTTCGGTCACCGTCGTCCCGCTCGTGAACGGCGCGCCGTCAAGCGTTGCCGTGCTTGCGTCGAGGTGCGCATCGGACACTGAGAACGTCGGAGTCCGCGCCGAGCTGTACAACGCGCCTTCGGCCACGCCTGAGATCGAGACCACCGGCGCCGTGACGTCGACGGTGAAGGACAGGGTCGCGGAGTCTGAACGGCCCGACGGATCCGACGCGCTGGCCGAGATGGTGTGCACGCCCTCTCCGATCGCGGTCCCGTTCGTGTATGCAGAGCCGTCCAGGGTCGCCGACGCAGTGGCGCCGTTGGCGTCAGACCCGGATACTGTCGCGCTCACTGGCGCATCGTAGTAGGCGCCGTCAGCCACTCCGGCGATGGAAAGGACCGGATCGGTGAGATCGACCTTGAAGTTCTGCGAGGAGACCGTCTCCTGATTCCCCGCGTCATCCACCGAGTAGTAGTAGAGCGTGTGGTTCCCCTCGGCAGGCGCTAGCGCAGCGGTGTACTCGGTCTGGTCGCCCGGTGTAGGGGCGCCGTCCCACTTGTAGTAGGTCGTGCCCGACTCGCTCGAGGTCAACGTCACGCTCGGCGTGGTCACGTAGAATCCGCCCGCCCCATCGGGAGTCGCGGGAGTCGCGGCGGCGGCCGTCGCAGGCGCGAGGTTGTCGATCCGAATCCCGCTCCGGGTGGCCTGACCCGCCAGTCCGAGGCCATCGACCGCTCCGGCCGTGATCGTGAAGGTCTCGCTGCCGTCCTGAACCGCTGGGAGGAAGGACCAGCCGTACGACCAGTCAGCCCACCCGTTCGACGTGGAGGGAACGACCGTCGCCGGACCGGGCTGCCAGGACAGGCCGTTCCAGTACGAGCTGTCGGACGCGCGCTGGATCTGCACGGTGAGACCGGAGACGCCTGAGACGCCGTCCGCCGCCGCACCGGACACGCTGTATGGGGGCAGGACCCCGCCGAGAGTGATCGCATCGGCCGCAGGCGCCGTGATCACAACGCTTGGTGGCGCCGAGTCGACGGTGAAGGTCGAGCCCACAACGGAGGCGTTGTTCAGGGAGCCCGCCGTATGGGTCGCGCCCGAAACGCGGGCCGAGGCAGTGGCCGCATCCGTCGAACCCGAGAACGTGTAGACGATCCAATACTGCTGAGCGGTCGTCGTGACCGCCTCGGCAGAAGCGAATGCCACGGCAGCCGACGAACCGGAGAAGGTCGCCGCCGACGGGTTCAGCACGGTGTCTCCCGCCCCGTACGAGCCGTCACCGTTGTCCCGATACACGCGTACGCCAGAGACCGTGGACGCAGGAGTCGTCCCAGCGTTCTCGATCGCCACGCCTGTCACTTGCGCGGAACTCGAACTCGCGTTGCGTTGGAGCGTGAATCCGCCGACTGCCCGCGTCTCCCCAGCTCCGACGTAGGCGGCCGCAGGCTGGGTCGCCGACGCCACCGAAAGCGTCGTCGGCACCGGAACCACAGTGAACACCGAGCTCGTCCCAGTCCCGGTTTGAGCATCCGTGGACGCGGTGACCGTGTAGACGCCGGCGTCCGGGTTCGGCATCCCGAACGACGGGAGGAACGCAACGGTCACGGTGCCGTTGTTCGGGACGGTGACGCCTGACGGGACGTTCATGGTGACAGCGCGCCCTACGACCGTGGGCGCCGCCGTGAGCGTGGTACCGTTGACGGTCACGCTCGAAGCAGGCGGCGATCCAGGGACCGTGTAGCCGGCAGGCAGCGTGATCGTGATCCGGTTAGCGGTGACTGTGGCGCCGGGGATCGCATCGGCCCCGAGGCGGCCCTGAGGGCCGACAGTGACCGGGACGCTGAGCGTCGTGGTCGCCCACTCGGTGGAGTCGCCGAGCGTCGGCGTACCGGGAGCAGGCGCTGTCGCAAGCGCGGTCAGCGTGTAGCTTCCGTTTGTGGTGAGCGCTCCGCCGGTGCCGTTGGCGACGACGCGGAATGTGTTCGAGGCGCCGTAGGAGCCGGCTACAGAGGGGTTGAGCGCGTTGAAGGAGATCGTGATCGTGGTGGTGCCGCCGAACGTGGCCGCACCCTGGGTTCCACTGAGGTTGACAGTGAGCGTCTTGGTCGTGCCGTTGTCGACGACGTTGATGCTGCTCACTGAGCCGAGAGTGCCGGAGCCGGTCTGGGAGAGCGTGAACGACGACGTGGTGAGCGCTGAAAGGTCGGTGTTCTCGGGGAACGTGAACACGAACGAGTTGAGTACGTCTCTGCTCCCGAGCAGCGGCTGTGCAGCGAGCGTCACGCTGGCACGGTAGTTCGCGTTCGCGTTGACTGTGGTAGTGCCGGGCGCGGGCAGGGTCAGCCCCGAGATTGCCGCGTTTGCGGTGCCCACACCCATGCCGAACAAGACGACCGACGCGAGGGTCAACACGACCCCCAAGCTGCAAACACGCTTCACTGCTCTCCCCTTGGTCTTGATCGAGCTCTGCCTACTGATCACTCATCCGCCCCCCAGCCGATGATCGTTTGAGCACTTCGATCCGTTCGTCGATCGAGTGCACGTCGATGCCGTACGGGTCTCTCGCAAGCACGGCTTGATA
>JACRBU010000117.1 GCA_016213085.1 Coriobacteriales bacterium
AGGCTGAGCCCTCGGAGCTTCAGTCGGAGGCCGTCCTCGCCGAGGACCCAGCCTCCACCGAACCGCTGCGTTCCGAGCCTGGCCCCACGCCGGCGGAGTCCGAGGCCACGTCTTCGGCCCAACAAGCGGACGAACCGCGGGCGCCGGAACACACCGAATCGGAGTCGCCTGACGAGGAGTCGGCCCCCGAACCGGCCAAGGCCGCCCCGCGAACGTGGTGGAAGCGCTCCTAGCCGCAGACTTCGCGCCGACGCGTTTACCGTGCGGCGTCGAACGGGGATGCCTTCATGAGAGGCACAACGCGTGCCTCTCAGCCCCATGAAGCCCAGTCGCACCTCGAAAGGGTGGTCCCCGCCATGTCTGAGCCGTACGCCAACATGAACCTCATCGACGTCCTGAACGACCTCCGCGCGCGCGAGCTCGGTGCGATCGTCCAGTACATGCGTCACCATTACATCGTGACCGGCCCCGAGGGCGTCGCGCTCGCGGGTGACTTCAAAGGCATCGCGATCGAAGAGATGAAGCACGCCGAAGAGCTGGGCGAGAGAATCGATGCTCTGGGTGGGGACCCCACGGCGAAGGCTGAGAAGGTCAACGTGGAAGGCGTGGCGCTGCGCGAACTCGCCAAGGCTGACTACAACGCAGAGATGGACGCGGTCATGCGCTACCGAGCCGCGATTCGCGTCGCCGAGGCCAAGACGGACTACGTGACCCGCCGCATGTTGGAGGACATCCTCGCGCAGGAGGAAGACCACGCCACCACCTTCATGAACATGCTCGGCAACGACGTCACCGGTCACGAGCTCCTGAACCCGAAGCTCGCCGAATAGTCAGATCGCGGAAACAGGGCTAGTCAGGTCGAACGGACTGCGCGCCACTTCTGAAGGCCTGCGCATCACCAATACATCACCCATGGCCTGGCGCTCCTAGCCACCTGACCCGAGCCGACAGCGTCGGCGGCCCGTATCAGATCTCGCGTCAGACGAAATGCGGCATGGCCTGTCACCCCGGAGAGCTCGCGGAAGTGGCGGCGCTACGGCTGTGGTTGGGCTACCGAGTCTCGGCGACGATCCCCGCGTAGAAGTCGAGGGCTTTCAGGCGCGTCGGCAGATGGTAGGCGACGAACGCGGCAACGAGATCGAAGGAGTCCCTGATGGCTTCGGCAGGCATCTCCATGCGGGCCACGTCGGCCATCGTGGACCCGAGAAGTGACGCGATCCACCTCCGTGCGGCGGCGGGCACTCTCAGGCTGGACGCGTCGAGCGCACCACACGACGGGCACAGCGCCCCGCCGGCCTGCATGGAGAACGCGGCGCTCTCCCCGACCTCTGAAGCACACGCGGCACACGCTTCGAGCTCCGGCCGATATCCGTGCATCGCGAGCGCTTTCACGAGGAACGCGACCACCAGCTGGGGGAGCCGCTCTACCTCGGAGTCGGACAGGCAGTCGAGGGTCGCGCTGGCAAGACCGAAAAGCCGTTCCTCACGCTGACCCTCAAGTGAGATCTTGCTCAACACGTCCATGACGACCGCAGCGGCGGCGTTGCGTTCGTAGTCCTCTCGAAGGCCTGTGCGTGAGCACACCAGCCGCGCCTCGGAGACGACCTCGAGCGTCTTGCCTGTGTGAAGCAGAAGGTCCACCGTCGCATACGGTTGAAGTCGGCCGGCGAATCGGGATGTCGGCTTGCGCATGCCCTTGGCGACGGCGCGGACCTGACTTCCGTCCTCGGCAAGAAGCGTCACGATGACGTCGGCTTCCCCGAGCTTCGTGTGCCTCAGCACGAGGGCCTGCAGCGCGTACGCGGGCACCGAAGACGTCTACTCGCTCGTGGAGGCGGCTTGCTCCAGGATCTCGATCCCCGAGGACGTGCCCAGTCGTGTCGCGCCGGCAGCGAGCATGTCGAGCGCGGTCTGAAGGTCCCGGATGCCGCCGGACGCCTTCACTCCGAACTCGGAGCCAACGCTCGCCCGCATGAGCGTCACGTCGGCGACACTGGCGCCGCGCGGTCCAAAGCCGGTCGAGGTCTTCACGAAATCAGCCCCCGCCGCCAGCGCGGCCTCGCACGCGTTCACGATCTGCGGGTCGCTCAGATACCCGGTCTCCAGGATCACCTTGACCGAAGCGCGTCCTCCGGAGGCCTCAGCCGCAGAGAGGACCACCCCCCGAATGTCGTCTTCGACGACCCCGATGTCTCCTTCGAGCAGTGCCCCGATCGGCAGCACCATGTCCACCTCTGAAGCTCCTGCCGAGATCGCCTGGGCCGCCTCGGCAGCCTTCGTCTCGCTGCGCGCGTACCCGAGGGGAAAGCCGATCACGGTGCATACCGAGGTACGGCTGTCGCACAGCAGCTCGGCAGCGAGGTCGACCATCACCGGAGGGACACACAGGGTGGCGAATCCGTAACCGCGCACTCGATCGATCCACGACGCGAACGCCGCTCGGCCGACCTCGGGCTTCAGCAGCGTCTGGTCGATCCTTCCAGCAAGATCGCGCAGGGACTCGCTGTTCACGACGACCACGCTCATCGCTCCACCCCGCTCACAGGCCCTCTCCGTACCCGAACCGGCGGATCTGCGACGCGTCGCGACGCCAGTCCTTCTTGACCTTCACCCGAAGATCGAGGAAGACCTTCGATCCGAGCAGCCGCTCGAGGTCCACTCGAGCCTCACTGCCAAGACGCTTGATCATCTCCCCGCCCTTGCCGATGAGGATGCCCTTCTGCGACTCCCGCTCAACGAACACGGTCGCGAAGATGCGATAGAGACCCTCGCCCTTCTCGGAGAACTCCAGCTCGTCGATGGAAACCCCGACCGAGTGCGGGACCTCATCGCGCGTATGGTGGAGGACCTTCTCCCGGACGAACTCGGCGATCATGACCTCAAGCGGCTGATCGGTCGCCATGTCGCGCGGGAAGTAGCGTGGGCCGATCGGCAGCAGCTCGATCGCCTCGCTGACGAACCCGTCGACGTTGAAGCACTCGGTCGCCGAAACGACGACAGCGGAGTCGAACGGTGCAAGCTTCCTTGCCCGCGCTAGCTGACGTCCCAGTCGCTCTTCGTCGACGAGGTCCGCCTTGGTCACGACCAGGAGCTTGCGCGCAGGGCTCTCGGCAACGTGGCGGGCCACCCACTCGTCGCCCGTCCCGACGTCTTTCGAGGAATCCACGAGCAGTGCGACCACATCGACGTCGGCGAGCGCCATCAGCGCAGAGCGGTTCAGCTCCTCGCCGAGCGCATCGTGAGGCTTGTGCAGCCCGGGCGTGTCGACGAGGACGAGCTGCGCGTCATGGCGGTCGAGAACCGCGCGCAGGCGGTGTCTGGTGGTCTGCGGCGTGTCGGACGTGATAGCGACCTTGGTCCCCACGACTGCGTTGACCAGCGTCGACTTGCCCGCGTTGGGTCTGCCCACCAGCGCCACGAACCCCGAGCGGACGGGTTCGCCGATCTCGACAAGACCGCGGGTCATCTACTTGCTTTCGTCTTGGTCGAGGAATCCTCGGACGAACGCCTCGGGCAGCAGCTCGTCGAGGGTCATCACCATGACCTCGTCGGACGCACCGCCCATGATCACGCGCATCTCGGGATTGAACTCGGCGAGGCGCTGCCTGCACGTGCCGCACGGCACCGTGGGCGCCTCCGAATCGCCGACGATCGCGATGGCGGTGATGTCGCGAGCCCCGGCAGCGATGGCCGCCGAGAGCGCCCCGGCCTCGGCGCACAGGGTTGCCGGATAGGCCGCATTCTCGACGTTCGTGCCCTCGTAGATCTCCCCATCGGCGAAGACCGCTGCGCCCACTCTGAAGGAGGAGTAGGGCGAGTACGACTTCTCCTGCGCTTCGCGCGCGAATGCGAGCAGTGCAAGATCGGGTTGTGTGAGATTACGCATCGTCGCTCCCCTCCTCGGCGGGCGGTGCCGCCGGCTGAACCGTTACGTGAAGGATACGCGTTCCTTCCAGGGACTCGGCGGTGAGTTTGAGCCCCTCTATCTCAACGGACTCCCCTTCTTGGGGGATGCGGCCGGCGAGCGTGATGACCAGACCACCGACCGTGTCGGCGTTCTCGAGCTCGATGGCGGTGCCGAAACGCTCGTTGAGGTCGTCGAGCGGCATCCGGGCGTCGACGCGGACGCGATCGGCGCCGAGCTCCTCGAGCATCGTGACCTCGAGGTCGTACTCGTCGAAGATCTCGCCGACGATCTCCTCGAGGAGGTCTTCGATGGTCACGAGGCCGGAGGTTCCCCCGTACTCGTCCGCGACGATGGCGATGTGCGTCCGGCTCGATCTCATGTCCACCAGCAGCTGGTCGACCGGCTTCGTCTCCGGCACGAAGTACGGCTGGCGAGCGATCCGGGCGATCTGCACGTCGCCACCGCGCTCGAGCGCGGTGAGCAGGTCCTTCGCGTACAGGACGCCTCGAACGTCGTCGACCGTATCGTGGTAGACGGGCAGGCGCGAGTAGCCTGTTGCTCGGATGACCTGAACCGCTTCGGCCACCGACTCCGTGTCCTCGAGGGCGGCCATGTCGGTTCGCGGCACCATCACCTCGCGCACGACCTTCTCGCCGAACTCCGACACGGCCTCGAGAAGGGCTTCTTCGATGCGATCGCGTACCTGCTCTTCGTCACTGGCCGAGGCCGCGAAGTACTCGTCGCCTGTCGACCACGGCGACGGGATCTCCTCCCCGCGCGCCAGGCCGAGCATCCACTTCCACGGTGCAGCGAGCACGCGAGCGATCGGCGATACGACGCGCGTGAGCGCCAG
>JACRBU010000118.1 GCA_016213085.1 Coriobacteriales bacterium
GCGAGTCGGGTGATCGAGTCGAGCAGGATGACGACGTCGACGCCCATCTCGACGAGGCGCTTGGCGCGCTCCATGACGAGCTCGGCCACGGCGACATGGTTGTCGCTCGGCATGTCGAACGTGGACGACACGACTTCGCCCTGGATCGAGCGCTCCATGTCGGTGACTTCCTCGGGGCGCTCGTCGACGAGCAGGGCCATAAGGTAGACGTCCGGGGAGTTCGCGGTGATCGCGTGGGCGATGTCCTTGAGGATGGTCGTCTTGCCGGCCTTCGGCGGGGAGACGATCAGGCCACGCTGGCCCTTGCCGATCGGGGCGACGAGATCGATGGTGCGCGCGGTGATGGCGTCCTTGCCGTGCTCCATCTGGAAGCGCTCGTCGGGGTAGACGGGCGTGAGGTCGGTGAAGCGCTTGCGGCCCTTGGAGAGCTCGGGCGCCATGCCGTTGATAGTGTCGATGCGCTGGAGCGCGGGGTATTTCTCGCTCTCCTTGGGCGGGCGGACCATGCCCTTGATGTAGTCGCCGCGGCGAAGCTCGTTTCGGCGGATCGCCGACATGGAGACGTAGACGTCGCGGTCGCCGGGGAGGTAGCCGCCCGTGCGCAGGAACCCGTAGCCTTCGGGAAGGACGTCGAGCACGCCCTGGATCTCGATGAAGCCTTCGGCCTTTACCTTGGCCTCGAGGACGGCGGCGATCAGCTCTTCTTTCTTGCGAAGCGCCTTGGTGTCGAGGCCGAGCTCGGTGCCCATCGCCTTGAGTTCGGTGACGGTGAGCTTCTCGAGGTCCTCGCGCTTCACCGAAGGCTGCGGCTCCTGATAGCCTCCGCCGCCTCCCCCGCCGCGACGGCCCCTCTTGCGCTGACGTGCTGCTGTCATGAGTTCTTGACCTTCTCCCAATCGGCGAGGAACGACTCGAGCCCCCGGTCGGTGAGCGGGTGCTTCACGCACTGCTTGAGCACCCCGAACGGAACGGTTGCGATGTCGGCGCCCATGAGCGCCGCCTGCGTGACGTGGTGTGCGCTGCGAATCGACGCAGCGATGACCTCGACGTCGTGGCCGAAGTCGTAGTTTCCCAGCGCGACGACGACGTCATTGAGTTGCGAGATGCCGTCCTCGGTGATGTCGTCGAAGCGGCCGACGAAGGGCGAAACGTACGCGGCGCCGGAACGCGCGGCCAGAATCGCCTGGGGGACCGTGAAGCACAGCGTCATGTTCACGTGCACGCCTTGGGCGCGCAGCATCTTCGTTGCGGCGAGGCCCTCGGGCATCGTCGGGACCTTCACGACGACGTTATCGGCGATCTCGGCGAGCTTCATGCCTTCGGCGTAGATCTCGTCGCGCTGCAGCGAGACGGTCTCGGCCGAGACGGGGCCATCGGTGATCTCGCAGATGCGAGCGATGTGGTTCTCGAAGTCAGCGAGCTTGCCGCCGACGCGCGAGTACAGCGTCGGGTTGGTGGTCACGCCGCTGAGCGCTCCCCAGCTGCACGCCTCCTCGATCTCGGCGATGTCCGCCGTGTCCAGGAAGAACTTCAAGTCCTGCCTCCTCTAGTTGTCCAACTCCATCGCTTCGGTGACGACGAGTTCGAGCACGTCGGCGATGGTTCTGTCGAGCTGGTGGCTGTAGATGATCGGGATGCCGTGCTCCCGGGCCATGTCCTCGATGTAGCGGCCGAGCACCCGGATGTTGTCGAAGTTCTTCCGGTAGCGCTCGAGCGGACGGGTCCCCTGGGTCTGGGCATCTCGGATGTAAAAGTGGCTGAGGTGCGCGTCTTCATCGTCGACGGTGATGACGAGCTCCACGACCCGCGCATTGCGGAACTGACGCGGATCGAGGTATCCCGGGACCAGGTGGACCCCTTCGATCACCATCGAAACGCCCTCGAGCACGGCTCGGTTCACCAGGGCCTCGACCCCCGTCGATACGACAGCGGTCTGCTCGCGGAATCCGACGATGACTGGATTGGCGCCGTGCGGCACCGGGACTCTCAGACCTCGCCACGCGTTGTACGCACTCTGGTAGATCGCGGGCATGAGGTCTTTCGTGAATATAGCACGCATGACTTCGCGAATGGAATCCGTCGAGGAAATGCGCGTTATGCCGAGGCGGTGCGCGACCTCCGTCGCGATCGTCGACTTGCCCACTCCGGTCGTTCCGCCGATGAGCACGATGAGCGGCCGATCCAGCCGCGAAACCTCGCGCATGCGGATGTAGCGCGCCGCGTACTCCTCACCCGCCATGTCGTGCAGGTACTCCGCCGAGATCTGCCGAAGACGCTCGCTCGAGATCGAAAGCTCGTCTCGGCTGCGGAGGTCGTCCTGGATGGTGGCCGCGATCTCGTAGGCGGAGGCGGGCGGCAGGCCGGTCGCCATCATCGAGCGAGCGAGCAGCCCCTTCGAGAACGGCAGCCCGTGCGCCCGGTCGGTGATGATGATGGTGCGCGCGCTATCCGGGCTCATGCGCGCACCTCCCGCGCGCGTCCGCGTTCGATCGCGAGGTCGGCCACCTGCCGAAGGAGCGCGTCGTAGTCCTGACCATCGACGGGGACCGGCACGTTGTCGCAGAGGACCGTCGGCACGCCGGCCTCCTCGCCCGCTGCCGCGACCACGTCTATCGCCGCGGCCTTCAGCTCGGTGAGCAAAGTGTCGAACTCGCCCGCGTGGGCCGCCATGTCCTCGCGGAGCTTCGCGCGGTTCGAGAGGTGCGGACTGACGGCAACCACGGTCGCGCCGAAGTCGGCCTCGAGGTGAGCGACGAGGTTCGGGACAACGGCCGCGGGTGCGGTCGTCGCGAAGAAGACGCGCTTGCCGGCGATCGGCTCGATCGGCGCCGGGCGGAAGGTCGTCGCGACGACCGGGAGGTCCGGTCGCTGCCGGGCGATCGCTGCGCGAAGTTCGTCGAGACCTGCGGCGTCGATCACGGGCTCCTCGGCGTGCGCGATGACGGCGAGATCGGCGCGGTGCAGCCGGTACGGGCCGAAGTAGTCGCGCACGTACTCGACACCCTGGCCAGCGCCGATCACGAGCACCGCGGCGTCCTGAGCGACCGGCGGTATCGCGGCACCCGAGCCCTCGGCGATGAGCAGCTCCTTGCCGAGCGTGTCGGCGAGCTTGGCGCCATCGACGACGTTGCTGAAGAACGTCTCGCCGGCCATGCCGCCGCCGCACCTTCGGCAACCCACGGTCGTCACGCGGCTCATGACGGCGTCTTCGTAGTTGTCGCTCGATGCGTGCTTGCCCTGGCGGGCGAGGGCGAGCAGGTCGGGGGTGGTGAGCGTGACCTCGTCGCCGCGGATGAGCTCGGGTTCGTCGGGCCCGCCGCGTCCCATCGCGAGGACGACGACATCGCGGCCGGCGGCCTTCAGTCGCCGGGCGATGTCGGCCGAGACAGCGGTCTTGCCGACGCGCTTGCCCGTGCCGATCAGCCCCAGTGTGGGCGTGGCGGTCGTGATGCCTGCGCGCAGCGGCGTGAAGACGAAGTCGGCGCCGCGGTACTCGACGCCCGCCTCGAGCGCGATCGACGCGAGCTGGAAGCGGTCGACGGAAGAGACCACGGGCTCGTCGGAGATGTCGACGACGACGTCCGGCACGAAGCTGACGATCGCCTCTGCAAGCGTCGCGATCGCGTCGCCCGCGCACACCACCGGCACGCCGTAGGTCGCCATCCCCTGCGCGAGGTCGACCTTCTCGGTGCCGCCGACGAATGCCGCGCCCACCACGTCGTAGTCGCGGGACAGCTCACCGAGCGCGAAACGCACGACTGGAGGGTAGTGCTCCCCGTCGATGATGGCGACGGCGCGGTTCACTCATCGACCTCCGCAAGGATGTCGCTCTCGATCTCGCGGACGAGCTTGGCGCCGCGCGCGTCCTCCCACGCGGCATCGTGCTCGCCAGAGTGGCGCCAGCCGCAGACCGGCTTGTTCATGTCGTCGTACTGCGCGATCACGTTCGGCTCGCCGAAGGGCTCCTTCTGGGTGACACGCACCCTGTGGAGGTCCTCGATCTCGATGATCGTGTAGGTTGGCCGGACCTTGCCGCGCAGGCGCTGCGTGCAACAGGTGCCGGTGTTGATGATGAGCATGTCCTCGAGGCGCCAGACGTTCGGCACGTGCTTGTGGCCGCACAGCACGAGATCCACGCCGGAGTTCACGAGCGCCCGGAGCAGGTCGCCGGCGTCGAAGACGATGTTGCGCTCGCGTCCCGTGCCCGGCACCGGCACGAGGTGGTGGTGCATCGCGACGACCTTGAACTCGTCGGGGTCGATCGAGAAGCGCTCGTCCATCCAGCGGTAACGGTCGCGGCCTACTCGGCCGGAGTCGAGGTCGGGCTCGGTCGAATCGACGCCGAGGAGCCGGACGCGCTCGTGCTGCATCTCGTGACTCCTCGCGCCGAACAGCTCCTGGAAGTGCTCGTCGCCGACGTTGCGTGCATCGTGATTCCCCATGAGCACGAGGCGCCGCCCTCACTCGACGCTCTCGAGCATCCGATGAGCCTGGCGGAACTCCTGGCGGAATCCCATGTCGGTGAGGTCACCGGTGACCACCACGATGTCGGGGCAGAGCTCGTTGAGCTCGTCGACCACGCGCGTGGCGAGCGACGGGATGTGGTAGCGCGACCCGCAATGCAGGTCGGAGATGTGCGCTATGACGGTCGGCTTGGCCACGTTGGCGTCCTACCTCGGAACGGATTCCTGCGGCTGCGGAACCGCCTTGCTGTACGGCGAGATCTGCGACGCGATCCCACCGAGTTCGCCAAAGAGCTCCTCGAAGGGCTCCTGGTACGTGATGACCTCGGGCTCGCCCTCGACCTTGCCGAGCTTGCCCGCGGCGTTCACCGCATCCTGGTACGTGCCGATCTCGTCAATCAGGCCGAGCTTCTTGGCCTCGACGCCGGTCCAGACCCAGCCGGTCGCGAGCTTGCGGACCTCGGAGGTGGGCATCTTGCGTCCTTCGGCGACGATTCGGATGAACTGCTCGTAGACCTCGTCGACCTGGCCCTTGAGGCGCTTGCGCTCGTTGGGCGTGAGCTCGCGGAAGGGGCTGCCGACATCCTTGTTCTTGCCGGCGGTGATGGTGTTCACCGAGATGCCGAGCTTGTCGAGCAGACCCTCGACGTTCGGGATCATGAGGATGACGCCGATCGAGCCGACGTCCGAACCCTCGACCGCGTAGATCTCGTCCGCCTGCGACGAGATCATGTACGCCCCCGACGCGCAGATGTCGCCCACCGAGACTACGACCGGCTTCTTCGCGTTCTTGACGTAGGTCGCGATCTCCTCGCTCGCGGCGACGGTGCCGCCGCCGGAATCGACCCTCAAGACGATCGCCTTGACGCGCGAATCGTCCTCGGCGCGCTTGAGCTGCCGAAGGAAGTTCGCAGGCGTGACGACCTCAGTCCCGCCGACTCCCTGGATCGTGCCGTCGATCGGGATGACCGCGACCGCGCCGTCGCCGATGCCCGCGAAGGGATCACCGCCGCCATCGGGCAGGCTCGCGAGCCACACGAACGGCGCGCACGAGACGATCACGCACAGGAACAGGATGCCGAGCACGAGAAGCCAGATCCACCAGCGCTTCTTGCGGGGCGTGGGCTCCGGTTGCGGAGGCGGGTATGCCGCGTACGGCGGGTACGCCCCCTGCGGCGGATACGGCGGATACGGCGGGTATCCGTAGCCGCCCGCGAACGGCGGCGCCTCGGCTCCGGATTGCGCGCTGGCCGCCGGCTCGCCGACAGGCGGCGCGGGCGACCGAGGCGTCGGAGCCGGCTGCGGCGCGTCAGGCGCCTGGCCCTCGTCGTACATGGGTTCCTCCGTGAGTCTCGCCCGAACGGGCGGCGGTCAGGAAGTATCTTCCCCCGAGGCGCAAGGCGCTGCGACCCGGTCGTGCCCTCGTTGTGTCCCGCCCTGCTTGGTGGTGCTACAAACGCCGCGCTCCCGCGCGGTCGATAGCCATGGCTTGAGGCGGACGCCTGCCCCCGAGCGCCGCCACCTCATCGGCGGCCCGCGACGCGACCCGCACGGCGACCGCGTGCGCGGCCTCGTCGGTATCGGCGGCGACCAGACCGATGACGGTCGGCCCCGCACCTGACAATGCCACTCCCGCCGCGCCCGCGTCGAGAAGGATGTCGCGAACGGACTCGAAGTCCCCCACCGCTTCCGCACGGTACGGCTGGTGCAGGCGGTCCGCGAGCGCCGGTCCGAGCAGCTCCGGACGCCCGGTCGCGATGGCCGCGGCCAGCAGGCCTGCGTGGCCGGCGTTGAAGGCAGCGTCCTTGTGCGGCACCTCGGCCGGCAGCAAACGGCGGGACTCGGAGGTAGCGAGCCCGTGGGCTGCGGCTACCGCAACGACCGCGAGCCCGCGCGCAGGCTCGAAGCGTGCGCATCTCGGCCGGCCAGCCTCGCCGTAGCAGACGGTGAACGCGCCGAGCAGAGCGGCGGCGATGTTGTCGGGATGGCCCTCAAGCTCGGTAGCGAGTTCTATCAGGCGCTCGTCGCCGAACTCGGCTTCGGCAAGCGATTCGCCGAGCAGCAGCCCTCCCACGATCGCGGCTGCCGAAGATCCCAGCCCGCTCCCGGGCGGGATGAAGTTCGCGCACCCGACGGCGGCCCGCAGCTCGGGCTTGCCCGCCTCCTCGAAGGCGCGCGCCATCGCCACGACGACGTTGTTCGTAGCGTCGGTGGGAAGCTCCTCGGCGCCCTCTCCCGCGATCTCGACCGACCAGTCCTCGGCAAGCTCAGCCTCAAACCTGTTGTGGAGGTCGAGGGCCAGCCCGAACGAATCGAACCCCGGACCGAGGTTGGCCGAAGACGCCGGAACGAGAAACGCGGCCCCCATGGCTAGAGCTCCTCGACCCGAATCATCGAAGCGACCGCGGACACGACGTCGAGTTCGGCGATCTCGTCGAGCGCCGCACGAACGTCCGCCTCGCGCGCGATGTGCGTCACGTAGACGATCTCGGCGCCGGTGACCTCGTCGGCCCGCTTCTGGATGACGGCGGCGAGCGAGACCCCGTGATCGCCGAAGACCTTGGCGACGGCCGCGAGCACGCCCGGGCGGTCGGTCACATGCAGGCGCACGTAGTAGCCGGTGCGCAGGTCCGCCATGTCACGCACGCTGAGCTGTTCGGTGCAGGTGCACCCCACGAGCGGGGCGCAATCGATCTGCAGCCGCCGAGCGACCTCGATGACGTCGCCGACGACGGCCGAAGCTGCTGGAAGCGAACCGGCCCCCTCGCCGAAGAACATCGTGTCGCCAACCGCGTCGCCTACCACGTAGATCGCGTTGTAGACGCCGTTGACGGACGCGAGCGGGTGGGCCTTCGGGATCATCGTCGGATGGACGCGCACGTCGATACCTTCAAGCGTGCGGTTGGCGATCGCGAGCAGCTTGATCGCGTAGCCCATCTCGTCGGCGTACTCCACGTCCTGGGGCGCAAGGTCGCGAATACCCTCGGCGAAGACCTGCGAGATGACGACGCGCGAGTTGAACGCGATCGACGAAAGGATGGCGATCTTCGCGGCGGCGTCCAAACCATCAACGTCAGCTGTAGGGTCAGCTTCAGCGAAGCCTTTGGCTTGGGCCTCGGCAAGGGCGGTGTCGTAGTCGAGCCCGTCCTCGCCCATGCGCGTGAGCATGTAGTTGGTCGTCCCGTTGACGATGCCAAGCACGCGCTCGATCTCATTGCTCGTGAGGGCGTGCTTGAGCGGTTCGATGATCGGAATGCCGCCGCCGACGCTCGCCTCGAAGCGGATGTCGACGCCCGTGGCCTCGGCGGCCTCCATGACCTCCTCGCCATGGGTCGCCAGCAGGGCCTTGTTCGCGGTCACGACGCTCTTCCCGTTGCGGAGCGCCTGCAGCACGACGTCGCGCGCGACACCCGTCCCGCCGATCAGCTCGATGACGACGTCGATGTCCGGGTCGTTGACGACCTCGAACGCGTCGGTCGTCGTGCGGTCGGCCGGGAGGTCCAAGTCCGCGAAGCGCTGTTCGCTCCGATCGGCGTATCGAACGATGTCCACGTCAACGCCGGCTCGGCGTCTGAAGTCATCGGCATGCTTCCCGAAGATCTCAGCCACGCCGCCACCGACCGTGCCGAGGCCGATCAACCCGACCTTCACAGTGCGCATAGTCCCTCCACCTGGTGAATGCACCGCTGAAGTGCGGCGCGTTCACGATTGTACCCGAGCGAGGGCGCTGGAACCGGTAAGGGAAGCCTCATCGCGCGTTCATCGCTCCTTCACAGCCGTGGTCCAAGCTTGGACCCTGAACGGACCTGAAATGCTGCCGAGACGATTCGGCAGTGAACCTACTCGCACAGGAGGTCATTCGTGAAGAAAGGTTTGCAGGTCGGCATCGTCGCACTGTCAGTGACGGCTGCTGTGGGCGTCTTCGCCGCGAGCGCTCAGGCGTTCCCGAGCAAGACGAGCGCGTGCAGTGGCTGCCACGACGGCCCCAACGTCCCCGTGAGCGCGTCGCTCACCTCGAACGGCGCCACTTCGGCGACCTACAACGTGAGCGCGCCCGGCGCTGACGCCATCGCTGTGTTCAACGGCGGCTCCAAGGTCAACCAGATCACCGGCGCCAGCGGCCAGATCTCCGTTCCGTTCGGCTCGACGTACACGCTGTACGCGGTGGCAGGCCCAGGAACGGGAGATGGCCTCGGTCAGGTTTCGGTAGCGGCGGTCGCCCCGGCCCCGGCACCGGTTCCCGATCCCACGCCGGT
Source organism: Coriobacteriales bacterium (assembly GCA_016213085.1). Taxonomy (GTDB): domain Bacteria; phylum Actinomycetota; class Coriobacteriia; order Anaerosomatales; family JACRBU01; genus JACRBU01. The sequence continues at coordinate 8,720 of JACRBU010000118.1, forward strand.
TCCCGATCCCACGCCAGTTCCGGACCCCACGCCAGTTCCGGACCCCGTTCCTGTCCCCGATCCCACTCCGGTTCCGGATCCTGTCCCCGTACCGGATCCCACCCCTGTCCCCGACCCCACCCCGGCTCCGGACCCCACGCCAGTACCGGACCCGGTTCCCGTACCGGATCCCGCGCCTGTCCCCGATCCGATCCCGACTCCGGACCCCACCCCGGTCCCGACTCCCACTCCGGATCCCGCCCCTGCGCCGAATCCCTCAGCTGACACCTGTGCCCTGACTCTGCGTGTGCTCTACAAGCATCGCGCGGTGGTCGGCGCCCACGTCACGCTGACCGGCGAGGACGGGCAGTCGTTCGCCTTCACGACCGACGCCAGCGGCACTGTAGAAGCGCAGCTCCCGCAGGGTGAATACAGGGTCGTCGTCGAGCACGGCGGTCATGTCAAGCGAGCGCGCGAGCTCGAGCTGGAAGACCCCCAGGAGACCAAGGTCATCAAGCTGAGGTCGGACCGCCCCGACGGGGAGCGTCGTTCGGGCCGTGTCCGTAGCGAGAGCGACCGCGACGACGACTAGTCGACCGCGCGAGCGAGCCCTTCCCAGAAGGCCGTCACCGCTGGTGGCGGCCTTCGCCACGGGGATTCCGCCCCGAACCCCTCATGAGAGTTCCCTCACGATTCCCTCATCGGGACCTTATGCGGCTCCGTCAGGCTCATTCATGCAAAGGCCGTCGCTCGCGAGCGGCGGAAACCAAGCAAAGCAGGAGGAATCACGTGAAGAAAGGCCTCAAGATCGGCATCGTCGCGCTCGCCGCAGCGGCTTCGCTGGGCGTGTTCGCCTCGACCGCTCAGGCGTTCCCAAGCCGCACGACCGCTTGCAGCGGTTGCCACGGCGGGTCGAGCATCGCGATCACCACGACGCTCTCGTCCAACGGCGCGAGCGCAGCAACCTACAAGGTCAGCGCTTCTGGCGCTAGCTACATCGCCGTGTTCAACGGCTCCAGCAAGGTCACCCAGATCACCGGGGCCAGCGGCAACGTATCCATTCCCTTCGGCTCGACGTACACCCTGTACGCGGTCAAGGGCCCGGGTACCGGTGACGGTCTCGGCACCAAGAGCGTGAAGGCCACCGCCCCCGCGCCGGCTCCCACGCCGACTCCGACCCCCTCTCCGACGCCTACTCCGACGCCGGACCCCACGCCGTCTCCGGACAGCACGTCCACCCCGTCGGCTGAGCGCTGCATCGCCAAGATCCGCGTGCTGTACAAGAACCGCGCGGCCTCTGGCGCCAAGGTCACCTTCATCAACGAGGACACCGGCACGGTGTATGTGCGCCGCACGAGCCGCTACGGCTGGATCGCTCCCCGCCTCCCGATGGGCGAGTACAAGATCAAGATCGAGTACAAGGGTCGCCTGCGCCTGCAGCGCGAGCTTGAACTCGAGAAGCGCGTCTTCACGAAGGTCTACAAGGTCAAC
>JACRBU010000120.1 GCA_016213085.1 Coriobacteriales bacterium
CCGCTGATGAAGGCACGGCGCTCGACCTTACGTGGAACGCCAATGCCGAGCCTACGGTCACGGGCTACAGGGTCTACCGTGCGCCTTCGGTCGCCGGCTCGTATCAACTTGTCGCCACGCTTGGTCTCGTGACGAGCTACACCGACTCGACGGTCCCGAAGAACTCGAGGCCGTACTACAAGATCGCGGCGGCGGACGGCTCGGGGAACCTCTCGGCTCAGTCGGCCCACGCAACCGCGCTGGCCGTAGACAACGTCGCTCCGGCGACTCCCGCTCTCTCCGCCCGCGACGTCCCGTTCACGAGCGGCGAAGTTGCGCTCGTCTGGAGCGCGGCCACGGCGTCAGACCTGTCGGGCTACAACGTCTACCGCTCGACCTCGCCCGACGGTCCGTTCGAGTCGGTCGGGACAGTCAGCAAGTCCACCACGAAGCTCGTCGCCACGGGCCTCACCGATGAGACGCCCTACTACTTCAAGGTCGCTGCATTCGATACCTCCTACAACGAGTCCGTTCACTCTGCCCCCGCGGCGGCAACTCCGACGACGAGCAACGTGCCGGAACAGAGGTACGAGAATACGAACTCGGCCGTGGTGTTCTCGTCCGGCTGGTTCCTTGCGGACACGTGGCTGTACGGGACCAACACCTCGAATGGGTCGCTCCACTACGCCACCGTGGGAACGAGCGCTCAACCCAACGTCTCTCGCGCGACATTCACCTTCCAAGGCAAGTACGCGACGTGGATCGGTGTGAAGGCGTTCAACCGTGGCATCGCAGCCGTATACGTCGACGGCGTGCTCCAACGCAATGTCGACTGCTACGCGCCTGGTTCCACGAACGACGACTTCCAGTGGCAGGTGCCCCTCTACACGACGAACCTGCTGTCGGAAGGCACGCACACGATGGAGATCGTCTACACCGGCACGAAGAACCCGGCGGCATCGGGCGCGACCTACGCGATCGACGTGGACGCGTTCGACGTCTACAGGTAGTCGCCAGACCAGCTAGCCGGAACGTCGACCGGCGCTGCAGTCAGCAATGGCTGCAGCGCCGGTTTCCTTTGGCCGGACTCATACGGGCCCCGAGCATGCGAGGCTGGTTCTAGATGAACCGCCCCGCTGACTTGAGCTCGTTGTAATGGTCGGCGTTGCGATGCTTGAGCACGCGAGCGGGGTTGCCGCCCACCACGGCTAGCGGCTCGATCGTGCCTGAGACCACCGCGCCGGCTCCGATCACCGCACCCTCGCCGATCTGCGTTCCTGGCGTGACGATCACGCTATCGCCGATCCACACGTTGGCGCCGATACTGACCGGCTTCTCGATGATCTCCCGGTCGTAGGGGAGCGCTGTGCCCGTTTCGTAGTTGTGGTTGATCGTGATGACGAGAAGCCGTCCCGCGGAGTGGAAGTTGTCGCCGATGTCGACGCGCGCTCCTCCGTGAACGTGCATCCCGTTGAAGTGGCAGTTGCTGCCGATGTGCACGCTGCTCGTCACGAACGTGCGCCCGTTGACCCGAAGGCCCTTCCCGACGGACCCGGCATGCACCTGAACGAACGCCGTCCAGTACGTTCGCCGAATGACCTTGGCACGGGCCTCAAGCCAGCTCCGAGGCCCGGCAGAGAGCCTGTGCCACACCCTGAAGAGCCTCGTCAGCACGTGCCGTGTCCCTTCCGTCCGTGTGGCGTTTGCCTTGCAGGAGGACCGCAAGCGGCCCGGCTACACGCCAATCCTAGCGCACGCTCGGCTCGCAGGCCGACAAGCGGTCCTGGCGGGTCGGGCCGCTTTCCCGATACCATCGGGCGCGTATGGAACGACTCGAAGCAATGACCGACGCAACGATCGCAGCGCAGACCCTCCCTACTGCTTCGAGCGTCCGTCTTCACCAGCTTGACGTCCTGCGGGCCCTTGCGGCCTGCGGTGTCATCGTCATCCACACGGTCGGGAGGCAGTGGCTGCTCGACTCGTGGGCCGTGCTACATGTGTGGCAGGCGCTGCCCCTCTTCGTCGCGCTCATGGGAGCGAGCGCGATGCTCTCCGGGACGCGCAGAGGTCTCGATCGCTCACTGTCCGGGTCCGCGTCGCTCACATTCGTCCGCTCCCGTCTCGGCAAGCTGCTGTGGCCATTCGCGGTGCTATGGGTCCTGGCGCTGCTGTTCGGTCTGTGGCGCGGGAGCTTCTACTTCGGGCCGAAGAGCCTGCTGCTCCTCCTTCCGGTGACCGGCCCGGGCAACTACTTCGTGGCGATCGCCGTGCAGCTCGCCATTCTGACGCCGCTGCTGGTCTTCAGCCTGTCCAGAGCGCCGCTGCCGACTCTTGTCCTCGCAGGGGCGCTCACCCTCGGCTTCGAGCTGATCTCGGCGGGAAGCGACGTGTTCGACTCGATTCCCTACGTCTACGACGTTGCAGCGCTTCGCTATCTGTTCCTGTTCGCTCTGGCGATGTGGGCGACCGATAGGCAGGTCAACGGCAAGCCGCTGCCCTGGATTCCGCTGGCCCTCTATCTGGCGGCGAGCATCGCCTACATGCTGTTTGTCGCTCGGACCGGAAACAACCTCTACTTCCCGGACGCGTGGGGATGGCAGAATCTCGCGTCATTCGGCAACGTGCTCATCGCCCTATTAGTCGGGATTCGGTTGCTGCCACGGGTCCCTGACTATGCGGGCGCTCGCGTGACCGAGCAGGTCTCTCAGGCCAGCTACCACGTTTTCCTGTTCCAGCTGGCGTACTTCGCGCTCCTGCCTGGCACTGCGCATCTGGGGTTCATGCCGCTGAATCTCGCGGTGTGCCTTGCGGGCGGCGTCCTGCTCTTCGAGTTTGAGCGCGCCTTGCGCAGGCGCCTGCTCATGGGCGGTGCGTAGAGGCCCTTCGGCGTCGTCGCGGCGGCCGTATTCGGGGGACCCGAGCTGCGATAGACTGCCAAACATGATCCCGTACGGACGCCAGTCCATATCCGAAGAGGACATCGCCGCGGTCATCGAGGTCCTGCGATCTGACTTGATCACGCAGGGGCCGGTCGCCGACGTGTTCGAGCGCGCTGTTGCCGACTACTGCGGCGTGGCTCACGCCGTCGTAGTGGCCAACGGTACCGCCGCGCTGCACCTGGCGACTCTTGCCCTCGGCTTAGGGCCGGGCGGCCTGCTCTGGACGTCACCGATCACGTTCGTGGCGTCTGCGAACTGCGCCCGATACGTAGGCGCCGACGTTGACTTCGTGGACATCGACCCGGCCACGTACAACATGAGCGTGGATGCCCTCGCAGCCAAGCTCGGCGTTGCTGAGGCGGAGGGGAGTCTGCCCGACGTCGTCGTGCCGGTTCACTTCGCCGGTGCGTCCTGCGACATGGCAGCGATCCGCGAGTTGTCCCAGCGATACGGCTTCAAGGTGCTCGAGGACGCGGCGCACGCGATCGGTGGCCGCTACCGTGACAGGCCCGTCGGGTCGTGCGAGTTCGCCGAAGTCGCGACGTTCAGCTTCCATCCGGTCAAGATCATCACGTCCGGGGAGGGCGGGATGATCGTCACCAATGACGAGGAGATCGCCGCGCACGCTCGGCTCTTGCACACGCATGGAGTCACTCGCGACGAGAGCATCATGATCGGCTCGTCCCACGGGCAGTGGTACTACCAGCAGGTCGCGCTCGGATTCAACTACCGCATCACCGACATCCAGGCGGCACTCGGCCTGAGCCAGATGAAGCGGATCGACGAGTTCGTCGCACGCCGCAACGAGATCGCCGACGTCTACCGCGAGGCTTTCGCCGATCTCCCGCTCCTCTGCCAGGAGATTCCCGACGATGTCCTGTCGGCGTACCACCTGTTCATGATCGAACTCGAGCGCCATGACCGCGCCTACGTATACGAGCGCCTCCGGGAGTTCAACGTGGGGACGCACGTCCACTACATCCCGGTCCACCTTCAGCCCTACTACCAGGACCTCGGCTTCCGCGCGGGGCAGTTCCCCAACGCCGAGGCGTTCTACGACCGTGCTGTGACGCTTCCGCTGTATCCGACCATGACGCAGGAGGAAGTCGAGACGGTCGTGTCAGCGGTGCGCACCGTTCTGTCGGAATGACGGACGGGCTCGTCAGATGGCACTAGACGTCCAGGCGACGATCCTCACCGAAGCCGGCCCGAGCATCGGGCTCGGACATCTCAGTCGCTGCGTTGCGCTCTACGACGCCTTAGTGGCCGTAGGCGTTGAGACCTCTCTGATCGTGAGCGGGGAAGCGCCTGTCCACGTGATCGGCCAAAGGCCAGTGAGGGACATCCCGTGGCAAACGCCCACCCAGGCCGCATTGCTTGCAGAGGGCGTCGATCTCGCTGTTGTCGACTCCTACATCGCTCCGTCGGATGTCTACGAGGCGGTGCGGGCGACGGTTCGCCTGTCGGTGTACCTGGACGATACGGCACGACTCGCGTACCCATCCGGGGTTGTGGTCAACGGGAACCCTAGGGCGGCGGACCTGGGCTTCGACCTTCGCAACGCTCCGCGGCTGCTACTGGGTCCTCGGTATCAGCTCCTGCGTTCGGAGTTCCGAAACCAGGCGCCGCGGCAAGTTCGGGACCGCGTGAGTCGAGTCCTGCTCGTGAGCGGCGGCTCAAACATCGAGGATGCGCGCGAGCGGATGGCCCAGGCGGTCGCCGACGCATGTCCGAGGGCAATCCTCGATGTGGTCGACTCGCCCCGCTCCGCGCTGCAGATGAAGCGTGCGATGTTGGAATGCGACGTAGCTGTCAGCGCGGCCGGCCAGACTCTCTACGAGCTGGCGGCCACGGGGACACCGTGCATCGCCGTCTGCGTTGCTGACAACCAGGTGGCGCAAGCGCGAGCGTTCGAAGACGCCGGCGCACTGTCTCTCGCTGGGATCCTAGGTTCCGAACCGGTCTTCGACCGCATCCCGGCGCTTCTCGAGGAGCTTGAGGACCCGAGCGCGCGCGAATCCATGGCGCGCGCCGGGCAGAGCCTCATCGACGGTGAGGGAGCCGAGAGGGTCGCGCGGTACTGTGTCGGACTGCTCGAGGACCAGGGCCGCGAGGGGGAGTCGCGATGAGGGTCCTCTTCCTTGGTCCTCCTCGGCCACGAATCGAGGACTGCGTCACGGCTTGCGGCGACACGCTGGTTCGAACGGAGTCGCGATTGTCGCCGACGGAGCCGCCCGTGACCGAGTCGGACTTCATCGTCAGCTACGGTTATCGTCACATCATCTCAGCCGACGTGCTTCGGCTCTTCGGGCACTGCGCGATCAACGTGCACATATCCAAGCTCCCGTGGAACAGGGGCGCGGACCCGAACATCTGGAGCTTCCTGGAGGACACGCCCAAGGGCGTGTCCATCCACGTCCTGGATGAGGGCCTCGATACGGGTCCGCTGCTGGCTCAGGTTGACGTTCCGATCGATGAGGGGGACACCCTGCGAGTGAGCTACGACCGTTTGAGTGCGGCGGCAGTCGACCTCTTCTGCGAGAATTGGCCTCGCATACGCACGGGTGAGTTGCCGGCGATTCCGCAGGTTGGGCAAGGAACAAGCCACCGGAGCGCGGACCGGATTCGCTACGAGCACTTGCTGACGAAGGGCTGGGACACCCCCGTCAGCGGCCTGGTCGGGAAGGCTCTCGAGGATGGTGGACGTGCACGCACATGACTTCACGGTAAGCGGGCGAACGATCGGGGCCGCCGCTCCGCCCTTCGTCATTGCCGAGATGTCCGCCAACCACCGGCATTCGCTCGAACTCGCGCTGAGAATCGTGGACGCGGCCGCCGATGCCGGTGCACACGCTGTGAAGCTGCAGACATACACGGCGGACACGCTCACGCTCGACGTTGCGCGAGAAGGCTTCGTGATTGACGACCAGAACTCCCTCTGGGCCGGGCGCTCCCTCTACTCGCTCTATCAGGAGGCCTACACCCCTTGGGAGTGGCACGAGCCGATCTTCGCCCGCGCGAAGGAGCGTGGGCTTGTTGCGTTCTCGACCCCGTTCGACGAGAGCGCGGTCGATTTCCTCGAGTCCCTCGACGTGCCCTGCTACAAGATCGCGTCCTTCGAGAACGTGCACATCCCGCTCATTCGCAAGGCAGCGGCGACCGGCAAGCCTCTCATCATGTCCACGGGCATGGCGAGCGCCGAGGAGCTCGGAGAGGCCGTCGCGGCGGCCCGGGACGCCGGCTGCAGGGACCTCGTGCTGCTGAAGTGCACGAGCACCTATCCGGCGTCGCCGGAGAACAGCAACCTCGCCACGATTCCCGATCTGCGGGAGCGCTTCGACTGCCTCGTCGGTCTCTCCGACCACACGCTCGGAGTAGGCGTCGCCGTTGCAGCCGTTGCTCTCGGCGCGTGCGTGATCGAGAAGCACTTCACGCTCG
>JACRBU010000122.1 GCA_016213085.1 Coriobacteriales bacterium
CGCTGAGTTCGTGATAGCAGAGGAGCGAGCCGACCACGAGACCAGGATGCGGAATCGACGCCAGGGCAAGTCCGAGTACTACGAGCGCGGCCTTCGGCACAAGGACGGCTCGACCGTTTGGACGCTCGTCTCGGCAACGCCGGTCTTCGACGACGAGGGCCGATTCGCCGGCTCGTTCGGCATGTTCACGGACATCACAGAGCACAAGCGAGCGGAGGCGGAGCTCCACGAGAAGGACCTCGCCATCCGGCGCGCCTACGTCGACGTCATCGCGGCGGTGACCGGCAACCGGCTCGTGCTCATGACGCCCGAGGAGATCGACAGCGCACTCGGCAGTTTGGTGGCCAAGCCGCGGAGGATCGCGTCATACCGGTCGCTTTCGACCGCGCGCCACGAGATCCGCGACGTCATCGAGCAGCGGTTTCGCAACGGATTCGACCTCGACGGCTTCATCGTCGGCGTGGGCGAAGCGCTCACCAACATGATCAAGCACGCCGAAGGCGGCAGGTACGAGGTTCGCCGCAGGGGTAACGTCGCTCAGGTCGTGATGCGCGACAAGGGACCGGGAGTCGAGTTCAACAACCTGCCGAGGGCGACTCTCGAGGCCGGCTACTCGACGCAGGGGACGCTTGGGATGGGCTTCACGCTCATGCTCGGATTGACGGGGCGGATCCTGCTGTCGACGCAGCCGGGCATGACAGTGCTGGTGCTGGAATCGCCGCCGCCGGGCTGAGGTCGACTCCCCGGTCGCGGGCGCTCTGGAGACCGCGAGGCGACTCACCCGGCCTGATCGGGGCCTCCGAGCACCTTGTCCCGCCAGTTCGGGCCGAGACGGGCTTCGATGTACTCGCGGATCATCTGCCGAACCACCTGCGAAGGCGTCTGGTCCTCTTCCCGGCACAGCCGCTCGAACGCCGCCTTCTTCTTGGGGTCGATCAGCACGGTGAGCCGCGCGGTTCTCTGCTCCTGGGTCATCAGATCGCCTCAAATCGTCGCTATGTGCATGAGATTATCATGGACTTGTCATCTGGTGCGTATAGACTGACATTCGCCGCCCTACCCTTCTGCCTCGGAGCCACCACGACATGTCGCATCGTTCGCACCTGACGACCGTCAGGTTCGCGAGCGCCCTGAGAGACGCGCTCGCCGAAGAGCGCTACACGCTCCGGAGCCTTCGCTCAGACGCTCTCGCGGGGCTCACGATCGCCGTCGTCGCCATCCCGCTGGCCATGGCGCTCGCGATCGCCGCTGGAGCCCCACCGCAGTACGGTCTCTACTCGGCGATCGTCGCAGGCCTCGTCGCGGCGCTCACGGGCGGCTCGCGCTTCAGCGTCTCCGGACCTACGGCGGCGTTCGTCGTCGTCCTCGCTCCCGTCACCGCACGCTACGGCGTCGCCGGCCTGGCGACCGCCGGCTTGATGGCGGGCCTGATCCTCATCGCCCTGGGCGTGGCGAAGCTCGGGAGGCTGATCGAGTACGTGCCGGAGCCCGTCACGGTGGGATTCACGAGCGGCATCGCCCTGGTGATCGCCATCCTTCAGCTCAACGATCTCCTGGGTCTCGGGCTGACCGATCTGCCGGAGCACACCCTCGCGAAGGCGGGAGCCCTACTTGGAGCGCTGCCGCAAGCCGCATGGCAATCCGTCGCCGTCAGCGCTGCCACGCTCCTCGTGATCCTCCTCTGGCCGAAGGAGCGCTTCATCGTCCCGGGGTATGCGCCCGCGATCGTCGTTGGGACGCTCGTCTCGCTCGCGCTCGCCGCGTCGGGCAATCCCGTCGACACCATCGGCTCGCGCTTCACGTACGAGGTCGGCGGAGCGCTTCTCCACGGAATCCCGCGCTCGCTCCCGGCCTTCGCGCTGCCGTGGTCGCTACCGGCTCCCGCGGGCGGATTCACGCTCTCGCTCTCGATGCTCAAGGACCTGCTGCCCACCGCCGTTTCGATCGCCCTCCTCGGCGCGATCGAGTCGCTGCTCTGCGCCGTCGTGCTCGACCGTTCGACCGGGACGCGTCATCACTCCAACGGGGAGCTGCTCGGTCAGGGAATCGCCAACGTCGTCGCGCCGTTCTTCGGCGGGATTCCGTCGACGGCCGCCATCGCGCGCTCCTCGGCGAACGTGACGGCCGGTGCCCGCACTCCGCTGGCCGCTGCGATCCACTCGGCATTCGTGCTGGTGGGGGTCCTGCTGCTTGCGCCGTTTCTCGGTTTGGTCCCGATGGCGTCAATGGCCGCTGTGCTAATGGTCGTCGCTTGGAAGATGAGCGAGGCGCCGACAGCGGTCACGCTGCTTCGACGCGCATCGCGAGCCGACAAGCTGGTCTTCGCAACGTGCTTCTCGCTGACGGTGGCCGTCGACATGGTGGTCGCCATCACCGCGGGCATCGTTCTCGCGGCGTTCCTGTTCATGCGCGACGTCGCCCGCTTCACGCAGGTCCGAGACGTGAGCTATGCCGAGCGCTACACGGGCGGGTCGGTGCCCGAGGGGTGGCGGGTCGTCAAGATCACCGGCGCGATGTTCTTCGCGGCCGCCGAGCGCGTGCTCACTCAGCTGCTGGCCGAGACGCCCAGCCACAGCAACCTCATCATCTACGCGGACGGCGTGACCCTGCTCGACGCCGGCGGGATCGGCGCCCTCGAACGCTTCGCCGAAGAGTGCGACGCGCGCGGGATCCGCGTGCTCCTCGCTGACTTGCAGCCGCAACCCGCGCGGGCGGCGATCGCAGCCGGCATCGGCTCCCGGACGCCTTCGGTCGAGCTGACGCCGACGCTCGCTGCCGCGCTCGAGGTCATGCGCGCGGCGTAGGGAGCCCGTCGCTCGGGCCGGGCGCTAGCCGAACCGCGCTCAGCTCCCGACGTAGTCCGCCAGATGCTCGCCCGTGAGCGTGGAGCGGGCGGCGACCAGGTCGGCCGGCGTGCCCTCGAAGACGATGCGGCCGCCGTCGTGACCGGCGCCGGGGCCGAGATCGATGATCCAGTCAGCGTGCGCCATCACGGCCTGATTGTGCTCGATCACGATGACCGACTTCCCCGAGTCGACCAGCCGGTCGAGCAGGCCGAGAAGGTGCTCGACGTCGGCCAGATGCAGGCCGGTGGTCGGCTCGTCGAGAACGTAGATGCCGCCCTTCTCGGCCATGTGGGTGGCGAGCTTGAGCCGCTGCCGTTCGCCGCCCGAGAGCGTGGTGAGCGGCTGGCCGATCGCGAGGTAGCCGAGCCCGACATCGGCGAGGCGGCCGAGGATGGTGTGCGCGGCCGGCGTGCGCTGCTCGCCTTCGGCGAAGAACTCGTGGGCCTCGGCCACTGACATCGCGAGCACCTCGCTGATGTCGCGGCCGCCCAGGTGGTAGTCGAGAACCGACGAGTCGAAGCGCTTGCCTCCGCAGACCTCGCACGTGACGGCAACGCCCGCCATCATCGCGAGGTCGGTGTAGACGACGCCGGCACCGTTGCAGTTCGGGCAGGCGCCCTCGGAGTTGGAGCTGAACAGCGCCGGCTTCACGCCATTGGCCTTGGCGAACGCCTTGCGGATCGGGTCGAGCAGTCCCGTGTACGTCGCCGGGTTGCTGCGCCGGGAGCCTCTGATCGCGCCCTGGTCGATCGACACCACTTGCGCATGCGAGGGCATCGAGTCGCTCACGAGCGAACTCTTGCCCGAGCCCGCGACGCCGGTGACGACCACGAGCACGCCGAGGGGGATGTCGACGTCGACGTCGCATAGGTTGTGGGCGTTCGCCCCGCGGATCTCCAGCGCGCTGGTACGCGTGCGCAAGGCGCCTTTGAGCGTGGCCCGATCGGCGAGATGGCGCCCCGTGAGCGTGTCGCTCGCCCGCAGCTCGGCGACCGAGCCCTCGAAGCAGACGGAGCCGCCGGCCGCCCCGGCCCCGGGTCCGAGGTCGACCACGTGGTCGGCGATCGCGATCATGTCCGGCTCGTGCTCGACCACAAGCACCGTGTTGCCTTTGTCCCGCAGCCGCAGCAGCAGCTCGTTCATCCGCTGGACGTCGTGGGGGTGCAGGCCCGCGGTGGGCTCGTCGAAGACGTAGGTGACGTCGGTGAGCGAGGAGCCGAGGTGGCGGATCATCTTGGTGCGCTGCGCCTCGCCGCCGGACAGCGTGCCCGACGACCGGTCGAGTGAGAGGTAACCGAGCCCGATCTCCACGAACGAGTCGAGCGTCTGCGAGAGCGACGCGAGCAGCGGCGCGACCGACGGTTCGTCGAGCCCGCGGACCCACTGGGCAAGGTCGCTGATCTGCATCGCGCAGGCTTCGGCGATGTTGATGCTCTGGATCTTCGACGACCGTGCGGCCTCGTTGAGGCGGGTACCGCCGCACTCAGGGCACGTGGCGAAGGTGACCGCTCGGTCCACGAATTCGCGGATGTGCGGCTGCATCGCTTCACGGTCCTTGGAGAGGAACGACTTCTGGATCCGGGGAACCAGGCCCTCGTAGGTGATGTTGATCCCGTTGATGAGCACCTTGGTCGGTTCGCCGTAGAGGAAGTCGCTCAGCTCCTTCTTGGTGTACTCGCGCACCGGTTTGTCGGGGTCCACGAGACCGGATTCGGCGAAGAGCCGCACCGACCAGCCACCCGCCTTGTAGCCGGGCACGGTGATCGCCCCTTCATTGAGGGACTTGTCCACGTCGACGAGCTGGGCCACGTCGATGTCGGTCACGGTGCCCATGCCCTCGCAGCGGGGACACATCCCGCCGGTGATGGCGAACTCGCGCATCTCGGACTTGCCCGACCCCTTGTCGAGCGTGACCCGCCCGACGCCCGTGGCCGAAGGAATGTTGAACGAGAACGCCTGCGACGAGCCGATGTGAGGCTTCCCGAGTCTGCTGAACAGGATGCGCAGCATCGCGTTGGCGTCGGTGGCCGTGCCGACGGTGGAGCGGACGTTCGCGCCCATGCGCTCCTGGTCCACCAGGATCGCAGTCGTCAGCCCTTCGAGCACGTCGACCTCAGGCCGAGCGAGCGTAGGCATGAAGCCCTGGACGAAGGTGCTGTAGGTCTCGTTGATCAGGCGCTGCGATTCCGCGGCGATCGTGTCGAACACGAGCGAGCTCTTGCCCGAACCGGAGACGCCCGTGAAGACTGTCAGCCTGCGTTTGGGCAGGTCGATGCTGATGTCTTTGAGGTTGTTCTCGCGCGCACCCTGCACGCGGATGAGATCGTGGCTGTCGGCGATGTGGGGCGTGGCGGATCTCGTGTCCTCGCTCATCGGGCCTCCGTGTTCCGAACGGGGCAGCCGCCTTCGCTGCCCCACAGGTCCTCACCTTCGATTCGAGAGTACCCGGTCGGCCCAGGTCACACAGCCAGGAGGCGCCACCCGTAGAGCGCACTGGCGGCGAGCGCATACGCGACCACGGCGTAGTACCACCGGCCCGACAGCTTCGGCGTCCGAATCGGCGAGACGTTGAGAACCGCCAAGAGCATCAGCGTGGCGTACAGCAGTGCCGAGAACGCGAACGCGCTGAGCAGAGGCTGAAACGCGAAGACAGCCACCAGGAGCAGCACGTTGTTGTCGAGTGCAAGGCCACGGTACGTCGAGTCGTCGACGAGTCCGAACGTGTTGAAGTAGCTCAGGCGGACGGTTCCGGCTGCAAGACACACAATGGCCCCAGGAAGAAACCAGGGGCTGAAGCCACCGACGGACAGCAGGAGCAGGGCGGGGGCGACGGCGAAACTCACCACGTCGATCAGGGAATCCAGGTGCGCCCCGAACTCGCGTTCCTCGGCCGTACGTCCCGGGATCCGGCGCGCGACGCGACCGTCCAGCCAGTCGAAGACGACGGCCCAAACGAGTCCGACCATCGCTGCGGGAAACACGCCGAGAATCGCAAAGTAGACGCCGAGGACCGCACATGCGAGCCCGGCCAAGGAGCAGAGATTCGGCAGGTCGCGTGCGAACCACAGCATCGACCGCGGCGCGGGGTCCGGAGGTGGCGCCTTCATCGCCGATCCCCTGGCTCCAGGACAAGCGAGAGCGCCGTGACAAGCGCGTCGTTCTCCGCTTCCGTGCGGCTGGCCATCCGAACGTATCGATCCGAATCCGCCATCGTCTTTCCGCCGCAGTGCTTGATGTAGGTGTTGTGCTCCAGGAACAGACGTCGCTCGACCTCAGCGCCCGAGGGGGCGCCATCGGGCAAGCGACAGAAGACGAAATTGGCCTGGGGACGGTAGACAACCAGCCCCTCGATCCCCAGAAGCGCTTCATAGAACCGGTCGCAGTCGAGCCGCACTCGCTCGCAGCTCTCGACGAAATCCTGCCGGTAGTCCCGAGCCATGCGCAGGAACTCCTCGGCAAAGCCGTTGATGTTCCAGATGTGCAGGCCCCCACGGAGCCGAAGGGCCAGGTCCTCGTTCGCCGTCACGAGGTAGCCGATGCGCAGACCGCAGATGCCGTAGGCCTTGCTCATGCTCTTGATCACGGCGAGGTTTGGGTGGTCGGCGACATCGCGCTCGAGGGACTCGGACGCCCCCGCATCCGCGAAGTCGATGAAGGACTCATCTACGACGAGCGTGCAGTCGTGCGGCGCCAGCAATGCCAGCAGCCGCAGAAGATCGGCTCTGGGCACGGCGAGAGAGGTCGGGTTGTTCGGAGTGACTACGACCGCCACGTCCGCACCGACGCGAATCGCCTCGGCGGCGAACGCATCGACGTCCAGCTCGAAGGTGGAAGCATCGAGCGGGAATTCGACGACGCTTCCCGCCGGCGCCGCATTCACGTACTCGTTGAACGATGGCACCGGTACGATCAGCTTCGTCGCAATGTGGCCCGAGATGATCTTGATGAGCTCAGCGGCCCCATTGCCCACGATGACCCTCGAAGAAGGCTGACCGATCAGGTCGCCTACGAGATCGGCCACCGCGTCCTGAGCGACGGGGTAGTTCAGCACGAGGTCGTGGATGCTCGCGCCGAGCTGCTGTATCAGCGATTCGGGCGGGAAGTACAGGTTGTACAGGTACGCGTGGTCGGTGAAGTCGTGGCGCCAGTAGCCACCGTGCGCGGACCCAAGGGCGCGGTATTCGGTCTGGCGAACAGCACAGGCGTTCTCGTCCGGTCCCACGGTCACCCTGCCAGCTCGGCGGTGTCGCGAGTGACGCCGAGCTTCAGCGTGGCCGAGTACCGCGGGAAGAGCACTTCGGCAGCCGCGAGGTCCTCGAGCGTGTCCACCTCGTACCAGCTGTTCGCCTCGAACAGGACCGGGGAAAGTGACATGCTCCCGTCCGCGATCATCTCGGCGAATACGGATTCGTAGTAGTCTCCGGTTCGCTTCGCGGCGACGTACTTGTCCAGCCGCTCGCCGATGGCCCGCCAGGTCGGACGCGCGAAGCTGTATATGTTCACGGTCTTGTAGTGGGTCGCGTCCGAGCGGCTCATGTCGCCGAGACAGAAGGCGCTGACGCCGTCCTTGCGATCGAGCGTCACTGTGGTCCCGTTCATCCACGGAAGCTGCCGAGAAACGGCGACCGTATCGGGCTTCAACATCCCCTTGAGCAGTGCCTCGTCGAACACAAGATCGCTCTCGATCAGCAGCACCGGCTCGTCGATCACGTCGCGCGCCAGCCAGAGGCTGTAGATGTTGTTCGTCGTGCGGTAGCACGTGCTGGTCACGTAGCTGACCTCGATGCCTCCCGCATGATCGCCCAGATAGTCCTGGATCGAATCGGACTCGTGTCCCACGACGACGACGAGCCGCTTGAACCCGTGTGCGTTGAGAGTACGGATGAGGCGCTCGAGAATGGGAATCCCACTCAGACCCACGAGGCATTTCGCGGTCGAGTCAGTCAGTGGTGCGAGGCGACAACCCATTCCAGCTGCTAGCAACAGAGCGGTTGTCGGCCTTTCGACGCGTGCCTCGACGAG
Organism: Coriobacteriales bacterium; assembly: GCA_016213085.1. Taxonomy (GTDB): domain Bacteria; phylum Actinomycetota; class Coriobacteriia; order Anaerosomatales; family JACRBU01; genus JACRBU01. The sequence continues at coordinate 7,869 of JACRBU010000122.1, forward strand.
ATGGCGCATCAGGGACTCCTCGGTCATCGTGGTTGCCGCAGTCCCGTCGGATGACGAGGCGGCCGAACCGACGCCGAGGTCTCAAACCCGACAGCCGTGAAGCTAGTGACGGCTCCTCGCGGACCACGCGTGAAGCGCCGAAGGCGAGAATGGAAGCGACGAAGACCCCGGAGGTCCGTGCGGCGAGCGACGCCGATGAGGGGACCAGCGGGAGTCTTGGCGAAGGCGCCCAGAAGCGACGCTCAAACTCACATCATACGGGGTCGACGTGCGGAAAGCGAACAGTGGGCCCCTGCGTAGGAGGCTCGGGTCAGCGTTCAGCCGTGCACCTTGCGCGGTCGCTTGCTCAGCTGGAGCCACCGGCCGGCCGCCACTCGCGCTCCCAAGTACGAATCACTACGACCGCCCCGAAACGGGGCAGAGGGCCTGCCCCGGTGTCCCGAAACAAGCCCTCTACCTGCGATTTCTAATGGTCGGGCTGACAGGATTTGAACCTGCGACCCCTTGACCCCCAGTCAAGTGCGCTACCAAACTGCGCCACAGCCCGATTCTCCGCCGAAGCGGCAAAGCGTAATACTACGGCTCTCGGCCCTAGCGTTCAAGCGGATTCTGACCGAGCGGCCGAGCCTGAAGTTCGGCCTTGCAGTCACCGCAATAGAGCACCACGTTCACGTCCTCGCAGGTGATCATCCCGCTCGCGATCATCGCCGACCACACCTCGGCAAGGGCCGTGATCCGCAGCGGCTCGTCGACCACCTCGACCACGACCGGCAGGTCCGTCGACATCCGCAGGCCGTGCTTCACGACATCGCGGCTCGCGGCGCCGTATCCCACCATCCCGCGCAGCACCGTCGCGCCGCGGCATCCTTGCGTCCGCGCCTGTTCGACGAGCGCCTGGTACAGCGGCTTGTCCTCGTAGGTCTCCATCTCGCCGACATACGCGCACAGGCGCTTCGACTGGCCGCTCAGCTCGCTCATCGGTGTGTCCTCTCCTCGTGTGCGGCGCGCGCCCGCTTCGCGAAGCGGTCCCAAAGCTCGCGCGCGAGCTGCTTCTTGCCCATCTCGTGCAGGTTCTCGACGCGGTCGTGCCACACGAGCGTCACGCGATTGCGGTCGCTCGCGAAGCCGAGGCCGGGCACGCTCACGTCATTCGCGACCACGACATCGAGCCCCTTGCGTTCGAGCTTCTCCTGCGCTGAAGGGACCGGGTCGCCCGTCTCGGCGGCGAATCCTACGAGCATGCGCAACCCGCGGTCCTCCCCCAGCTCGGCGAGGATATCACTCGTGCGCTCGAGCTCGATGCTCGCGAGCCCGTCGGCCTTCTTGATCTTCGCTTCGGACGCCGCCTTCGGCCGAAAGTCCGCGACCGCGGCGCTCGCGACGACGACATCCGCATCGGCGTACGCGCCGAGGACGGCATCGCGCATCTCGGCGGCGGTAGTCACGCGAACGGTCGCGACGCCGAAGGGATCGGGGAGCTCCGTCGGGCCCGCCACAAGCGTCACGCGCGCGCCTCGGCGGGCGGCCTCTTCGGCGATGGCGAAGCCGGTCTTGCCGCTCCCGCGATTGCCGATGAAGCGCACCGCATCGATCGGCTCCTGCGTGCCGCCGGCTGTGACGAGCACGCCGACGCCTTCGAGATCGCGTGTTCGGCGGGCCTCGGCGATCACGGCGGTGGCGATGGTCTCGACGTCGGCGAGTCTCCCCTCGCCCACCTCGCCGCACGCGAGCTCTCCGCTCTCAGGCTCGACGACGATCGCACGGCGGGAGCGAAGCGTCTCCACGTTCGTGCGCGTCGCCTCGTCGCGCCACATGTGGACGTTCATCGCCGGCGCGATCACGAGCGGCGCCTCGGTGGCGAGCGCAGTGGTCGAGAGCAGGTCGTCCGCCCGGCCCGACGCGAGCTTGGCGAGCGTATTCGCCGTCGCGGGGGCGATGACCATCACGTCGGCCTCTTCGGCGAGCGAGACGTGGAACACGCGTGCCGAAGCCTGGTCGTCCCAGAGCGTCGTCGCCACCGGCTCGCCCGTGAGCGCCCGAAACGTCGCCGCGCCGACGAAGTGCTGAGCCGCTTCGGTCATCACGACCTTCACGCGCATGTCGGCCCGCATCAGCGTGCGCGCGAGCTCGGCAGCCTTGTAGGCCGCGATGCACCCGGTGACGCCGAGGACGATCGTCGGGCGGTTGTCGGTCATGGACGCTCCCAGCGCCGCGCTCCTACGTGTCAGAGCGTTCCAGTACAAGTGCTTAGTATCGCATTCCCGCTCGCCGGGGCCGCAACGCCCGCCGACGGGAAGGAAACTCAAGAGCCGTCGCATCGGGTGACGGCTCGTCGCCGCGGCGCGTGGCCTCGCAGCCTTGCCTGCGTCTCGGCGCAACCAACGACGGAAGGTCTTCCGATGGCGCTCAACCAACCGCGTGAAGGCGAAGTCCGGATACGGCTCGGCGGTCCCGCCGGGTTCGGGATCAAGGCGGCGGGGCAGTCGCTCGCCCGCGTCTTCGCACGCTCCGGCTACAACACCTTCGACCTTACGGAGTACCCCTCGCTCATCAAGGGCGGCCACAACACCTACCACGTCCGTGTGAGTCGCGAACCGATCCACAGCCACGTGCTGCCCACCGACATCCTCGTCGCGCTCGACGCGCTGACCGTGTCCGCGCACCTCGACGAGCTGACCGAAGGCGCAGCGATCATCTACGACCCCAAGGACTTCGACATCGCCGAGGCCGGACTCGGCGGACGCGACGACCTCTGCATCGTCCCCGTCCCCCTCGACGACATCGTCTACGAGGTCGGCGGCGTGAAGATCATGCGCAACGTCGCCTCGCTCGGCGCGGTCCTCGGGCACATGGAGTTCCCGATGGAGCCGCTCGCCGAGTCCATCCGGCAGCAATTCGCACACAAGCCGCCCGAGATCGCCGAGCAGAACATCGCGGCCGCCACGAAGGGCTACCAGGCTGCCCAGGCCACGCAGTGTGCCTTCCCATACAAGATGGCGCCGATCGAGGGCGGCATCGACCAGATGCTCATCGACGGCAACGAGGCCATCGGCACCGGAGCGCTGGCTGCGGGCATCGGCCTGTACGCCGCCTACCCGATGACGCCGGCCTCATCGCTGCTCGGCTTCATGGCCAAGCACGCCGATGCGCAGGGCGCCGTCGTCAAGCACACCGAAGACGAGATCGCCGCGATGAACATGGTCGTGGGCGGCGCGTTCGGCGGCACACGCTCGATGTGCGCGACGAGCGGCGGCGGGTTCTCGCTCATGGTCGAGGCCTTCGGTGTCGCGGGCGTGAGCGAGAGCGCGTGCGTGGTCGGGCTGTTCACCCGACCCGGTCCGGCGACCGGGCTCCCCACGTGGACCGAGCAGAGCGACCTTCGGTTCGCGATGCACTGTGCCCAGGGCGAATTCCCGCGGGTCATCC
>JACRBU010000123.1 GCA_016213085.1 Coriobacteriales bacterium
ATGCCGGCGGCGAAGATGCCGACGATGGTGTCCATCTTGTCCGCGACCGCCACGAGCCTCGCGGCGATAGTCGACGGAAGCGCGTCGCCCGCGAATCGCGGCTGGTAGTGCTCGACGATCGCGGTGGCGACCTCCGGCTCCTCCCCCGCAGCCGTTGCGTAGTAGCCGCCCATCACGCCCTGCCGCGATGTGAACTCTACGACCGCCGACGTCACGAGGTCGGCCTTGGCGAGGTGCGCCGCCCGCTGGGCGAAGGCGATCTCGTCCGCCGGGGCGCCAAGCGTCTCCCCCAGACGACCTGCGAGCTTCTCGATGCGCTCGGCCTTGTCGTAGAGGGTGCCGAGCTTCTCCTGGAACGTGATGGAGCACAGACGGTCGACGTAGGCCTCGAGCGGGTGGCTCAGGTCCTCGTGGTAGAAGAACGCGGCGTCAGCGAGGCGCGCGCGGATGACCCGCTCGTGTCCGCGAACGATCTGCTCGCTGCACGCCGGGTCGCCGTTGTGCACGACGATGAAGCGGTTGGTGAACTCCCCCTCGGCTGTCTCCACGGGGAAGTAGCGCTGGTGGCTCTCCATGGCGTTCTCGAGGACTTCGCGCGGGACAGCGAGGAAGTCCTCGTCGAACGTGCCGACCGTGACCGTCGGCCACTCGACGAGGTTGACGACCTCGGCGAAGACCTTCTCCGGCACGACGGCGCGAGCGTCGAGCTTGCCCGCCTCGACCTCGATCCCCTCGCGGATGAGCCGGGCGCGCTCGTGGTGGTCGACGATCACCTTGCCGCGCTCCATCGCGACGGCGTACTCGCTGGCGATCGGGAGGCGATACGGTCCGCGCGCGAGGAAGCGATGCCCTTCGGTCGTGTCCGAGGCTTCAAGACCCGCATACGACACCGGAAGCACCTCGCCGCCGAACATCGCGACGATCCAACGCACCGGGCGCGAGAAGCGCATGTCACCGCGTCCCCATCGCTGCGCCTTCGGCCACTCGATCTCGCCAGCGAGACGAGCGAGCAGCGCCGGGAGCACCTCGGTGGCGTCGCGGCCAGGGAGTTCTACGATCGCGTAGACGTAGGCGCCGTTCTCGTCGTCGACCTTGATCAGGTCCTCGACCGAGACGCCCTTCCCGCGAGCGAAGCCTTCGGCGGCCTTCGTGGGATTGCCGTCAGCGTCGAACGCGGCCTTGATAGCGGGGCCTTTCGCACGCTCGGTGCGATCGTCCTGGCGTTCGGCCAGCTCGGACACGCGGACCGCAAGGCGGCGCGGCGTGCCTTGCACGGTGACCTCGGCGTACTCGAGGCGCGCGTCGTCGAGCGCCTTCGGGACGGAGACGGTGAGCTGCTCGATGGCACCGTAGAGGTGTGAGGACGGAAGCTCCTCGGTGCCGAGCTCGAAGAGAAGGTCGCGGCTCACGAGGCATCACCGCCTTCGGCCATCGTCGCGGTTTCGGCGGCGTCGTCATCTTCCGCGGCCGGAGAGACGAGCTCCATGTACGCGGCGCAACACGCTTTGGCCAGCGCGCGCACGCGAAGGATGTAGCCTTGGCGCTCGGTCACCGAGATCGCCCCGCGCGCGTCGAGCATGTTGAACGCGTGCGAGCACTTGAGGACGAAGTCGTACGCAGGCAGCACGAGCCCCGCATCGAGCGTGCGCTTGCACTCGGCCTCGTAGGTGCGGAACAGGCCGAGCAGCATGTCCGTGTCGGCCACCTCGAAGTTGTACGCCGAGTACTGCTGCTCGTTGCGCAGGAACACGTCGCCGTAGCTCACGCCGTCGACCCACGTGAGGTCATAGACGTTGTCGACTCCCTGAATGTACATCGCGAGGCGCTCGAGACCGTACGTGATCTCGGCGGGCACGGGACGGCACTCAAAGCCTCCCACCTGCTGGAAGTAGGTGAACTGAGTGACCTCCATGCCGTTGAGCCAGACCTCCCAGCCCAGGCCCCACGCGCCGAGCGTGGGCGACTCCCAGTCGTCCTCGACGAGCCGAACGTCATGCTCCACTGGCTCGATGCCGATTTGACGGAGAGAATCGAAGTAGAGGTCGAGCACGTTGTCCGGACTCGGCTTGAGGATGACTTGGAACTGGTAGTAGTGCTGAAGCCTATTGGGGTTGTCGCCATAGCGCCCGTCGGTCGGACGTCGCGACGGCTGTACGTACGCGGTGTTCCAGGCGTCTGGGCCAAGCGAGCGCAGCGTGGTCGCCGGATGGAACGTGCCGGCTCCGACCTCGGTGTCATAGGGCTGCAAGACGACGCAGCCGTTGTCGGCCCAGTACTGCGAAAGCCGCAGGATGATCTCTTGGAACGTGAGGCTCATCGCGGGAGTATCACCCCTCACATCGAAGGTGCCGCGGACCCCCCGCGACATGCCCGCATATCTTACACGACCCCTGCCGAGCGAAAGCATCCGGGGGCAACTCCCGCCAATCGCTCCACTCGCCCAGCTCCGGGTATGCATCGCACAGGGACCCTCGTTCGTTGGAAGGCGGCTATCCATGGCTGAGAACGGCATGCTCAGCGCCATAGAGCCGACCACGCCGGTCGGCATCGCGGCCCCGGTCATCTTGTGGTCGAAGGCGCGGCCGCTCTTCGAGCTTCACGCGCAGGCGCTCGCAGGCGACGACGCCGACGCGGTGCATGACATCCGACTTGCCGCGCGTCGGACGCGCGAGGCGCTCGAGATCTTCGAGCCTCTCTACGAGCCTGAGGAATACGACTGGATGTCTCAGATCGTTCGGCAGATCACGCGGGCGCTCGGTCCGATCCGGGACGCGGACGCCTCGATCGAGGAGTTCGCGCACCTCGTCGAGCAGCTCCACGCCGAGGACACTCGCGCTGCTCTCGCGTACCTCATCGGCTACGCCGCAGGTGACAGGGCTGTCCGCGTGCAAGCGATGAAGGGCCGATTGCGCCTGCTGAACCTCGCCGAGAAGCGTCAGCGCTTCGAGCTCGGGCTCCACGGCTTCAAGCGCAATGCCGATGTGGCGACCACACTCCAGGCCTACGCGGCGACGGTCATCCCTGAACGCCTCGAGGCGGTGCTTACGCACGTCCCCGCCGCTCTCGTCCGCGAGTCGACAGCCGAGCAGCAGCAGATGCGCACCGACATCAGGCATCTTCGGCATGCGGCTGAGACGTTCCGGCCGGTGTTCGGGGCGGAGTACAACGCGATCCACCGCCTGCTCACCGAGATGCAGGACGTCCTGGCGACGCTCGCGGACCGCGACGTCTTCATCGGGCTGGTGCGCGCCGCCGAGTCGCAACCGGAGGCCTCGACCGCTCGGGTGAGCACCATAGCGCTCGAAGAGGTCATCCGGGCGCTCGACGCCGAGCGAGACGCGTTCTTCCGGCAGTTCCGCACGATCCTGGAGGAGCACCGCCCTCAGGCACTGCGCGCGAGGCTCTTCAGTGCCGCGGGCATCGAGGGCTACGCGATGCCCGCGGTCGAGCTCGAGGTCGCCGGCGCTGAGGCAGCGGTTTCTGAGGTCACTTCGAGGCCGCAGCCCACCGAGCGGATTCCCGTGGTCGGAGCGCCCGGAGCCGAGGCCACCGGACCAGCCGAGGTGGGCCTGGAGCCCGAAAGGGCGTCAGCGTTCACGCCGGCGCCCGCCGTACCCGCGGCCTCGGAAGCCATCGAGATGCCGGCCGCAGAGGCCGCTGTCGAGGCAGCCAGCGCCCCCGAGCCATCCCGCGCTACCGAGGCACCCAGCGCCGTCGAGGCACCCAGTACCGCCGAGCCACGTACCCCTGCGGAGCCACCCAGCCCCGTGGAGACGCCGACCCCCTCCTGGCCGCCCGCTGCCACGACACGCCCCGAGGCGCAGCCACCTGCCGCAGCCGCGGTGCACTTCGGCGCCGAGTCATCGGGGACCGCTGAGGCGGCCCCGGCCGAAGCGGTATCGGGCCGA
>JACRBU010000126.1 GCA_016213085.1 Coriobacteriales bacterium
CCATATTATTCTTTTTGTGGAGCCTCGCAGGGGCGATAGAACAAAACGAAACCAAAGGCACCCCCCATGTTCTCACTCGACAAATGGACCGACAACGCCAAAGCCGCCCTCCAGCGGACCATCGAGCTGGCCCAAAACGCCGGTCACCCCGAGCTCCAACCGGCACACCTGCTCTCTGCTCTCCTGCAGGAAGAAGGCATGGCGCGCACCCTGATGGAAAAATGCGGCGTCGATCCCGACCAGTTCGCCGGTGAAACCAGCGCGGCACTCGGCCGCCTGCCCGTTGTCAGCGGCGGCTCGCAGCCCGCGACCTCCGCTGCACTCGCCGCGGTCTTCTCAGCGGCCCAGAACAAAGCCCAACGCTCCGGCCACGCTTACATCACGGCGGCGCATCTGCTCTGGGCTCTGCTGGAGAAGCCGGATGGTGTGATCCGTTCGGTCTTCACCGCCCTCAGCGTCGATCCCAAACGCCTGCGCGACGCGCTGGATCAGATGCTCGCGGAGAAGAGCGCCGGGGAAGAGGGTGCCGAAAGCCGTATGATGGCGCTCGACCGCTTCGGCCGTGATCTTACTGCCGCCGCGCGTGCGGGTGAGCTCGATCCCGTGATCGGCCGCGACGAGGAAATTCGTCGCGTGATGAAAGTCCTGTCCCGCCGCACCAAGAACAATCCTGTTCTCATCGGCGAGCCGGGTGTCGGCAAGACCGCCGTCGCCGAGGGACTCGCGCAGCGCATCGCCTCCGATGAGGTCCCCGAGACCATCAAGGACAAGCAGCTCTACACGCTGGACCTGGCTGCGCTCGTTGCGGGCAGCAAGTACCGCGGTGAGTTCGAGGACCGCCTCAAGAAGGTCATGAAGGAGATCCGCGAGCGCGGTGACATCATTCTGTTCGTCGATGAGATGCACACGCTCGTCGGCGCCGGCGCCGCCGAGGGCGCGATCGATGCGGCGAGCATCATCAAGCCGGCTCTCGCGCGCGGCGAACTCCAGACCATCGGCGCCACGACGCTCGACGAGTACCGCAAGTACGTCGAGAAGGACCCCGCCCTCGAGCGCCGGTTCCAGCCTATCCAGGTCGGAGAGCCGAGCGTCGAGGAAACGGTCGAGATCCTCAAGGGCCTCCGCGATCGCTACGAGGCGCACCACAGGGTCTCGATCACCGACGGCGCGATCAACGCCGCCGCCACGCTGGCGGACCGATACATATCCGACCGCTTCCTGCCTGACAAAGCCATCGACCTCATCGATGAGGCCGGGTCGAAGATGCGCATCAAGATGATGACCGCGCCTCCCGGAGTCAAGGAGGTCGAGGACCGTCTTCGTTCGGTCCGGGCCGAGAAGGAAGCCGCCATCGAGGCGCAGGAGTTCGAGAAGGCCGCCGCGCTGCGCGACGACGAGAAGCACATCCTGAGCGAGAAGCGCTCGATGGAAGATGAGTGGCTCAAGCCGGACACCCGGCGCGTGGTCGAGGTCACCGAGAAGGAGATCGCCGAGGTCGTCTCGATGTGGACCGGCGTTCCCGTCACCGACCTCACCGAGGAGGAGACCGCCAAACTCCTGCGTATGGAGGCCGTGCTTCACGAGCGCATCGTCGGCCAGGACGAGGCGGTCACCGCAGTTTCGAAGGCGATCCGTCGTGCGCGGGCCGGGCTGAAGGACCCGCGCCGCCCCGCCGGCTCGTTCATCTTCCTCGGGCCGTCGGGCGTCGGCAAGACGGAACTCTCCAAGGCGCTCGCCGACTTCCTCTTCGGAACCGAAGAGGCCCTGATCTCGCTCGACATGAGCGAGTACATGGAGAAGCACACCGTCTCGAGACTGATCGGTTCGCCTCCGGGCTACGTCGGGTTCGACGAGGGCGGGCAGCTCACCGAGCAGGTCCGGCGCAAGCCGTACTCGGTGATCCTGTTCGACGAGATCGAGAAGGCCCATCCGGACGTCTTCAACGTCCTCTTGCAGATCCTGGAGGAAGGACGTCTGACCGACGCTCAAGGCCGCAAGGTCGACTTCAAGAACGCGATCGTGATCATGACGAGCAACATCGGAGCGCGCGACATCGTGAAGAACACGTCGATCGGCTTCCAGCCGCAGGCTCCTGTCGAAGGCCTCGAGTACGGCGCATTGAAGTCGAAGGTGACCGACGAGCTCAAGAAGGCGTTCAGGCCCGAGTTCCTCAACCGCGTCGACGAGGTCATCGTCTTCCACGATCTCATCGGTGAGGAGATCGAGCAGATCGTGGACCTCATGATCTCCCGCGTTCGCGATCAGCTCATGCTTCAGGGCATGGGGATCGCGCTCGAGGCCAGCGCTCGCACGCGGTTGGCTTCCGAAGGCTTCGACCCGGCGCTTGGCGCCAGGCCGCTGCGCCGTGCGATCCAGCGCAACATCGAGGACCCGCTCTCGGAGCAGATCCTCGCCGGCATGTGGCATCCGGGTGACATCATCGAGACCTACATCGCAGATGACGGCGAATTCGCCTTCCGCAAGGGCAAGGGTGTCGTCGCCGTTCCAAGCGAGCCGCATCCCGAGGACCAAGAGGAGTCGTCGGTTCCGCCGGCGCCTTCAGCGAGCGGTGCTGAGCCCGTAGAAGGCGAAGCCGGAGCCTAGCGGGTGGCACGAGCCCGCACCGTATGGCGCTGCCAGACCTGCGGCGCGAGCGCGCCGCGCTGGTTGGGTCGCTGCAACGAGTGCGGTGAATTCGGAACGTTCGTCGAGGAGGCGGAGCGCGAGTCGCGCGCCGCCTCCTCGCGTTCCGCCTCGAACGTGACGCCGGTACCGCTGAGCAGCGTGGGCGCGGACGAGGCTCCCCGCATCGCGGTCGGGATACCCGAGCTCGACCGGGCGCTCGGCGGCGGACTCGTGAGCGGCTCGCTCGTCCTGCTCGGCGGTGAGCCCGGCATCGGGAAGTCGACGCTCATTCTCCAGGCGGCGGATGCACTCGGCAAGCAGGGCCGTCGTGTGCTCTACGTCTGCGGTGAGGAGTCACCTCAGCAGATCGGCCTGCGCGCGCGTCGCATCTCGGCGATCTCCGAAGGGGTCGAGTTGCTGGCGGAGCTCGATATCGCCGCAGTGGAGGTGGCGGTGACGCAGACTCGACCGGACTTCCTCGTGCTCGACTCCATCCAGACCGCGTTCGACCCGGACCTCGAGGGGGCTCCGGGCAGCGTCGGCCAGGTCCGCTCCTGCACCGCCCGGCTCATGCGGATCGCCAAGGACCTCGGAGTCACGACGCTGATCGTCGGGCACGTGACGAAGGAGGGTGCCATAGCCGGCCCGCGTGTGCTCGAGCACATGGTGGATGCGGTGCTCTATTTCGAAGGGGACCGCGACCACGCGTTCCGCGTCGTGCGCACGGTGAAGAACAGGTTCGGGTCCGCCAGTGAGGTCGGCATCTTCGAGATGACCGAGGGCGGTCTACTGGGCGTCGACTCGCCCTCGGCGCTTCTGGAGGAGCGCGCCGATGTCCCTGGGTCGGCGGTCATGTCGGCGATGGAGGGATCCCGGCCTCTTCTCGTCGAGATCCAGGCGCTCGTGAGCCCAAGCTACCTCCCGGCGCCGCGCCGACTCGCCACCGGCATCGACTCGGCTCGGCTGCTTCAGGTGCTCGCGGTGCTCGAACGGCGGGCTGGGCTCTCCTTCGCTGGAGCCGACGTCATCGTCTCTGTCGCTGGGGGTCTGCGTATCAGCGAGCCCGCCGTCGACGCGCCGCTCGCCCTTGCGTTGGCCTCCGCGCTTCAAGGTCGTTCGGTGCCTTCGCGACTCGTTGCGTTCGGCGAGCTCGGCCTTACCGGCCGCCTCAGGCCGGTCGGGCAGACGGAAGCACGGGTGAAGGAAGCCGGCCGGCTTGGGTTCGACCGGGTCGCCGCGGTGATGCCGTCCACGGGATCGGCACAGGCGAGAGTCGCGTTCGAGCGAGCCGAGGATGCAGCGGGACTCGTCGCCCTCCTTTCCTGAATCGCCAGCTAGATAGTGCGAACCTGCACGGGGTATGGGACAATCCGCCCACCAGCTCGGGAACATGCATGACGGGAGGGAGCGATGGCCGAACACGAACGGCGTGAGCGCGCCGACGTGATGCGCGAGCAGTTCAGCAAGGTCGCCCCGGGCACCCAGTTGCGCGAGGGGTTGGACATGATTCTCGCTGGCCGGACGGGGGCGCTTATCACGATCGGCGACGAGGCCGACGTGCGGCCGCTCACGACAGGCGGCTTCAAGATCGACGCGCCCTTCACGCCTCAGCGGCTCTTCGAGCTTGCGAAGATGGACGGCGCCATCATCCTCGACTCGGCGGTGACGCGCATCATTCGGGCGAACGTGCACCTCATCCCCGATCCGACGCTTCCGACCTCAGAAACCGGCATGCGCCATCGCACGGCCGAACGCGTCAGCAGACAGACGAAAGCGCTCGTCATCTCGGTCTCGCAGCGGCGTGAAGTCGTGAGCCTCTATCTTGCCGGCAGGCGCGTCACGCTGCAGGAAACCAACGTGATCCTCGCCAAGGCCGACCAGGCGCTGCAGACCCTGCAGCGCTACCGACAGCGCCTCGACCAGGTGCTCGACCGGCTCACACTGCTGGAGTTCGACGACCTCGCCACGGTCGGCGACGTGTCCGAGGTCATCATGAGGTTCGAGATGCTTCGACGAGTGGCTTCGGAAGTCCGCCGCTACATCCTCCAGCTCGGCACGGAAGGCCGGCTCGTCGCCATGCAGGCGGACGAGCTCGTTGCGGGCGTTGAGGAGCAGTACCAGCTCTTCCTGCGAGATTACGCCGCCGATCCGGGTGCACGGAGGTGCGCGGCTCTCCGCCGCCGCCTCTCCGAACTGCCGCTCGAGAGCCTGCTTGAGACGGACCGCATCGCCGATGCTCTTGGTCTCTCAAGTGCGCAGCAGGCCGAGGAGCATCTGAGGCCTCGAGGGTACAGAGTGCTCACCAAGATACCGATGCTACCTACAAGCGTCGTCGGACGCATCGTGGATCGTTTCGGAACGCTGACGCAGGTCATCCGCGCGTCAGCCGACGATCTCGATGAGGTTGACGGCGTCGGCTCACGCCGAGCGCTCGCCATCATCGGCGGATTGGCCCGGCTCAGAGCGCATCTGGCCATCTGATCGAGGCTGCCGGCGGGGGAGTCGGCAGCCACGGGGAGAGAAGGGGGTGATGGCGCGAGCGGCGCCGTGGATGCGGTGCATCCTGCGCTGAGACGCCAAGACAATGATCACGCTCATAACCCGCTTCCTATTCATGGTCGCGGGGGCGATGGGCGGGCTCGCTGTCTCACAACTTGTCGATTGGGAATCCGAGATACCGGGTCTAAGCGGTCTGCCGGGCTTCTACGTCATCATCGTTTTCATCATCCTCGGCTGGTCGTTCGGATACCTTCTCGGTGGCATCGTGGGACGGGAGCTCACCGCCGCGTGGCAGCGGCTGGAGGGCTACCTGAGCGAGTTGTCGCCTACGGACCTCGCGGTCGGCGTTGCGGGCCTGGTCGCCGGCCTCGTTGTGGCCGTGCTCTTCTCCTGGCCCCTGCGCCTCATCAGGCCGACGTGGCTTGCCGTGCTTGCCAGCCTCGCGCTGTCGTCGCTCGGCGCCTACGTGGGCGTCCGCGCCGCCATGCTCAAGCGGCGTGACGTGGCCGAGCTGCTCCCGCACAAGACGACGTCGCTTGCCGAAGACACGACGCTCGACGTTCTCCTGGACACGAGCGCCATCATCGACGGGCGCTTCATCGAGCTCAGCCGGATCGGGTTCCTTGACGGGTCCCTGCGAATCCCGCGATTCGTGCTTGCCGAGCTGCAGACGCTTGCCGACTCGGCCGACGACACCCGGCGGGCCCGCGGGCGTCGCGGCCTCGACCTGCTCTCCACGCTCAGCCACGACGATGCCGAAGTCTACGAGGTCGACTATCCCGATGTGGCTGCCGTCGACGACAAGCTCATGAGGCTTGCGGCGGAAACGGGGGCCCGGATGCTGACGGTGGACTACAACATGACGAAGGTCGCTCGCGTGCGCGGCATCGACGTGCTCAACGTCAACGAGCTCTCCTCGGCGGTTCGGCCCAATCTCCTTCCCGGCGAGAAGCTCCAGCTTCGGCTGGTCAAGAACGGGAAGGAGGCCGACCAGGGCGTCGGCTACCTTGAGGACGGAACCATGGTTGTCGTGCAGGACGGGCGTCGTGATGTCGGCAAGGACGTGGAGGCTGAAGTCACCTCGGTCCTTCAGACGTCGGCGGGACGCATGATCTTCGCGCGACTGAGCCAGCGGGCGGCGGTGTGAGCGCAGCGGCGATCATCGTGGCCGGCGGCTCGGGCGCCCGCTTCGGCCGCGACGAGGGAAAGCAGACCGTCGAGGTCGCCGGCCGGCCGTTGCTCGCCTGGTCGGTGGCAGCGTGCGCAGCCGCTGCCGGCGTGGGTCAGCTCATCGTGGTCGCCCCGGCCGACCGGATCGAGGAGTACCGGGTGATCGCCGAGGAGGCGGCGGGGCGTGCGGTCGCAGTCGCGCCTTCGGGCCCTTCGCGCCAGGACTCGGTCATGTCGGGTCTGCAGGCGATCGAGGGCACTCCCGACGCGGTGATCGTGCACGACGGCGCGCGGCCGCTCGCCACATCGGCGCTGATCGAGCAGGTGCTGCGATCGCTCTCGGACCGGCCCGACGCTGACGGTGTGATCGTCGGTCATCCCTCTGTCGACACGGTCAAGGTCGTCGACGTTGACGTGGTTCACGAGACCCCGGACCGGGCCAGACTCTGGTCGATCCAGACGCCGCAGGTGTTTCGGATGCATGCCCTGCGCACCGCCTACATGGCGGCAGCGGTGGAAGGCTACACCGGCACCGATGACGCGTCGCTCGTCGAGCACGCCGGTGGTACGGTTGTCGTGCACGAAGGTCCCCGGGACAACATCAAGGTCACCCGCCCCGAGGACCTCGTTTTCGTGGACGCGGCGCTCAAGGCCAGGCGTGAGGGGGTCGGATGAGGATCGGCATCGGATACGACGTGCACGCGTTCGTCGAAGGCCGTCCGCTCGTCCTCGGCGGTGTGACCATCCCCTACGAGTACGGACTCGCCGGTCATTCCGATGCCGACGTGCTCGCGCATGCGCTCATGGATGCGATCCTCGGCGCGGCGCGCGAGGGCGACATCGGCAAGCTCTTCCCCGACACCGACGAGCGATTTCGCGGCATCTCGTCGATGGTCCTCCTCGAGCGGGTCGCCGCGCACGTGCGTGACCTAGGGTGGGTCATCGAGGACGCCGACTGCGTCATCTCGCTCGAACAGCCGCGTGTATCCCCGTATCGGGAGCAGATGCGCGAGACCCTTGCGAGGCACCTCGGTGCGACCACCGAGCAGGTGGGCATCAAGGCGACGACGACCGAGGGTCTGGGTTTCACCGGCAGGCAGGAGGGCGTGGCGGCGTGGGCGGTGGCGCTGCTCGCGCCGGCGTGAGCCGCCGATTGACACCCTGAAGTCGCTCGGCGATAGTCGAGCCGAATCCCTGACGTGCAGGAATAGACTCCCGAGGGACGTGAAGCGGGTCCGATGTTCGAGCGTATGCGAGAGGATATCCAGGCGGTCAAGGAGCGCGATCCCGCAGCTACTTCTACGGTGAGCGTCTTGCTCAACTACCCCGGTCTGCACTCCATCTGGTGGCATCGCGGGGTGACCGGTCCGCTTCACCGAGCCGGGCATGTCTTCCTCGCTCGATCGGTCAGCCAATTCGTGCGCACGTGGACGGGAGTCGAGATCCACCCGGGAGCCACGATCGGTCGGAGGTTCTTCATCGATCACGGCATGGGTGTGGTCATCGGCGAGACGACGATCATCGGCGAGGACTGCACGCTCTATCAGGGCGTCACGCTCGGCGGTACCGGCAAGGAGTCGGGCAAGCGCCATCCGACGCTCGAGGACTGCGTCGTCGTGGGCGTCGGTGCCTCGGTGCTCGGCAACATCGTGCTCGGCAAGGGGAGCAAGGTCGGCGGTGGCGCGGTCGTCATCGACGACGTGCCGCCCAACAGCACGGTCGTGGGCGTTCCCGGGCGGGTGGTGGTTCGCGCCGGCGAGCGCGTGGAGGCGATCGACCTGCACCACGAGGACCTTCCCGACCCGGTCGTCGAGATGTTCCGCTGCCTGACCAGGCGGATGGAGCGGATGGAGAGACGCTTGGCCACCGATGAGGGCCTCGGCGCCGAACGGGGAGAGCCGCCATTCCCGCCGGCTGTCGAAGAAGCGCCTGCCGGTGCTAAGGCACAGGAGTCGGAACCGATCGGGTTCGAAGCCGAGGGATGGTACTGGCAGATCTGACCGCAGGACCGCACCAGGGAGCCGTATGCGCGTTTTCAACACACTGACCAGACGCAAAGAGGACTTCGTTCCGAGGGACGCCGGGCGCGTGTCGCTTTATGTCTGCGGGCCCACCGTGTACAACCACATCCACATCGGGAACGCCCGGACCTTCCTGAGTTTCGACGTCATCCGCCGATACCTGACCTACCGCGGATTCGAAGTGACCTTCGTGCAGAACGTCACTGACGTCGATGACAAGATCATCAACAAGGCCAACGAGGAAGGGCGCTCGGCACAGGAGGTCGCCGAGGAGTACACCGCGGCGTTCATCGACGCGATGCACGCGCTCGACATCGCAGACCCGACCGAGCGGCCGAAGGCGACCGAGGCGATACCCGAGATGGTCGCCATGATCGAGACGCTCATCGAGAAGGGCCACGCCTACGCGGTCGATGGCGACGTCTACTTCTCCGTGCGAAGCTTCCCCGAGTACGGCAAGCTCTCCGGCAGGGACATCGACGAGATGAACGCCGGTGCGCGAGTGGAGGTCGACGAGCGCAAGCAGGACCCGCTCGACTTCGCGCTCTGGAAGTCGGCGAAGCCAGGCGAGCCCCACTGGCCGAGCCCGTGGGGTGAGGGACGACCGGGATGGCACATCGAGTGTTCGGCGATGAGCGAGGACATCCTGGGTCGCACGTTCGACATCCACGGCGGCGCGAGCGATCTCATCTTCCCGCACCACGAGAACGAGCTCGCGCAGTCGGAGGCGGCCCTTGGCGTGCCGTTCGTACGCTACTGGCTGCACGGGGGGCTCCTGCAGGTGAACGCCGAGAAGATGAGCAAGTCCCTCGGCAATTTCATGCTGCTGAGAGACGTGCTCGGGACGTACTCGGCCCCGGTGATCCGCCTGTTCATGCTGCAGACGCACTATCGCAGCCCGCTCGACTTCTCCACCCACCGCCTCGACGAAGCCACCGCCGCCTACGAGCGCCTCGAGAACCTCGTTCGGAACCTTCGTTGGGTCCGCTCTCTCGCCGTCTGCGGCGCGGGCGTTCCGGGTGACGCTCGCCAGGCGCTCGAGATCGCTCTCGAGCGTACGCGGTCGAAGTTCGATGCCGAGATGGACGACGACTTCAACACCGCCGGCGCTTTGGGCGCGATCTTCGAGCTCGCCAAGGCGGCCAATTCGTTCCTGTCCGAGTACCAGTCCGACATGTGCGAGGACGATCGGCAGGTGCTCCTGCATGCAGAAGAGCTCATCGTCGAGCTCCTCGGCGTCCTCGGGATCGAGGTCGAAGAGGCGGACGCGTCGGAGGCGCAGTGGCCCAGGGAGGTCGTCGCGCTCGCCACTGAACTCGCGGGGTTCGAGGGCGACGAGCCGGCCGAGGCGGTCGACAAGCTGCTCGAAGCCCGTCAGATCGCGCGTGCGGAGAAGGACTGGGCGCGTGCGGACGCCGTGCGAGACGGCCTCGCCGGACTCGGCTTCACGATCGAGGACACCGCCCAGGGCCCGCGCGTCATCTACGAGCCGAAGGGCTGAGGTGACCAAGGGCAGCGGACAGGCGCTCTGGATCGAAGGGCGAAACGCAGTCCGCGAAGCGCTCCTCGCCGAGATGCCACTGAGAAGCGTCTCCATCGCCGAAGGTACCAAGCCCGACCGCAGCCTCGAGGAGATCGAGCGCCTGGCCGGCAGAGCCGGAATCCCGGTCAAGCGCGCTCCGCGCAGTGCTCTCGACGCCAGGAGCGAGCGGGGGTCGCATCAGGGCGTGATGGCCGAAGCCGCGCCCTTCAAGTTCGCCGAGCTTGCCGATGTGCTGACGCGGACCGCCGATGCGCCCAGCAGCATCATCGTCGTGCTCGACCACGTGACGGACCCCGGGAACCTCGGCGCCATCGCCCGCTCCGCCGAGTTCGCTGGAGCCGCCGCGCTCGTGGTGCCGAGGCATCGCAGCGCGGCCGTCACGGCGGCGGCCTGGAAAGCCTCGGCGGGGGCGCTCGCGCACCTCCCGCTGGCCCAGGAGGCGAACGTCGCGCGAGTGATCGATGCGCTCAAGGACGGCGGATACTGGGTCGCCGGCGCCTCCGAGCGCGCGGAGCGGACGGTTTGGGACGCACCCTTCGAGGGTCGGATCGCGCTCGTGCTTGGAGCCGAAGGCGAGGGGCTGTCCAGGCTTGCGCGCGAGAAGTGCGACTTCCTGGTCAACCTGCCGAAGGCTGGGAAGGTCGGTTCGCTCAACGTCGCGCAGGCCGGCACCGCGCTGCTGTTCGAGTGGGTCAGACGAGAGCGCGCGACGAACCGATGAAGCGCTTGATCGTCGACGGCTACAACGTCTTGATGCGCGCCCGGGCCTACGCTGAACTCGCGAGAACGGACCTCGATGCCGCCCGCGCCGCGCTCGTCTCGGACGTAGCGGCCTTCGCGCACGGGGAGTTCCGAGCGACCGTCGTCTTCGACGGAGGCGGCAACCCCGCCTCGCTCGGCGTCCCGCATGATGTGGCCGGGGTGACGGTCCTCTTCTCGCCGTATGGCGTCGATGCCGACGCGGTCATCGAGCAG
>JACRBU010000121.1 GCA_016213085.1 Coriobacteriales bacterium
CCGCCGCAACGACCGCGTCGAGGTCGAGCGGGAACTGCATCTCGTTGCCCGGATGCGTGATCATGTCGACGCGGCCGCTCGCCATGACGCGCAGCAGCAGCTCGGTGTTGCGGGCGCGATCGGGCTCGTCGAAGCCGGTGCACGGGTGGAAGCCGACCGCCACAAAGTCGAGGCGGTCGAGAACCGTGTCGGGCAGGTCGAGGCCATTCTCGGTATCGAGCTGCGGGTTCGCCTCGACTCCTTTGAGAACTCGAACGCCGTCGAGCACGCTCGGCACGTTCTTCAGGTTGCCGAAGTGCCACTCGTGCGGCGCGCCGGGAAGCGCCGGGCCATGGTCGCAGACGGCTATGAGTTCGATGCCCTGCGCGGCCGCGGACTGCGCGAGCTCGCTCACGGTCGAGTACGCGTGACCGGACGCGATGGTGTGCGTGTGGAGGTCGGCGCGCAGCTTCACGACGAGACCCCGGCGGCCTGCTCGGACTGCTGCCCCACCCGCCAGCGGTGGTAGCCGACAACGAACTCGTCGAGATCGCCATCGAGCACCGCGTCGACGTTGCCGGTCTCGATGCCGGTGCGCACGTCCTTGACCATCTGGTACGGATAGAGCACGTAGTTGCGAATCTGACTGCCGAAGGTCGCCTCGCGCTTGTCGCCGCGCAGCTCGTCGAGCTCGGCGGCGCGCTTCTCCTTTTCGAGCTCGTAGAGGCGCGCACGAAGGATCTTCATCGCGGCCTCTTTGTTCTTGTGCTGCGACTTCTCGTTCTGGCAGGTGACGACGAGGCCTGTCGGGATGTGCGTGAGGCGCACCGCCGAGTCGGTCGTGTTGACGGACTGGCCGCCCGGGCCACTCGAGCGGTAGACGTCGACGCGAACGTCCTCGTCGCGAAGGTCGACTTCGATGTCATCCGGCAGCACGGGGAGCACTTCGACCTTGGCGAATGTGGTCTGGCGGCGCTTCTTCTCGTCGGTGGGGCTGATACGCACGAGGCGATGCGTGCCGTTCTCACTCGTGAGCATGCCGTAGGCGTTGCGGCCGTGGATCGTGAAGACCGCTCGGTCGATGCCGAGCTCGACGCCTGCGGGCGCGTCGTGGAGGTCGACCTTCCACTTCTTGCGCTCGGCGTACTTGGTGACCATCTTCAGCAGCATCTCGGTCCAGTCCTGGGCCTCGAGACCGCCCTGACCAGGCGTGATGGTGAGGAGCGCGTCGCCGTGGTCGAACTCACCGGTGAACCAGGAGCTCACCTCGAGGCCGTCGATGCGCTTCGCGAGATCGCGCAGGCCGCGCGTGAGCTCTTCGGCGAGCTCTTCGTCCTCGGACTCGAGGGCGAGTTCGTTGCCGACTTCGGCGTCCTCGATGCCGGCGACCACCGACTCGAACTGCTCGATCTCGTCACGGATGCCGGACGCCTGCGCCATCACCGCTTGCGCGGCGGACTGGTCGTCCCAGAAGCCGGGTTCGGCGGCCTTGGCCTCGAGCGCGGCGAGCTCGGTGCGCTTCGCGTCGATGTGCAGGTACTCGGACATGCGCTCGACGCGCTCGCGAAGCTGTTGGATTTCTGTGGATCGGTTCTCAACCATGGGCGGGTGGGTTCCTTACAGGTCCTGGGCCGAAACTCCGTGCTTGGCGCTATCTAGCCCTTGGCACGATGCGCTCGAAAGCCGTCAGGGCTTTGGAATCTGGAGGTCGCTGCATATCTTCGCCGCGAGGAAGTCATTCACCTCACGATGACGAGGCACCGTCGACACCTTGCCTGCCCCGCGGTTGACGTACACCGAGTGGTTGGCGCCCTCCCGCAGCAGTGTGCAGCCCTGGGTCTCAAGGTGCCGAAGGAAGTTCCGGCGCTTCACCCGGCGATGTCGAGGGGCTCGCGGATGACCTTGCGATCGTCGAGTTGTTCTTCGGCGAGCAGACGGTTGGACTCGAGCACCAGCCGCACCGCCTCTTCCAGGTTAGCGCGTGCCTCGCCGAGGGTGGCACCTTGCGTGTTTGCGCCGGGGAGTTCCTCGACGAAGGCTATGTAGCCCTCGGGAACCTCTTCGAACACGGCTGTGAAGCGCATCGGCATCCGGCTAACCTCCTGTCTGCAATCTACCACGCCGAAGGCGCGGCGGCTTCTGCGTGTGGCCCTCGCCTACGAGGCAGCTCCGTGGCATTTCTTGAACTTCTTGCCGCTGCCGCACGGGCACGGGTCGTTTCGGCCGACGTTGGCCCAGGGATCGTCCTTGTCCTTGACGATGGTTGCCGCTCCCCCGCCTCCGGCTGCGGCAGCCGCCGCGGCGATCGCGTCGGGCGACGGCCCGCCGATCCCGGCCGCCTCGGCAAGCTCGGCCGCCTCGACGGCGCCGCTGAAGATCGACGCCTCGCTGGGAGCGGAGTAGCTTGCACCGCCGAGGGCCACGGGCTCGGGCTCCTCTTCGATGACGACCTGGATGTGCATGATCGTGCGCAGGTAGTCCTCGTTGATCTGGGCGACGAGGCCGGAGAACGCGTTGAAGGCTTCTTCCTTGTACTCGACGAGCGGATCGCGCTGACCCATCGCGCGCAGGCCGATGCCCTCGCGCAGGTAGTCCATCTCGGCGAGGTGGTCCATCCAGCGGGTGTCGATGACGCGCAGCATGACGTGGCGTTCGAGGTTGCGCAGGCCCTCGGGGCCGATCTGCTCTTCCTTCTCGGCGTAGAGCGCGAGGGCGCTCTCGGCGAGCTGGTCGGCGAGTTCGTGCGGGTTCTCGACCTCGCCCTCGAGTTCGGCGACGGCGTTCTCGAGGCCGGTGAGCTCGCGGAACCAGCCGGCGAGGCCCTCCCAGTCCCACTCCTCGGCGTAGACGCGCTCGGGAGCGAACTCGAGCACGCGCTCGGTGATCGTCTCGCGCATGATCTGCTCGACGCGGTCGTGGATGTCCTTGCCGTCGAGGATCGCGTTGCGCTCGGCGTAGATGACTTCGCGCTGCTTGTTCATGACGTCGTCGTACTCGAGGACGTGCTTGCGTGCGGCGAAGTTCATCGCTTCGACCTGGCGCTGCGCGCTCTCGATGGCTTTGGAGACCATGCCCGCCTGGATCGGCATGTCGTCCGGGATCTGCGTGCGCTCCATCAGCCCGCTGATCCTGTCCATGCGACCGCCGCCGAACAGGCGCAGCAGGTCGTCTTCGAGCGAGAGGTAGAACTGCGAGAGACCGGGGTCGCCCTGGCGTCCCGAACGGCCTCGGAGCTGGTTGTCGATGCGGCGCGACTCGTGGCGCTCGGTGCCGACGACCGCCAGTCCGCCGAGCTCGACGACCTTCCTGTGCTCGTCGGCGGTGATGCGCTTGGCTTCCGCAAGCGCATCCGCTACCTGCTCTTCGGTCGCCTCCTCGGCCTGGATGCCGCGCTGGCCGAGGATGTCTTCGACGAGCGCCTCGGGGTTGCCGCCGAGGATGATGTCGGTGCCTCGGCCGGCCATGTTGGTCGCGATGGTGACCGCGTGCAGGCGACCGGCCTGCGCGATGATGTGCGCTTCCTGCTCGTGGAACTTCGCGTTGAGCACGTTGTGCTTGATGCCACGCTTGGTGAGTGCGCGCGAGAGGCGCTCGGAGTTCTCGATCGAGATCGTGCCGACGAGCGAGGGCTGGCCGACCTCGTACATCGACCAGATGTGCTCGGCCACC
>JACRBU010000125.1 GCA_016213085.1 Coriobacteriales bacterium
AGAGTCGTGAGCACCTGGCCGGCCGGCACGACCTTGGAGATCGCGTCAACCGTGCGCAACTGCCCCCAGACGATCCACGGCTGACGGCCGACTTCGGCGGTCGCCCAACCGGTCTGGATGGCGAGCATGGGGATGATCGGGGCCCACATCAGGAAGCCGAGGAATCCACGCCGCCTTGCGAGCGAACCCGAACGGTTCATGAACCACGCCACGATCGAGAGCGGCACCATCACGAGCCAGAGCAGGATCATGACGTGGTAGGACTGATAGGTGATCTGGGTCTGCGCCGGCGTCGGGATCCGGTCCGCGGGGAAGTTGTTGAGCCCGTCGTAGGGGGTCGACGCGTCGAATGTCGCGAGGAACGAGACCGCACCGGGAATCTCGATGGCGGTCGTCTGCTTGTTCGCGGAATCGACGTAGCCGACCAGGCCGAGCGGTGCGGGACCCCGGTCCCACATCCCTTCCCTGGCGGCCAGCTTCGTCGGCTGGTTCTCGGCAACCGCGACCGCACTCCAGTGACCGGCCGGGCCCATGAGAAGCGTGAAGATGAGCGCGATAGCGGCCCCGATGGCCATCGTGTTGCGCGCGAACCTCTCATGCGTGCCGCGCCGGTAGTAGTAGGCGGCGAATGCCATCGCCATGAACCCGCCCATCATGAGCACCGCGACGATCGTGTGCGCATAGCGCGGCAGCGTGGTCGGGTTGAATGCGGCGGCGAAGAAGTTCGTCAGCACGGCCTTGGGGCCCTGCGGACCTTCGACGATCTTGAAACCGGCCGGAGTCTGCATCCACGAGTTGGCGATGATGATCCAGAGCGCCGAGAGCATCGAGCCGCTCCAGACGAGCCACGTCGACGTGTAGAAGAAGCGCCTGGAAACGCGATTCCTCCCAAAGAGCAACACCGCAAGGAAGGTCGACTCGAGGAAGAACGCGAACAGCGCCTCGGCCGCCAGGGGCGCCCCGAAGATGTCGCCCACGAACCGGGAGTACGTCGCCCAGTTCGTGCCGAAGGCGAACTCCATGGCGATTCCGGTCGCCACACCGACTGCGAACGTCGCGGTGAAGATCTTGATCAGGAAATCCGACGACGCCTGATCCTCCGGGTGTCCGCTCTTGTAGAACCGGCGCTCGGTCAGGACCATAACCAGTCCGAGCCCGATCGAGAGCGGCACGAAGAGGAAGTGATAGGCGATCGTCACCGCGAATTGCAGCCTCGCCAGGACTGTCACGTCCATCTCCACACCTACCTTCCGTTGTCGATTACAAGACTCGCCAGAGTCCTGCCACCCAAGTAGTCGCGGATGAGGTCATTGGCTCCGCACCAGACGCGATGCATCGAGCAGCTATGCGACCGGTCGCACCATTGAGGGTCCCCCGCGCACGTCGCGATCGAGGGGTCGCCCTGCATACCCGCGACGATGTCGAGAAGCGTGATCTCCTCGGCCGGCCGGGCCAGGGTTATCCCGCCCGCCGCGCCTCTGCGCGCCTTGACCAGCTTGGCGCCGACGAGGTCGCGCTGGACCGCACGCGCGAACGCGTACGGAACCCCTTGGTGCTCCGCGAGGGCCCGCACCGAGATCGGCTCGCCACCGTCGCGTGCCAGCTCAAGCAGCATGCGAATGGCGTAGTCGGTTCGTCTCGTGATCTCCACGTGCGCCTCTCGGGTAGAAATGATACCTGTAGAGTATCATATACCAATCTGAACGAACTTCAACCGCTCTTTGCGAGAAACGAACAGATTGCGCGCCGGCACGGTGCGCGGATGTGCGCCGCCACTGGTGCCCCCTCGCACCATTCCGGCTGCGTAGATAGTCCCCGCGCAGGCGCTGCCTGACGCAGGTATCCAGCGTTCGAGCGCTACGACACGGTGGCAGGCGGACTCGGCGAGACGACCTCGAGCGCGTACTCATCGTCGCTGAGATCGATCGTCACACGGTCGCGCTCGTGGACCTCGCCCGCGATGATCGCCTTCGCGACGCGGTCGACGACCCGGCTCTGGATGACGCGCTTCAGGGGACGTGCCCCGAAGACGGGATCGTATCCGTCGAGCGCGAGGCGCTCGCGCGCCGCGTCGGTGACCTCGAGCGTGAGCTTGCGCTCCGCGAGCCGCTGGCCGACCTCGGCTAGCTGGAGGTCGACGATGTGCGACAGCTCATCGAGGGTGAGCTGGTGGAAGGCGACGATCTCGTCGATCCGGTTGAGGAACTCGGGGCGGAAGGCATGCCGGAGCGCCTCATCGAGCATCTCGCGCATCTTGGACTCGTCGCCGCCGAACTCGGCGATGTACTGCGACCCGATGTTGCTCGTCATGATCACGATCGAATTGCGGAAGCTCACGGTCCTGCCCTGGCCATCGGTGAGCCGGCCGTCATCGAGGACCTGCAGCAACACGTTGAAGACGTCCGCGTGCGCCTTCTCGATCTCGTCGAGGAGCACCACCGAGTACGGCCGGCGCCGGACGGCCTCGGTGAGCTGACCGCCCTCCTCGTAGCCGACGTAGCCCGGGGGCGCGCCGATGAGGCGCTGCACGCTGAACTTCTCCATGTACTCGGACATGTCGATCCGGATGAGTGCCTTCTCGGTGTCGAAGAGGAATTCGGCGAGCGTCTTGGCGAGTTCGGTCTTGCCGACGCCTGTCGGGCCCATGAAGAGCAGCGACGCGATGGGCTTGTCCGGATCGGACAGGCCCGCACGCGAGCGCCTGATCGCCGAAGCGACGGCGGTGACGGCTTCGGCCTGGCCGACGACCCGCTCATGCAAGACGTCCTCGAGACGAGCGAGCTTCTCCATCTCCCCGCTCATGAGCTTGCTGACCGGCACGCCGGTCCACGAAGCGACGACCTGGGCGACCTCCTCCTCTGTGACCTCTTCTTTCAGCATCGCCCCGGAGCTCTGCAGCTCCTTGAGACGCTCGTCCGCACCCAGAAGGTTTCGCTCGAGTTCCGGGATGCGGCCGTACCGGATCTCGGCGGCGCGTTGGAGGTCGCCCTCGCGCGTGGCTCGCTCCTCTTCCATTCGCGCCTCGTCAAGTTCGGCCTTGATGGCGCCTACGGCCGAGATGACTTCCTTCTCCGTCTGCCACTTGGCCTTCTGACCCGAGAGCGTCTCCTGGAGCTGCGCCATCTCGGCGCGGAGTAGCTCCAGGCGCTCGGCACTCGCGGGATCGGTCTCCTTCATCAGCGCCTGCTCTTCGATCTGCATCTGCATGAGCTGGCGCTCGACGACGTCGATCTCCACCGGCATGGAGTCGATCTCGATCCGAAGGCGACTGGCGGCCTCGTCGATCAGGTCGATGGCCTTGTCCGGGAGGAACCGGTCGGTGATGTAGCGGGTGGAGAGCTCCGCGGCGGCAACGAGGGCGCCATCGGTGATGCGCACGCCGTGGTGGACCTCGTACTTCTCCTTGAGGCCCCGCAGGATGGCGATGGTGTCTTCGACACTGGGTTCGCCGACGAACACCGGCTGGAACCGGCGCTCGAGGGCGGCGTCCTTCTCGATGTGCTCGCGGTACTCGTCGAGGGTGGTCGCTCCGATCGCGTGAAGCTCCCCACGAGCGAGCGCGGGCTTGAGCATGTTGCTCGCGTCCATCGCTCCTTCGGCGGCGCCGGCACCGACGAGCGTGTGCAGCTCGTCGATGAAGAGCACGATCCGACCTTCTGCCTGCTCGACCTCGCGCACGAACGCCTTGAGGCGGTCCTCGAACTCACCGCGGTACTTCGCGCCCGCGACCATCGAGCCGAGGTCGAGCGCGACGACGTCCTTGTCGCGCAGGGATGTCGGGACGTCACCGGCGACGATGCGCTGCGCGAGCCCTTCGACGATCGCCGTCTTGCCCGTACCGGGCTCGCCGATGAGCACCGGATTGTTCTTGGTGCGCCGCGAGAGCACCTGGATCACTCGGCGGATCTCGTCGTTGCGCCCGATGACGGGATCGAGCTTGCCGTCGCGCGCCATCTGCGTGAGGTTGCGCGAATAGCGCTCGAGCGCCTGGAACTGCCCTTCGGCGTTCTCGTCGGTGACGTGTGCGCCCCGGCGCAGCTCGGTGATGGCCTCCTCCAACCTGGCGGAGGTCGCGCCCGCGCGCTCCAGCATCCGGCCGGAATCGCCGGTGTCGGCGGCGATCGCGACGAGCAGGTGCTCGCTCGAGACGAACGAGTCCTTCATCTTCTCCGCGAACTTGAAAGCGTCGTTGAGCACGGTGTTCAGGCGGGGACCGACCTGAGCGGCCTGGTGCAGCTGGCCGGTAACCTGCGGCATGGCCTCGACGGCCTCGTCCACCTCACGAGAGAGCGTCGAGGGGTCCGCGCCCACCTTCTCGAGGATCGGGCGCACGATGCCCTCGGCCTGGTCGAGGAGGGCCTTGAGCACGTGGTCGGGCTCGATGACCGCCGAGTGATGGTCGTCTGCGATCGACTGGGCCGCGGCGAGGGCTTCCTGCGCCTTGATCGTGAGCTTGTCGAGTCTCATCTGCTGCCCCCTGACCTGCGTGCGATCTGGCCGCGCTGCACGTGCACCATGCCGACGACCGGCTGGCGGCGGGCGTTCATCTGGTTCTGCACGCGAGCGAGCTGCACGCGCATCGCCTCGAGCTCGGCGTGCATGCGCTCGAGCTGCTGCTGCATCGCGATGATGCGCTCGACCCCAGCGAGGTTGACGCCCTCCTCCTGTGTCAGCTGCTGAATCAGTCGCAGCCGCTCGATGTCGGCGTCCGAATAGAGCCGCGTGTTGCCGGAGGAGCGCTGCGGGCAGATGAGCTGCTTGCGCTCGTAGATGCGGAGCGTCTGCGGATGCACCCCTGCGAGCTCCGCCGCCACGCTGATCATGTACAGCGGGCGCTCGCGATCGGGTCGTCTGAGTGCTGCCATCGTCTCGGCCTTTCGTGTCGGCTATGCGATGTGCTCGCGAAGCCCTGCGTCGTCTTCGGCACGCGCCTCGGCAAACTCCCGAAGGAGCTCGGCCTGACGCTCGGTCAGGTGTGTGGGAACGTCGACCACGATCCTGACCTTGAGGTCACCGTGGCCGGTCCCCTTGAGCCTCGGGGCGCCCTTGCCCTTCAGCCGAAGGACCTTGCCGTCCTGCGTGCCCTCGGGGACCTTGAGCTTCGCCTTGCCCCCGCCGGGGGTCGGGATCGTCACCTGCGTTCCGAGCGCGGCCTCCGTGATCGAGATCGGGAGGTCCATCACGACGTCGGCGCCGTCCCTGCGAAAGACCTTGTGCGGCGAGATGTGCGTCACGACGTAGAGGTCGCCGGGCGGCCCGCCATCGACGCCGGACTCGCCCTTGCCCTTGAAGCGCAGCTTTCCCCCGTCGGTGACACCTGCCGGCACGTTGATCGTGACCGGCTTCGGGCGGACGACCTTGCCCGCACCTCGGCAGGTCCTGCAGGGCTCCTCGATGATGCGGCCCGAACCACCGCACCTCGGACAGGGCCGAGAGAAGCCGAAGAGCCCTTGTGAGTCGGCCACCTGGCCCGAGCCCTGGCACGTCGGACACGTGACCGGCGACGTGCCGGGCTTCGCCCCGCTGCCGCCGCACGTCGGGCAGGCCTCCTCGCGGTCGATCTCGACCTTGGTCGACGTCCCCTCGAGCGCCTGGTCGAACGTGACGGTGAGGTCGATCTGGAGGTCGCGGCCACGATGCGGTCGAGCACGCTGGGCCTGCCCCGCGCCGCCGAACCCGACACCCGTCGCACCGCCCCCGCCCGCCCCGCCGAACAGGTTGCCGAAGATGTCGCCGAGATCACCGAGGTCGCCCACCTGGACGCTCTGGTACCCGAAGCCGCCGGGCGCTCCCGCGCCGCCGTAACCCGGCGGCACCTGTCCGCCGAAGTACTGGCCGTACTGATCGTAGCGCGTGCGCTTCTCCGCGTCGGAGAGGACCTCGTAGGCCTCGTTGATCTCTTTGAATCGCTCCTCGTCGCCGCCCGCATCGGGGTGGTGCTTGCGCGCGAGACGCCGAAACGCCTTCTTGATCTCGTCTACGGTGGCGTCCTTCTTCACGCCGAGGACGTCGTAGTAGTTGGTGCTCGGAGCCATGGCCTACTCCTTCGGCGCGGGTGGCCCCCCGGTTGAGACGATGACCATCGCAGGCCGAAGGATCCGGCCGTGCATCTCGTAGCCCCTCTGGTAGACCTCCACGACCGTACCCTCTGGCACCTCAGCGTCCTCCACCTGGCCCACGGCCTGGTGGCAGTTCGGATCGAACTGCTGGCCGAAGGGGTCGATCGGGACAGCGCCCTCCTTGGCGAACACGTCGAGGACCTGCCGCTGCACGGCTTCCACGCCGTCGAGCAGGTGCCTGAGGTCGCCGCCCGCCGTCGTGTGGTCGATCGCGCGCTCGAGGTTGTCGAGCGAGGGCAGCAGCTCCGAGATGATCCGCTCGCCCGCACGAGCAACCGCGTCGGCCTGGTCGCGCTGGATCCGTTTGCGGTAGTTGTCGAGCTCGGCGAGTGCGCGCTGCGCGGTGTCGCGGCACTGTGCAGCCTCGCTCCTCGCGGCCTCGAGCTCGGCGTCGAGCTGGTCGCCGCGGAACTCGAGCTCGGGACCGAGGTCCTCTATGAGTTCCGGGTCGGGACCGGTCTGGGGGTCGGGGCCAGCCTGCTCTTCGCGAGGACCGGTCACGGTTACTTCTCCTCCTCGTCGACGACCTCGTATTCGGCGTCGACGACCTCGGCCTCGTCGGACGCAGCCTCACTCGGCGCGCCTTCGGCAGCCTGCTCCGAGCCGGCCTGCTGGTACACGACCTCGGCCAGCTTGTAGCTCGCCTGCTGCAGCTTCTCGGTCTCCGACTTGATCGCGTCGGTGTCGTCGCCCTCGAGCGCCTTCTTCGTGTCGGCAAGAGCGGTCTCGATCTCGGACTTGGTCGCGTCCGGTACCTTGTCGCCGAGGTCGGCGAGCGTCTTCTCGGTGGTGTAGACGAGCGAATCGGCGGTATTGCGTACCTCCGCCTGCTCCTTGCGCTGGCGATCGTCCTCAGCGTGGGACTCAGCGTCGTCGACCATGCGCTCGACTTCCTGGTCGGAGAGCGCCGTCGAGCCCGTGATCGTGAT
Source organism: Coriobacteriales bacterium (assembly GCA_016213085.1). Lineage (GTDB taxonomy): Bacteria > Actinomycetota > Coriobacteriia > Anaerosomatales > JACRBU01 > JACRBU01. The sequence goes on from JACRBU010000125.1 coordinate 7,049, forward strand.
CTTCTGCTCCTGTCCGGTGCCCAGGTCCTTGGCGTGCACGTTCACGATGCCGTTCGCGTCGATGTCGAACGCGACCTCGATCTGGGGCACGCCGCGCGGCGCGGGCGGGATGTTCGTGAGGTGGAACTTGCCGAGCGTCTTGTTGTCGGCGGCCATCTCGCGCTCGCCCTGCAGGACGTGGACCTCGACGGAGGTCTGCGCGTCGGCGGCGGTGGTGAAGATCTCGGACTTTCGCGTCGGGATAGTCGTGTTGCGCTCGATGAGCTTCGTGGTCACGCCACCGAGCGTTTCGACGCCGAGCGAGAGCGGGGTGACGTCGAGCAGCAGGATGTCGCCCTTGCCGAAGTCGCCCGAGAGCACGCCACCCTGGATCGCGGCGCCGAGCGCGACGACCTCGTCGGGGTTGACGCCCATGTGCGGGTCCTTGCCGGTCAGCGACTTCACGAGCTCTTGCACCGCCGGCATGCGGGTGGAACCGCCGACGAGGATGAC
>JACRBU010000124.1 GCA_016213085.1 Coriobacteriales bacterium
CAAGACCTCGTTGAGCGTCGACAGAGGCAATCCCGCGTCGAGGCTGTATGCGCGGCTAGGCTTCGAGACCATCGCCGAGCAGGACGAGGACCTCTTGATGGTTCGGCACCTCTCTTCGCAAGACTAGTAGTGCATCTAGCGTGTTGCGGATGAGCAGACGCCCAGCCACCCTCTGAGGTCAGAGGCTACCTTCTGGCTTTCTGCTCGATGCCCTTGCCAGCGGGCGGGCCGCTACTTCCGAATGCCGACGAACCGGTAGGAGTCACCGGTGCCCATCCGGCTCTCGCCCTCTATCCCGGCGTGGCGAAACATCTCGGCGAGCGCTTCGGGTGTATGGGCAGATACCGACTCCCCGATCATGCGCTCGTAGATGTACGTGAGCTTGGCGGCGAAGTAGGCCGGATCACGCTCCGCGACAAGGACCAAGCCTCCGGGACGCAGAACTCGAGCCGTCTCGCGCACCGCCGACCGCTGGTCCACGACGTGGTGAAACGCATCGATGAACAGCGCCGCGTCGAAGCTTGCGTCTGGGAATGGCATCGCAGCCGCATCGCCGAGCGCGGCCGTTACACCGCTTCGCGACGACGCCCTCTCCACTGCGAGCGGATCACGGTCGAGCACGGTGACCAAGCACCCGGAAGCCGCCGCCACGTACTCGGCCAGCACGCCCGTGCCACCACCAACGTCGAGAACCGAGCTTCCCGGGGGCAGTCCGAGCTCTGCAGCGATGAGTGCGCCGTCACCCGCGGTCCAGCGTTCGGAGGCATGCGCGAAACGCGCGCTGCTCTTGCTCGCGTGGGTGCTCACGTCCCGCCTCCCCTCGTGCCGCGACGACTCCCAGCGCTAATGCGCGAACTTCGCCCTCTCCCCATGCACGAGGTCCACCACGACCTCCACGACGCAATCCAGGTCCACGCTCGTCTTCTGGTTCGTTGCGCGGTCCTTGACCTCGAGCTTGCCTTCGGCAAGGCCCTTCTTGCCGACGACGATCTGGAAGGGCCAGCCGATGAGATCGGCGTCGTTGAACTTCACTCCGGGGCGCTCTTCGCGGTCGTCGATCACGACCTCGATGCCTCGGTCGGCCAGCGCGTTGTAGAGGCCCTCGGCCGCGGTCGCGATCTCACCGTCGCCGAGCGGCAGCACGGCGACCTCGGCCGGCGCGACCGAGATCGGCCAGGCGATGCCGCCATCGTCGTTGTGCTGTTCGATCACCGCAGCGAGCGAGCGTGACACGCCTACGCCGTAGCAGCCCATGACGAACGGGCGCTCGTCGCCGTTCTCGTCGGTGAACGAGGCGCCCATCGCCTCGGAGTACTTCGTGCCGAGCTGGAAGACCTGCGAGACCTCGATGCCGCGCGCGCCGAGCAGTTCGCCGCCGCAGTCGGGGCACTCGTCACCCGGCTGCGCGAACACGAGGTCGGCCCACTGCGCGACCTCGAAGTCGCGGCCGGGCTGTGCACCGTAGAGGTGGAATCCATCTTCGTTGGCGCCGACGCCCCACGCGACGTCGCCCTTGAGCGACGCGTCGGCGATGACCAGGGTGCCGGCGGGCGGATCCACGGGGCCGAGAGAGCCCTTGGGGATGCCGAACTCCTTGAAGTCGGCCTCGTCGAGCAGCTCGACGCCGCTCACGGCCCAACCGGCCTTGACCGGGTTGAGCTCGCGGTCGCCGGGGACGCAGAAGAAAACGAGGCGCCCCTCGGGTGACTTGCCCGCCATCGTCTTGACGGTGTCGTGCTCGGAGATCCCCCACGCTTCGGCCAGCTCGGCGATCGTGTGCAGGCCGGGCGTCGGGCGCTTGTCGAGTGCGACGGGTTCGCTCACCGCGGGGCTGCGAGGCACGCGCGTCTCGGCGGCCTCGACGTTGGCGGCCCAGCCGCACTCGCAGTAGACGAGTTCGGCCTCCCCCGCTTCGGCGAGCGCCATGAACTCGGTCGTGACCTTGCCGCCGATCTGGCCGGAGTCGGCGACGACCGGGCGGTACTCGAGGGCCAGCCGCTCGCAGATGCGACCGTACGCGCGGCTCATCTCGTCGTAGTGCTCCTGCAGCGACGTTTGGTCGACGTGGAAGCTGTAGGCGTCCTTCATCACGAACTCGCGCCCGCGAAGCAGGCCGAAACGCGGCCGTACTTCGTCGCGGAACTTCACCTGGATCTGGTAGAGCGAGAGCGGCAGCTCTCTGTATGAACGCGTGTCGTTGTCGACGAGCGTCGTGATGAGCTCCTCGTGCGTGGGGCCGAGGCAGAAGTCGCGGGCGTGGCGGTCCTTCAGGCGCATGAGTTCGGGGCCGTAGTCGTCCCAGCGGCCTGACTCCGTCCACAGCTCGGCGGGCTGCAGCACGGTCATGACCATCTCCTGGCTGCCGATGGCGTCCATCTCCTCGCGGACGATGTCGGCGACCTTGTTCAGCACACGCCACCCGAGCGGCAAGAATGTGTAGATGCCGGCGGCCGTCTTGCGGATCATCCCGGCGCGCAGCAACAGGCGGTGCGACGCCAGTTCGGCTTCGGCGGGATCCTCCTTGAGCGTGGGTGCGTACAGGTTGCTCATGCGAAGCGCGACGGTCATGCGGTGACTCCTCCAGGTCGGATGGCTGCGACGAGCGTGCGCCGCTGGTAAAGGATACCGCAGCGCGCGGGCGACACGGCGAACGCACGAAGGGCCGGGAGCTTCGGCCCCCGACCCTTCGGCAGTGCTATGTAGCGTGCACCTACGCTTGCGGCGTGATGCAGAACTCGGTCGAGCAGTGGCGGACCACCATGACCGGCACGTGCGCGTCACGAAGGACAGCCTCGGCAACGGAGCCGAGTGCCACGCGCTTGAAGCCCGTGCGGCCTTCGGAGCCGATGACGATCATGTTGACGTCGTTCGCCTTGCAGGCTTCGAGGACCTCGTGGGCCACCGAACCCTGCGCGATTGCCGCTGTCACCTTGATCCCGTTCTTCTCGCCGAGCTGTGCGGCGATCTTCAGGCCCGCAGCGGTGTGATGGACGCCCTCGAGCTGCTCCTGCTCGATGTACTGCATCGGGTCCTCGACGTTGCCGGGGCCGACGAACAGGGCGATGACTTCGGCGTTGAAGCACTTGGCGAGCGAGATTCCCACCTTGGTCGCTTCGACAGCCGTGGCTGAACCGTCGGTCGCGACGAGGATCTTCGAGACCGACATGGAGACGTCCGTGATGTCCGCATCCGTCATCAGTTCCGCGGTGCGATCGAGTTGATCTTGCGCCATCTCGCTCACCTCCTAATCGGTGATGTAGTCGGCCTTGAGGCCGAGGGACTCGGGGGCATGGAGCTTGAGCATCTTGAGGCGGATGTCGGCAGGCACCTGGTTCTGGGTCGCCAGCGAGACGAAGACCATGAGGCCGAGGGCCAGCGGCACCGTCCAGATGGCGGGCTGCACGAGAAGCGTGTTCAGGAAGCCGGACGCCGGCTGAGCGATCCAGCCCTTGTCGACGGCCATCGTGAAGAGCACGGAACCGATGGCCGCAAGACCGCCGCCGAGCATGCCGGCGACCGCGCCGGACTTGGTGAGCCTGCGCCACCAGGCGCCCATGAGCAGCAGCGGGAAGTACGTGCTTGCGCCGATGGCGAACGCCCAACCGACGAGCATGTTGATGTCGAAGTTCTGGACCAGCAGACCGAGGCTCATCGCAGCCAGGCCCACTCCTGCGGCAGCGACCTTGAAGGCCTTGAGTCGGGACTCAGGGCTGGCCTCCGGGCGCAGGATCCGGCCGTAGATGTCGTGCGCGAAGGCGCTCGACGCGGAAACGAGCAGACCGGAGAACGTGGTCATGAACGCTGCGAACGCGCCAGCCGAGGTGATGCCGGAGAAGATCTGGCCCCACAGCGGGCTGGAGAGCTTGGTCGGCAGGAGGATCGTAACGAGGTCCGTGCCGCCGTTGGCATACAGGCTCGGGATCACGTTGCGGCCCATCGAGCCCCACATCGCCGGGAAGATGTAGAACAGCGAGAGCATGCCGATGACGAGCAGCGTCGTGCGCTTGGCCGAGCGGCCGTCGGGGTTGGTGTAGAACCGCACGAGGATGTGCGGCAGACCTGCGGTTCCGCAAAGGAGCGCGATGATCAGCGAGTACGTGTAGAGCAGCGGCACCCACTTGACTGACACCGGGTCAGCAGGGTTCACGTACTTGCTCGTGAACGGGCCGAACGGGTGCAGCCACTTCTCGGACTTCGTGTAGTTCGGCATGGTCATGCCGGCGTTCAGCTGAACCTTGACCGGCGTGGCGAAGGTCACGAGCTGGCCCTTGGTGAGGTTCACGGGGGCGCCGCCGGTGTAGGCGACCTTCTCCTTCTTGACGACGATGCCCTCGGCGTCGTACGTGTTGACCTTCGCCTTGACGTCGGTCTCGGGCACGATCGTGCCGTCGCTCGTCATCTTGAGCGTCCCCGCCTGCGGGAACTTGTAGGTTGCGGTCTCGGTGATCGGGGGGGCGACGCTTTCCGGCGAGCCACCCGTGGACACCTGCGTGCCGTAGTGTCCGAAGACCGTCATGAGCACGAAAATCGGGATGGAGATGGCGAACATCTTGACCCAGTACTGGAACGCCTGAGTGAACGTGATGCCCTTCATGCCACCGAGGATGACGTTCAGGGTGATGACCGTGCCGACGACGAAGACGCCCACCCAGTACGGGGTCTTGAGCAGCTGCGCGAGCGTGATACCCGCGCCCTTCATCTGCGGCATCATGTAGAAGAACGAGATGGACAGCGCGAAGATGACGGCGAGCTTGCGCATGCCGCTGCTGTCGAAGCGACCCTCTGCGAAGTCCGGGATCGTGTATGCGCCGAAACGGCGCAGCGGGCCCGCGATGAAGAGCAGAAGGAACACGTAGCCGGCGGCGTAACCGACGGCATACCAAAGAACGTCATAGCCGAACTTCATGAGCATGCCTGCGATGCCCATGAAGGACGCGGCGGACAGGTACTCGCCCGAGATCGCCGACGAGTTCCACAACGCGTTGACGCCACGGCCTGCCACATAGAAGTCAGAGGCGGTGCGCGAAAGACGCGTTGCGTAGATGCCGAGTCCGATAGTGGCCAGAACGATGCCCACCACGAACATCAAGGGAATGGTATCGACTCCTGCCATGTGAGCCTCCTCTCCTAGTGAGCAGCCTGAGCAGCTTCGCTGCTCGTCGGGGTCGGAGCCTCACCGGTCGCGGTGGCCGGAGCGGGGATGGCGTCCGGAGCCACGACATCGGCGGACGGCAGGGTGGATGCGTCCACCATGCTGAAAACCTCGTCCTCGAACGCATTCGACTGGCGCACGTAGACCATGGCGAGCGCGATAAGGACCGGGAAGATCGCGAGGCCCAACACGAACCATGTCAGTGTGAGGCCGAACGCGAACTGCGCGTTCATCACATCGGGCAGGAACAGGTTCAGAATCGGAACGACAGCGATGATGATGATGAACACGCTGGCGATTCCGGCGCTGAGCCGCAACTGCTTCTGCATGATCGCGTGGAGGAACTCCTCGCTATGCAGACCCATCTTGGTCATCTGTCTTCCACCACCCTCTCAGTACTCGTGGCGCCTAGATGCGCCTATTTACCTTCGGGGTGATTCTGTCTGTGCGAAACAACCCTGCAAACTTCCCCGTCGCCGACGGCGGACGACCCGCCGCCAGCGGTGGTTGAGCGTCGGTGAACGGCGAAATCGGGCCGAAACTACGTGCCCGGCGAAGGGTGAACGGTTGCGACGGGCGGTGAGAGATACAGAACGGCCCCCCACCGGTGAAGGGTAGGCGCCAATCGGCGGAAGAGCGGCTCGGGGGCCGCGCGCCGGATCGGGGCTTCTGGGGACGAGCGCGGGGGCCATGCCGAGAGGCTGAACCGGGACGTGTGAGGGCGGTCGGCGTGGGTCGAATGACCTAGCGAATTCGAATCGCGTTCGTTCGATGTCGGTCGAATCGGCCTCGGGGGATTCGGCGGTCATGCCGGTCGGCCGGGGCCGACTACTCTGGCTGGGCCACCTTCTGCTCGAGGCGGGCGATCTCGGCGAAGAGCGCGTCGACGATCTCGTCTTCGGCGACCTTGCGCACGGTCTCCCCGCGCACGAAGATGACGCCGGTCCCTCGACCGGCAGCGACGCCGATGTCGGCCTCGCGGGCCTCGCCGGGCCCGTTGACGACACACCCCATGACGGCGACCTTGATCGGCGATGGGTTCTCGCGCAGTCGGCGCTCGACCTCCTCGGCGATCGGGATGAGATCGATCTCGCAGCGCCCGCACGTCGGGCAGCTTACGAGTTCGGGGGTGCGGCGGCGCAGGTCGAGCGCGGCGAGCAGGTCCCAAGCGACCGCGACCTCCTCGGTCGGGTCTGCGGTGAGGGAGACGCGGAGGGTGTCGCCGATGCCCTCGGCGAGCAGGATGCCGATCCCGGCGGCGGACTTCACCGTCCCGGCTTGGCGCGTGCCGGCCTCAGTGATGCCGAGGTGCAGCGGGTACGGAGTCTCCTTCGCGAGCCGGCGGTAAGCGGCGACC
>JACRBU010000127.1 GCA_016213085.1 Coriobacteriales bacterium
CACCCAGCAGGGGGGTGCCGCCATGCGGAGGCTCGGTCGGGCTCGCCCTACTTCTTGCCGCGCTTCCTCGGCGCGCAGTCGCAGATGCGGCGTGCTCGCCTGGCCACGAGCCCCTTGGCGTTGTCCGCGTCGAAGCTCATCCGCTCGGCAGCCGACCGCTTCACCTCGTCGGACGAGTTGCCGTTCACGAGGCGATATACGCCCGAGAGCATCGCCGGGAACTCGGCGTCGCCGTGATAGACGCGAACCGCCTCGTCGAGGAGCGGCCAGACTCGCTCCGAACGCGTCGCAGTGGTGGCGCCATACGCTGCGAGCAGCCGGAATGCGGCGAGCCGAACCACGCCGGACTCCTCGTCGTGCAGTGCCGACTCGGCTCCATCGAGCGCCTTGTCAACGCACCGCGCATCGAGCGGAACGAGCTTCTCGAACGCGCCGAGGACCTCCCACCGCGTCTGGGACTCCGGCCGGTGAAGAGCGTCGGCCAACTCGGGCGCATAGGGCTTGAGCAGCGCTGGATCGTGGATCGCGATGCCGTGGACCGCGCGTGCTGCGGCCTGACGTCCCCGGCGGTCTTCACCGGCCAAGGCATCTACGATCTCCTCGAGAAGCGTCGCGTCGGTCAGCGCCGCTGCAACGATCTTCTCGGTATCGGCATCTGGCGAGAAACGAAGGGCCCCGGCATCGGGCATCCTCGAAAACCTCCTAGGATGGAATCCAGGCACAGTCCAACACATTCTACCGGGACTCGCGCGGGTGTAAACGGTCAGGGCCGGTCAGGGCCGGTCAGGGCCGGTCAGGGCCGGCGTGTTCTAGCGGCCGGTGGTAGCTGGCGGCGGCCGAGGAACCGGCCGAGGGACGACCGAGGGACGGCCGAGGGACCGGCCGAGGGACGGCGGGGGGACGGCCGAGGCGCCCTTCGGCCAAGGGTTGGGAACACAGAGGGATGACACGGTGACCCAAGTCGCGAGATGACATGGAGCGACCTGCACCCGACCGCACAACGAGGAGGAACGATGCGAGGACCATCGCCGGCAGGGCCGCTCATGAAGGAGCATCGGCTGATCGAGCGTGTCGTCGCGCTGCTGCAGGCCGAGCTGGCCGCAATCGACGAGCGCGGTTCCGCGAACACCACGCTCATCGCGACTTCGGCTGAGTTCCTTCACACCTACGCCGACCTCTGCCATCACGGCAAGGAGGAGGACATCCTCTTCCGAGACCTGCACGACAAGCCGATGACCTCAGAGGATGCCGACATCATGCGCGGACTGACCGAGGACCACAAACTCAGCCGGCGGCTTGTCGGCACGCTCGTGGATGCAAACCGGCGATACGCCAACGGCGAGATGGCAGCGCTCGGTGAGATACGGTCGGCCGCCAGCAAGCTCGTGGAACTCTACCCTCGGCATATCGCCACGGAGGACAAGGTCTTCTTCAAGCCGGCGATGGAGTACTTCACCGAAGGTGAGCGCGCCGAGATGCTGCGCGAGTATGCGGACTTCGACCAGCAGCTCATCCACGACGTCTATCGGACTCTGGTCGACGACGCGGAGGCGCTCGCAGAGGCGGATCGATCCGGCGACTAGGGCGCGGTCACCTTCGCTGTCGAAAGGGCCTCGACCGCCCGGGGGGTGAACACGGGCTCGATCGGCTCACTTGACTCGTAGAGGAAGTCCGCGAGCACTCCCTCCACGAGGAGTACGTGATGCAGCGTCCGTCGCGCCGCGCGCACATCGACGCCGCCCCAGGTCCCCTGGAGGACGCCGTCTCCCTCAGTTGACTCGTAGTCCGACTGCCGAAGCGACTCAGAGAGCCCTTGCTCGTACTTCGCCCGGTGCTGCATGTAGTCCTCGATCAGCCGACGCTGGTCCGCAATCGCGTACATCGGCCGAACGCCGAGCAACGTGACGGTGAGCTTCGCGTCGCTCTTGGTGTCCCTGTACGACCACGTGCCTTCATCCGCACTCTCGACCTCCTCCCACTCGCCGGGAAGATCGATGCCGAAGTGCTCCTCGCGAATCTCAGTCACGCTCGCTCCTGACGTCGGGTTGCCGGTACCCCTGCCCGCCCGTCGAAACGCGCGATGCTAGCGGAGACATTAACCCCTCGCTGAAACGCTTGTCACCTGCCAAACCGACGAACGGCCCGGGCGTGGGCCTTGGCGGCCTCGACCTCCCGGTTCCGAGGCGAGGCGGTCGTCTCGAGCGACCCGAGTAGCGTCGCCGACGCACGCGCGACGTCGTCGATCGCCCGCTCGTAGGCCTCCCGGTTCGCGGCTGAGGGCCGGGAGAAGCCGCTGATCTTCTTGACGAATTGCTCGGACGCCGCGCGGATCTCGGCATCGGTCGCCGGCGGCTCGAAGTTGTAAAGCGTCTTGATGTTCCTGCACACCGTGCGCCCTCCTCGCTGAATCGCGCTGCTCGTGGTTCCTGGAATCGGATGCTCGGCCCCCGACTGCGTGGGGCCGAGCATCCGCGCCTCCGCTACTTGACGTCGATGAGTTCGACCTCGAACACCAGCGTGGCGTTCGGCGGGATCGTGGGAGGAGCGCCCTGCGGGCCGTAGGCCATATCGGGAGGAATCACGAGCTTGCGAGTTCCGCCCTCCTTCATGCCGGGAATGCCTTCGTCCCAACCGGCGATGACCTGCCCGCCGCCGACCGTGAACTCGAACGGTTCACGGCCACGCGAGGAGTCGAACTCGGTGCCGTCGGTGAGGGTTCCCGTGTAGTGGACGACAACCGTGTCACCCTTCTTGGCCTCGGTGCCGTCACCTTCGGTGATGTCCTCGATCTTGAGTTCGGTCACGTCTTCGGTGGTTCCTGGGGTCGTTGGCTCGACCGAGGGCTCCTCAGTGGGGGCGGTTTCAGTCGGCGCCGGGGTCTGCTGCGCGCACCCTGCGACCAGGGCGAATGACAGCAGACAGGCGACTACAAGAAGCGAGCGGGTGAGGAATCTCACGTGTACCTCCGGTCTTCGAACGACGAATCGGTCTCTACTTGCGCGTTGATACCCGCTCGAATCGGGCAGACATCAGGCACTCCTGGCAGGTAGTCCCCAAGCGGTTTCTACCTCAGTTGCGGCGAGGCAGTCAGCCGCAGCCAAGCCCTGATCGCACTTCAGAGGGCCGACGCGATGCGGCCCGCGAAGACCGCAGCGTCGGCGAGGAGTCCCTCGTCAACGCGATCCGGAGTGTCGGCGGGTGTGTGAGTGAGTTCGCCGGTGACGGTCTCGACATCCAGTGTCGTCAGCGCGATGGCCGGTATCCCGCGCATGGCGAAGATCATGTGGTCGCTCGAGGGCCATTGCGGACCAGGGAGCACCGTCTCGGATTGCGAGAGCGCCTCGGCAACGACCGCTCGAGCAGCATCATCGAGTCCGTACTCGGAGCACGCGGTCGGGGCGCCGACGAACCCGGCGTCATCGATGTTGATCATCAGGTG
>JACRBU010000128.1 GCA_016213085.1 Coriobacteriales bacterium
CGCTCCGCCCTCGTATCCGGCGGACGGAACGTCGACGCGTGCCACCGCTCGAGTCACGAGTGCCCCCGTCCCGCGAGGCTCGGGCACCTTCACCACGGCAGCGACCGGTGCGAGGCGTCCCGGCAGTCTGGTCGACCGAGTGACCGCTGAGGCCACGAGGACCGGAGCGACGAGCAGGATGGTTGCGACAGCAAAGCTGGTCGCACCAACGATGAGCCGTCGTATCGAGCGAACCTTCATCGGAGCCACACCCCCCGGCGGTCCGACCGTCCTCCTCCGCCCGTCTCGCCCGGGCCCCTCGGAGTCGAACCGCCAATAGTGCTATCGGGAGCATGGGATAGAATCTTGATTCGCTCAAGGTCTAAGCATGGTATCCAGGTGGCGGACAGAGGGAGGTTCCGGGTGCGCATCCTCGTGACGGGCGGAGCCGGGTTCATCGGCTCAAACCTCGTGTGGGCGCTCGTCGCGGCCGGACATGACGTCGGCGTCATCGACGACCTCTCCACCGGTTCACCCGCCAACCTCCACCCCTCGGCGTGGTTCAGGACCGTCGACATCCTCGACGATTCGCTTGAGTCGCTCGTCCGGGAGTTCGCGCCGGAGGCGGTCGTCCACCTCGCCGCCCAGTCCAGCGTTTCGGTATCGATCTCGGACCCCGAACGCGATCACGCCGTGAATGCCGAAGGCACTCGGCGCGTGGCCCTTGCCGCGCGACAGGCAGGCGCTCGTCGCATGCTGTCGGCGTCTTCGGCCGCCGTCTACGGGGAGCCGGCCGAGCTGCCGCTGCGAGAGATCTCGCCGAAGGCGCCCATCAATCCGTATGGCGCCTCGAAGCTCGAGGCCGAAGCGATCCTTGCCGAGGTGCTCCGGGGCTCGGACACCGACTTCGCGTCCATGCGATTCTCCAACGTCTACGGCCCTCGTCAGAACTCCGAAGGCGAGGGCGGCGTGGTCGCGATCTTCAGCGGCGCGATCGCCGCCGACCGGCCGCCGGTCATCTTCGGAGACGGCAAACAGACCCGGGACTTCATCTTCGTCGGCGACATCGTCGGCGCGATCGTCGCGGCGCTCTTCGGCGAGAAGCCGCTCGCGCTCGACGGTCCGGACGGCCCGGCCTACAACATCTCGACCGGCACCGAGATCAGCGTCAACGACCTCGTGCGCGTCCTGCGTTCGGTGGCCGGCTACCTCGGCCCCATCGAAAGCGCGCCGGCACGCGTGGGCGACATCGAGCGGAGTTCGCTGTCCCCCGGCAAGGCAGCCGCCGAATTCGGCTGGAAAGCGACGTCCGAACTCGAGCAGGGGCTCTCCTTGACGTGGAGCTGGTTCGAGTCGCAGCGGCCGTGAGCCGACGACCCGACACCGCAGCCCCCACCGAGCCTGGGTCGCGCACCGCGGAGGCGATCCGCGCCGCACACGTCGCACGCACCATCGCCGAGCTCACCGAGGCCGACCGAGCGTGCCCCGGCGCTGACGCCGTGGCTTCGACCGGCGGTCCGTTCGCGCAGGTCGCGCTCGTGAAGGGCAACCGCGGGCCCGCGGAGGAGAGCGGTGGTGCCGCCATGAGCGGGGAGGACGGAGAGGCGCTCGACAAGGCGCTCGAAGCACTCGGCTTCGATCCGGCGCGATCGTTTCGGACCCTGTCGCGTCCGGAGCCCGGGCTCGATCCGGAATCCTGTGCGCAGCGGCTGCGCCTTCAGCTGGAGGCGGTCGACCCCGAGGTGGTCCTCGCCCTCGACGAAGAGGCGGCCGACGACGTGTCGCGCGCCTTCGGCATCGCTGCGCTGGTCATCGGGAAGCCGACGCGCGCACTCGGCCGCACATTGCTTGCGGTGCGCGGCTTCGAGGCGTCGCTGCACGACGATGCGCGCAAGCGGCGGGTGTGGGCCGAGCTCAAGACGATCGCGCGGAGCTAGTCTTCCTCGATCTGTGAGATCGCGCCCATCGGGCACTCCTCCATGCACGCGCTGCATGCCGTGCAGCTCTCGTCGTTGATCGCGACCGCGATGTCATCGGCGATCTCGATGACGCCTTCCGGGCATGCGTCCGCGCAGATGCCGCAAGCCGAGCAATCGTCGGTGTTGATGATCGGGCGAGGCATTCCTGCTCCTTGTTTGTTGCGGTGTTCGTGTGGTTGCGCCCTGGGCGCGTGCGTACCTTACAGACCCAGCCGCGCCCGTGTAAAGACCTTGCCAAGGCGGTCATCCTTCGCGCTGCCTATCTGCAGCAGTCCGCGCCAGCTGCCTGGTCCCCCGTGGCAGCGTGGAGCCGGTTGAGCAGCAGCGAAGCTGTCTGCTCGAACCGGCTCGCCTACGGCGGCAAAGTCCGCCGTAGGCGGGTATAGACTGCGCAGGTTGCGCGACAACGTGGTTGTGTGGCATAAAGACACGCAGAAGATATGACAATCATACACTCATATCAGTGGACACAGCCGCTGGTGTGGTCCATCGTATGAGCGAGGGCTCGCGAAACCGCACGTACGACTGCGGCCTGGCCGTGTCAGGAAAGGGGATTCACAGTGGGCAAGGTACTCGGAATCGACTTGGGAACCACCAACTCCGCGATGGCAGTCATCGAGGGTGGCGAACCGCCGATCATCATCAACGCCGAAGGTGATCGCACCACCCCGTCGGTCGTCGCGTTTCGCAAGGAGGGCGAGCGGATCGTCGGGAAGCCGGCCAAGAACCAGGCCGTGACCAATCCCGAGCACACCATCCGCGCGATCAAGCGTTTCGTCGGCCGCCAGTACGACGAGGTCCAAAGCGAGCTCAAGACCGTCTCGTACAAGGTCGCAAAGGGCAAGGACGGCCGCGTCGAGATCGAGGTCGAGGGCAAGATGTACACGCCCGAGGAGATCTCGGCCATGGTCCTCGGAAAGCTCAAGGCCGATGCCGAGAAGTACCTCGGCGAGAAGGTGACCGAGGCCGTCATCACCGTTCCCGCGTACTTCAACGACGCGCAGCGCCAGGCCACCAAGGACGCCGGCAAGATCGCCGGTCTCGACGTGAAGCGCATCATCAACGAGCCGACCGCCGCGGCGCTCGCCTACGGCTTCGACAAGTCAGAGGTGGAGCACAAGATCCTCGTCTTCGACCTCGGCGGCGGCACGTTCGACGTCTCCATCCTCGAGCTTGGCGAGAACGTCGTGGAGGTGCTCGCGACCAACGGCGACAACCACCTCGGCGGTGACGACTGGGATCAGCGCGTCATCGACTGGCTCGCCGACAAGTTCAAGAGCGACCAGGGCATCGACCTGCGCGTCGACAAGATGGCACTGCAGCGTCTCAAGGAGGCCGCCGAGAAGGC
>JACRBU010000129.1 GCA_016213085.1 Coriobacteriales bacterium
GCAAACGCACAAAACGCCCTCGTAGCTCAGGGGATAGAGCACAGGTTTCCTAAACCTGGTGTCGCAGGTTCGAATCCTGCCGGGGGCACCAACTCGACACCGGCGACCCCGCCACTCGGCGGGGTCGGTTCGGGCTCCGATCAGAGCCCCGACGGCTCAAGCCTCCACGCGACGATGCCCCGCTCGCCTTCCGTCGGCTCACACAGGACTGTGAGTCCGTCCCGCGAGGCGGATTCGACTCCGCAATCCGCGGGGAGAGGGAACCGCTCGTCGAACTCGGCGTCATAGAGGATCCGGGTCGATTCACCTGTCGAGTCCATCGGCCCTTCGGGTTCGGCTTCAACCAGCAGAACGACCATGGTCGGTCGGCCTTCTACCAAGCCGACGCCCCTAACCGACGCGCCGCCAGGAGGAAGGATATCGCGGTCCTTCGAAGGGTCAGCGGACACGAACTTGTTGCCAGCGATGAAGCTGCCATCAGCGAAGACCTTGATCCGTCCCAGGTCGGAATCGGTCTGCCCCGGGGTGACGTCACCTTCACCTGGTGCAGGTGCACTGAGAACCTGGAATCCAACCTCATCAGCGGAGCGCACGTATGCCACGTCTCCGGCCTTCGTATCGAACACCATCCACTCCCATCGGCCAGACTCGGCCTCCCGGGTTCCCGGCTTGGTCACGAGCGGCCGCTCGTAGAACAGCTGGTACCGGCCGGTCGGATCCGAGCGAACTCCCGTCACCTCCCAGTCTTCCGTCGGCCGCACCTTGACTACCGCGGGTGCCTCGGCCTCGTCCTGCTGGATGACTCGGTCTTGATACTCGTGAGGCTGTGAGCCCTTCAGGGCAGCATCAGCGCTAGCGAACGACTTCGCCGAGGGCCAGAGACGTCGCACCGGGTCGATCACGTAGATGCCGTCCCCGGACAACGCAAGCTCACCAGCAGGTGCCTCTTTGCCTTCCCACACAACGGAGCCGTCCGTCCCATCGAGAACAGCAGGGTAGGCTGTGAGCACCTTCGTGCCGTCATCCGAGAAGTAGGCATCGGCGGCGGACGCATCGAGCGGCTCGTGAGGCTGACCGAGGATCTGCACGTCATAGACCGGGTCCGCAGGCACGTACCCGGACACCCGCCACAGCTCGCGCGCGGGAGACAGGCCGAGGGGATCCTTCGCCTGCTCGGGAGCGGGCGCCTCGACAGCCTCGGGTTGTGCTGTGACCTCGGCCTTGCTGGTACACCCAACCGCGCCCGACAAAGCGAGAAGCAACAAGACGAGCATCGCTTTCTCTATCCACGAACCACAGCGCCCGCCGAACTCATGAGTGCCGCCCGAAGATCCTTGCATCCGAATCCCCCATTCGCGTCCATACCGAGCTCCCCGGCAGTGAGCGCGCCAGCGGACTTCGCCGACACGCATCAAGGCACTCTATCGTCAGGGCCCCGCCCTGGGCAACGGGGCCGAATGGGACCGAAGGTCGGCCCAGTGTGGAGAGCGCACTCGTCGAGATGCCGTGCAGGCATGAAGGGGCGTCGAGAGCTACGGGTCGCATACCTTGCACGGCACGTAGTCGGCGTCGAGCGCCGCCTTTCGCGTCTTGAACCTGACGAGATTCGAATCGCTGATGCGCTTGGCCCATCGGCAGCTCGGATAGTGGAACTTGTTCGACCTCGACGACCCCACGTACCCGCTTGCCGACGAACCGCGCGAGCCGGCAACAGGAATCGCCCACAGCCCGCGGTTCTTGGACCGCGCCTCGCGCTGGTACTTCAGGTAGTAGTCGACGTACTTCACGTTCGGTGGGTACGTCATCATCTGCGCGTAGCCGCCGATCATGAGCCGCGCGTTGAAGAGCTTCGTGCGAATCTCGGCGTCGCTCAGGCGCTTCGGCTGTGCGAGCCAGATGTAGCCGAGGAGGCGCCCATACCGGTCGCGCTTCTCGACGTCGGTTTCGACCCACACGGTTCGGCCGGTCAGCTGCTTGCGCGTGTAGGCCGCGGCTTCCTTACCGTACGGTTCGTGCTCGATCGTCGACTCCGGCGTGTCGACGCCGATGAAGCGCACCTTCTCCCGCGTACCTCCGAAGGAGAGCACCGCGGTGTCGCCGTCCACGATCCGGACGACCTTCGCCTTGCGCGCCTTGATCGCCGAAGACGCGCCGGCCTCCGGCTTCGGCTCGGGACTGGCCTCGGAAGGCGCATCAGCGTCGTCCGGCACCGACCCTGATTCCGAAGGCACGCCGACATCTCCGGGGTCCTCGGCGAATGTGGTCGACTCGGCGGAGGGTCCGCCGTCCGCGCCGGGGGACCGGGCGTCGGTGCAGCCCGACAGCAGAGGCGCGGCCAGCAGCAACGTGCACAGCAGCAGAACCAGCAGCGTGCGCGCCGTCTTCATGTGTACCTCCGCGAGTCCCGTCGAGCCGGCAGCCGAATCGTACACCGATGCTCTGACGTGCGGTTTGTCTGGAACTCCTATGCGCCGGGACGCCCGCGGTGACGATTTCATACACATGGCAACGAAAGGATGAAGCGATGCCTCTTGCCGCGTTCTGCTACGAGTGCAATGCGTACACGTGGGTCCGTCCCGACGAATGTTGCGCGGCGGGCCACCCGAAATCGATGCTCCGGAACCACCACGAGGTCGCGGGACCGCTTCCTGGCGCTCCGGCGGCTGATGCGCAGCCCCATGTGCCGACCCACCCGGCAGCGCCAGCCTACTCAGCTGCGCCTCCGGCCGCTGCAGCCCCTACATACGCTGCGGCCGCCGTGCCCGCAGGCATGCCGCCTGCTGCTGCGAGCTTCGCCGCTCCCGCCGCACCGAGCTTCGCTGCTCCTGTGGCGCCGGCTACCACGATGCCTGCCGGCCAAGCCGCGTACATGTACACCGCCGATGCGACACCCTCGCTGAATCCCGCTGTGATGGGGCGCCGCGCTGGCGCTCTCATCATCGACTCGCTCATCGTGTACACGAGCATCTTCGTGATCACGCTCGCCATCGGGTTCTCCGTGGCGGCGGCGGGAGGCTCGTTGGGGTCGATGGGATTCGGCGCTCAGCTGATGGCCGTGCTCGCCTACTTCGGCTACTTCATCTTCTTCGAGGGTGTATTCGGGGCCACGCTCGGCAAGCTCGCGACGGGCGTTCGCGTCGTGACGGTCGATGGCGACAAGCCGGCCATCGGCCAAGTTGTAGCGCGAAACCTGATGAGGATCGTCGACGGCATGTTCGGCTACATGGTCGGCTTCCTCGTGGCCACGAACGCTACGAACAACCAGCGCTGGGGCGATCAGGCGGCGGGGACGATGGTCGTCAGAAGTCGGGGAACAGCACCGTATCGATGATGTGGACGACGCCGTTGTCGGCGTTGTACGCGTCTCCCAGCCGCGCACTTCCGACGTAGGTGTCGTCATCGGCGTGGATGAGGCTGACGGGGTCGACGTGCAGGGTGGGCAGCAGCTCCTCTTCGTCGAGTTGCGCGCGCATCATCCCGGTGCCGGGCACGACGTGGTAGAGCAGCAGGTCCTTGAGCTTCCACGGCGTGCGGATGAGCCCGCCGATCGCACCGTCGGGCAGCTTCTCGAATGCCTCGTTGTCCGGCGCAAACACCGTGAACGGACCGTCGCCGTCGAGCGTGATCACAACGTGCGAGCGACGAACGAGGTTGTCCATCGTCGACAGTTCGGGGTTCTCGTGCAGGATGTCGGTCACGCTGAAATCGGGCTTGTGGAGCTGGAGCTGCTTCGCCATGTCGACCCCTTTCCGCGGGCGCATCAGAGCGCGATCGCGTCAACGTCTCGTCATTGGGCGTAGGATCTGAGCAGAGCTTCGACCTCGTCGTCCTCGGTCTGGTTGAAGTGCTCGTAGAACTGCCCCACCGCGTAGAAGCCGACCGGCGTGTCGAGTGAGACGACCTCGTCGGCGTGCCGCTGCAGCGCGGCGAGCGCGCTGATCGAGCTGACCGGAATCGCGAGCACGACCCGCTTGGCACCGAGGCGCTTGAGCCAGTCAACCGCGACGGTGGCCGTGAGGCCGGTCGCCAGTCCATCGTCGACCACGATCACCGTGCGCCCCTCGACATCCGGAATCCCGCCGAATCGCGACAGCACGCGCTCGATCTTCGCGTGGGCGGGGCCGGAGTAGCGGCGAACTTCTTCAGGTTGATAGCCGGCCGAAGGATTCGGCACGACTTCACCGTCGGCGGCGACCGCGCC
>JACRBU010000130.1 GCA_016213085.1 Coriobacteriales bacterium
GCGAGCCATCGAGCTCTCCGAGGAGAAGTACTGCACCGTGAGGGGGATGATCGGTCCACAGGTGAGCGTGTCGAGCGACTTCGTGATCGTTGAGGCCCGGCCATCGGGCACGCCTCTGATCGGTGGTGGCGAGTAGGTGTCCGACGCGGTCCTACTGCCCGTCTTCGACGAAGGAGCGACCGTCGGTGCGGTTCTCGATGCGGTGCGCGGGTACTTCTCGGGATGCGTGATAGTCGTCGACGACGGCTCGCGTGACCGGACCGCGGAGGTGCTTGCCGCACGCGACGACATCGACGTGGTCACGCTCTCCCGCAACCGCGGCTACGGGTTCGCGCTGTCCACCGGGTTCGGCCACGCGCGTCGGGTCGGCGTCTCTCGTCTGATCACGATGGACTGCGACGGCCAGCACGAGCCAGCGCACATCGGACAGTTCCTCGACGCACTTGCCGAAGGGGACTCCGACATCGTTTCCGGCAGCCGGTACCTCCCGCAGTCCAAGTCGACCGGAGCAGCGCCGGAGCGTCGCCGCGAGATCAACGCCCGCGTTGCGGAGGAGATCAACGCGGTGACCGGGTGGGGCCTCACCGACGCGTTCTGCGGCTTCAAGGCGTATCGCATGGAGGCGCTCAGCCGCCTCGATCTGCACGAACCCGGCTACGCGATGCCGATCGAGCTGTGGGCGCTCGCGTGGAGGCAGGGCCTCCGCGTGCGCGAGATCCCTGTCGAGCGTATCTACTGTGACCACGATCGTTCGTTCGGCGGCGAGTTGGACGATCCCGAGTTGCGCCTGCGCTACTACCGCGAGGTCTGGCAGCGGGCGCTCGAGGAGGCGATGGTGTGAGCGAGCGGGTCGACCTGATGTGCATCGGCGCGCATCCCGACGACGTGGAGATCGGAATGGGCGCGACGGTCGCCAAGCTCGCACGCTCGGGAACGAAGGTGGCCATCGTCGACCTCACCGATGGTGAGCCGACCCCTTATGGGGACGCTCGTACGCGCGCGGGCGAGTCGGCACACGCCGCCCAGATCCTCGGGGTCGCTGTCCGCAGGACGCTCTCGATGCCCAATCGCTACCTCTTCGACTCGCGCGAAGCACGCGAGGAACTCGCCGAGGTGATTCGTGAGTTGAGACCGAAAACGCTGTTCGTCCCGTACCCCCTCGACGCGCATCCCGACCACGTCGCCGCGTCCTCCATCGCCGAGGGAGCACGCTTCTACGCCAAGCTGACCAAGACGTCGATGTACGGCACTCCACACTTCCCGGCTCGCGTCTACCGGTACATGGCCGTGCACCTTCGGCTCTTGCACGAACCGACGTTCGTCCACGCTGTCGGCATCGAAGACCTCGGGGCGAAGCTCGACGCGCTGCGCGCCTATCGATCGCAGTTCGGCGAGAACCCGGCGAACGCTGGAGTCGTCCCGATGATGGAGCAGGCAGCCGCGATGTGGGGGGCCACGATAGGCGCGCCCGCTGGTGAGCCGTTCTTCGCGATCGAGCCGCTCGGGGTCGACGCCATAGAAGCGCTCGTGTAGGAGGTACCGCCGATGGTCCGCGGACGTCCACAGCTCCCAGCGGGACACGGAGAGGTCCTCACGAGGCCCGACTTCGGGCAGTGGGCATCGATCGTCGAGGACAACCGTCGCCTCGCCGCACAGTGGGACTTCACTATCAGCGGTATGGCGATAGGCGCCTTCAGGTCGGCCGCTCGCGCTCAGTCCCTCGAGCGAGCGGGGCGTTTCTCGGCTCGCCTGGGAGTGGAGGTCGACCCGCCCGGGGCGGAGGATGCGCCGATCGTCTCGACAGGCCATCAGCCGGACCTGTATCACACGGGGGTCTGGGTGAAGGACTTCCTGCTGGACGCGATCGGTCGTGAATCCGCGGCGACGGCGATCGATGTCGTCGTCGATACCGACGGGTTCGACAGCGTCCAGGTCGCCTCTCCGTGCTTGATACCGGGGGTCCAGCGGTGCCGGCAGTACCTGGCGATCGGCTCGCCGGGCGGATGCTACGCGGGGACCCCGGTTCCGTCGAAGTCGGACATCGATGACTTCTGCCGTGCCGCGACAGGCAACCTCGAGAGCCTGCCCGCACCTGCGGTACGCAGGCATTTCGATGACTTCTGCATCGCGTTGCGTTCGGCGGCTGATGACGCGGAGAACCTCGCGGAGCTGATGACCTTCGCCCGACGGCGCTACGAGGCGCCAGCGCAGACGCGCTACCTCGAGCTGCCCGTGACGGAACTCGCGTCCTCGGATGCGTTCAACCGCTTCGTGGCTCACGTCGCGCTGGACGCACCTCGCTTCTGCTCGGCGTACAACACCGAACTCGCCGAGTACCGTTTGGCGACGAATACGAGGTCGAGCGTCCAGCCGTTCGCTGATCTCGCGAGCGAAGGTGACGACCTGGAGCTCCCGTTCTGGTTCGTCGAATCGGGCGTCCGCAGTCCTCTCTGGGCACGCGCCGCCGGCGATCTCGTCGAGTTGCGAGCACATGGGGAGGTTGTCGGACGGCTGCCTCGCGATTGGGACGGCGCAGCGGCTGCCGTTGCCGAGAGCGCCGGCCTCGTGGCCCCGAAAGCGGTCGCGCTGACGCTGTTCACCCGCCTGTTCGTGAGCGACCTGTTCATCCACGGTGTCGGCGGTGCGCGCTACGACCGCGTGACCGACGGGGTGATCAGGCGGTACTTCGGCGTCGAGCCGCCCGCGTTCGTGGTCGCTTCGATGACGATGTACCTGCCGCTCGGGGCCCATATCGTCACCGACGACGAGGTTGCCGAGGCTTCCGAGCGTCTCAATCGATTCGAGCACAACCCCGATCAGCTGCTCGACCAGGTCGAGTTCGAATCTCCCGAGGAGCAGCATCGGGCCTCCGAACTCGCGGCCCAGAAGGCGGCTCTTCGGCGGGCGATATCGGCCGACGGGGCCGACAAGAAGACGATCGGTCTTCGGATACGTGAGGTGAACGCCGAGCTCGGCGAGGTGCTGGCGCCCT
Organism: Coriobacteriales bacterium; assembly: GCA_016213085.1. Lineage (GTDB taxonomy): Bacteria > Actinomycetota > Coriobacteriia > Anaerosomatales > JACRBU01 > JACRBU01. Next base: position 2,993 of record JACRBU010000130.1, read on the forward strand.
TCGGCAAGGAATTGGAGGCGGAGCATGCGCGCCTCGTCGAGCAGCGGGAGGCTACCGAGATCTTCGTGGATCGGACCTACCCGTACGCGTTCTGGTCGCCGTTGGAGATCGCCGACAAGGTCCGCTGAGCGACCGGCATCGTCCGCTCGGCGAACAATCTGGCATGCTCCGCGCTGAGCAGGTATGCTGTTCCGACTCGAAGCCCTGGGCGGCTTTCGATGGACCCAGTGGAAGGAGCCCTCATGTCTGTGCCCGTCGTTGATGAAAACACCTGTACCGCATGCGGTATCTGCGTGGACGATTGCCCGTCGACCTGCTACGACCTCGAGGACGTCGCGAAGCTGAACCGCGCCGATGACTGCAGTGAGTGCGGTGTCTGCGTCGATTCGTGCCCGAGCGGCGCGATCACGATGGACTAACGCGTTCTTACGCTGAATCCTCGAAGAGGGACCGGCACCTTGCGGTCCCTCTTTGCGTTCCCGAAAGGCCCATCGTGGAATGTGGTAGAGTGCATTCCCGCACTGCGGACGCGCCCTCTTAGCTCAGCGGATAGAGCGTCTGCCTCCGGAGCAGAAGGCCGCAGGTTCGAGTCCTGCAGAGGGCGCCATAACGGAATCGAAAGGACCCGGCCGAGGCCGGGTCCTTTGCATGCGACGCAAACCGGAGCCTAGTGCCCTTCGGCACGCTCCTTCTGGTACTGCTCGACGAGCTTCTTCTGGACGTCGCCCGGGACCTGCTCGTAGCTTTCGATGGCGATCGTGTAGTTGCCGGTCCCGCTACTGAGCGCGCGCAGGTGCGGCGAGTAGTGAACGACTTCGGCGTACGGGGCCTGGGCCCGGATCACCTGCACTCCCGGCTCGGGAGCGTCCATGCCGAGCACCCGCCCGCGGATCGACGAGATATCGCCCATGACCGCGCCTGCGTATGCGTCCGGCACCTCGATCTCGAGGGTCGCGATGGGCTCGAGGATCACCGGGTCGGCCTGCTCGGCGGCGGCACGGAATCCGATGCGAGCGGCGGTCTTGAAGGCCATCTCGTTCGAATCGACCGCGTGCATCGAGCCATCGTAGACGGCGACCCTGACGTCTTGGACCGGGTAGCCGGCGATCGCGCCGTGAACCATGGTGTCTTGGACGCCCTTGTCGATCGCGACGATGTAGGGCTTGGAGATCTTGCCGCCGACGATCTCGTCCTTGAACTCGTAGCCGCCGCCGGGGTTGGGCTCGAGCCGCAGCCAACAGTCCGCGAACTGACCCGAACCGCCCGTCTGCTTCTTGTGCCGCCCCTGGGCGCTCGCCGTTTTGCGGATCGTCTCCCGGTAGGGGATTCGCAGATCCTGCAGCTCCGCCTCGACGTGGAAGCGTTCGTGCAACCGCGAGAGGACGACGTCGACGGCGGTATCGCCGATGGCCGAAAGCACCGTCTGCCGGGTCTCCTCATCGCGCTTGAGCTCGAGCCCGGGGTCTTCATCGACGATGGCCTTGAGCGCGGAGCCGAGCTTGTCCTCGTCGGCCTTCGTCTTCGCGACGACTGCGACGGGGTACAGCGGCTCGGGCAGGGGCAGCGCCTCGAACTCGACGGCGCCCTTGGCGGAGATCGTGTCGTTGGTTTGCGTGTCGGTGAGCTTCGGCAGGACAGCGATGTCGCCCGCGATGGCGCCTTCCATGTCGGCGGTCTCCTTGCCGATCATCTTGAAGACGTGCGCGATGCGCTCCTTCTTGCCGCTGCGCGTGTTGACGATCTCGGAGTTGGGCGAAAGCGTCCCCGAGACGACCTTCACGAAGCTGAGGCGTCCGACATACGGGTCGGAAAGGGTCTTGAAGACGTGACCGGAGAAATCGCCATCGGGCGACACGGGCACGTCGTTGCCGTCCTTGGTATGCATGGGGCCATGCGCGGTCGGCTGCGGGAAGAAGGAGACGATCTCGTCCATCAGGTCCTCGATGCCTTGGAGTTTGGCCGAGGAGCCGACGAACACCGGGATGAAGATGCCCTGTGCGATGGCCTTGTCCAGGAGCGTTTCGAGTTCCTCCTGCGTGAGCGGCTCGCCCTCCATGAGGTACTTCTCCATGAGGTCGTCGTCCGCCTCGGCGACGAGTTCCGTCAGCTTGTCGCGTGCCGCGGCGGCCGCATCGGCGAACTCGACGGGGATCTCGGTGACTTCCTCGCTATCGCCCTCGTGGTGATAGGCCTTCATGCGGATGATGTCGATGACGCCGCGGAAGTCGGCTTCGGCCCCCATCGGGATCTGCACCGCCCCGACGCGGTGACCGAACTTCGCGTCGAGCGCGGCCATGGCCGCGTCGAAGTCGGCGTGCTCTTTGTCCATACGATTGATGAAGACGGCGCGGGCGATGCCCATGGCGCCGGCGATTTTCCAGAGTCGCTCCGTCTGGACCTGCGGTCCGGCGACGGCGTCCACAACGAACAGGGCCATCTCGGCGGCTTCCATGCCTGCGACGGCGTCAGTGACGAAGTCAGCATAGCCAGGGGTGTCGATCACGTTGATCTTGACGCCCTTGTGCATCACGGGCGCGAGCGAGAGGTTGATGGAGAAGTGGCGCTTGATCTCTTCGGGATCGTAGTCGAGGGTGGAGTGTCCGTCGTCGACCGAACCGAGGCGACTGGTCTCGCCGGAAAGGAAGAGCATCGCTTCGGCAAGTGATGTCTTCCCCGCACCGCCGTGCCCCACCAGCACGACGTTACGGACCTTGTCAGTGCTCGTTGCCCCCATATGCATCGCCTCCTCGTCGTGTGCGCCACGCCGTTGTGGCGCGCCCGCCGAAAGCGTTGTAGCCCGCTTTCCGATGGCGGGTGTGTGCGCACCAGTGTATCGCGTACGCGAGCGCGTGGGGGACTAAGGTGCGCAACCTTGCGCAAGGACGTGCGCGACCTTACGGAAGGCTCGCGCGACTGCTAGAATCCAGTGTTGCCGCGCCGGCCGCGTTCCGGCTACATCCTGAGGCCGACGCACCTCGAGGGAGGTTCATCACGTGAGATCCCGCAAAGCGCGCTTCCTTGTGCTGTCAATCCTCGTCGTTGTCGCCCTCACCCTCTCGGGGTGCGCTGGACGGCAAACCGTGGCTCCTGAAGAAGGAACCGGCACCTCGTCTGAAGCACAGGATCCGAACGCGACCGGGCAGGGCGCCCAGCCGCAGGAAGGGGCGGAAGAGTTGTATACGCCTTCGTACAAGCCGAACGGCAAAGAGACCGCCGTGATCAAGACCAGCAAGGGCACCATCGAGGTCGAGCTCTACGGCAAGGACGCGCCGATCCACGTCGGCAACTTCGTCGAACTGGCGAAGAAGGGCTTCTACGACCAGACGCGCTTCCACCGCTACGAGCCGGGTTTCGTGATTCAGGGCGGGGACCCGCAGACCAAGGGTCTCAGCGCCGATGACGTCGCGAATGCCGTGCGGACCGGGAATCCTCCGCTCGGCACGGGCGGTCCCGGCTACACTATCAAGGGCGAATTCGACCCGGCGCAAAACCCCAACAAGCACGTTGAGGGTGCGCTCGGCATGGCGCGCTCGCAGAGTCCTGACTCGGCGGGCTCGCAGTTCTACTTCACGCTCGCCGCGACACCGTTCCTCGACAGCCAGTACACGGTCTTCGGCAGGATCACCGAGGGTCTCGACGTCATGAAGGGGCTCCGGGTCGGCGACGAGATCGAGTCCGTCACCATCCAGGGCGCTACGGAGTAGTCGCTCACGTGGACCAGGCCCAGTACCAGCACGGACAGGAGCTCTACCGGTCGGGTGAGTACCGCCAGGCCGCCAAGGTATTCCTAGCCTCCGCGGGCCGCGGGTCCGAGGGCAATGGCGCCGCCTATCACATGGCAGGCAACGCGCTCATGCGTCTGCGCCGCTACAACGACGCGATCTCGGTGTATCGCCACGCGATGCGGGACGAGACCTACCTGCGCCGAGGCGCTGTTCAGGTGAACCTCGGCCAGGCGCTCGTGGCGCTCGGCGAGTACCCCGATGCGGTCACGGCCTTCCACGCTGCGCTCGACGAGCCGGACTACACGACGCCGTACAAGGCGCAGCAGGGCATCGCCGGGGCGCTTCTAGAGATGGGGAAGGTCCAGGATGCGGCGGGGGCCTATCGCGCGGCCGCTCTCGATCCGGTCAATCCCGACCCGGGAAAGGCCCTCAACAACCTCGGGTTGTGCTTCATGGCGCTCGGGCGGCCCGCCGATGCGGCCGAAGCGTACAAGGCCGCCCTTGGCTTCGACGCCTACGAAGGCCGCGGCAAGGCGCTCAGCAACCTCGGGCAGGCGTTCGTGTCGATGGACCGCTGGGACGACGCGGTGCGCGCCTTTGAGCGAGCCACCGAGCTGCACGGCCACTCTCTTGGACCCGCCGCCGCAGCCGACTACGAGCGCGCTCTTTCCCACGCCAAGCCCCGGCCTGTCGTCGACGGTCTGCCCGACGAGTCCGCCGCGCCGATCAGCTTCGAGCACGAGAAGGTCGACGGGTGGGAGACGGGCCAGATCCCGCCTCCTCCGCTGACCCAGCCCACCGAGGAGTTCGTGGCGGCCGAAGCCGGCGGTTGGTCCACCGAGGAGCTGCAGGGGATGACCGGGGTCGCGGCGACCGAACAGATCGCCACGCCACCGGTCGACCACGGGCAGCCCGCTGGGACGGACGTGGGCGCGGAAGCCGCGGCGCAGCTCGGTATCGGCGACGAACAGGCCGTCGACGCGTTCTTCTCGATGACGGACGCCGAGATGAGGGAGCGCGACAAGGAGCGCAGGCGAGCGGAGCGAGCTGAGAAGCGCAGCACCAAGAGCATCGTCCTGACGGTGCTCACGGTACTGGTCGCGATCGTCGCGGTCGTGGCGTTGATCGGCGGTGCGTGGTACGTCGGTCTGGGATGGCCGACTCAGACGCAGACGGCCACGGGTCTCGTGCAGGCCCACGCAGGCGGCTCGGACGTGGAGCCGTTCTGGGTCGCGGTGCCGGGGCGCGCGGTCGACAAGGAGATGGCGAAGATCCCTCCGATCAAGGAGTTCGCGATCGATTCCGTCGAGCGTGACTCCATCAAGTCCTCGGTCGTGGTGACTGTGACGCCACAGCGCGGCGCGCCCCTGAGGTACCGGTTCTCGATGGCCCGGGAGGGTGTCGGCTGGAAGGTCACCGGCGTCGACAATGACTGGAGTTCCGTGGGAGGCCAGTAGCGCCCACCGACCGTTTATCGCCTCTGAGCAGCAAGGAGAACGCGTGGAGCAGAGTACCTACATCATGGTGAAACCCGACGCGGTCGCTCGCGGCCTCGTCGGACGTATCGTCGCTCGGTTCGAAGATGCCGGTCTGAAGATCGAGCGTATGCAGCACGGGCTCGTCACCGCCGAGGAAGCGGCCGCGAACTACGCGGAGCACGAGGGCAAGCCCTTCTACGATGGCCTGATCAGCTACATCACCTCAGGTCCCGTCGTTAAGATGGTGCTCTCGGGTCCAGGCGCAGTCGCCGTGTGCCGCAAGCTCATGGGCGCGACGAATCCGTGTGAAGCCGCACCTGGAACGATCCGCGGGGACTACGGTCTCGTCCTCGACGCGAACATCGTTCACGGTTCGGACAGCCCTGAGTCCGCCGAGCGCGAGATAGCGATCTTCTTCGGCGACTAGTCTGCTCCACCGCGCGTGAGCCATAGGCGGGGCGGTTTGCCGGACCGCCGCCGCCATGAAATGCGCCCCCGGCGCCTGGGAAAGGGGACGTCATGTTCTTCCGCGTCATGGACAAGGACCGCTTGCCTGACCTGGTACGCGGTCTGGCCGCAGAGTACGAGGTGATCGGCCCGATCGCGAAGGGCGACGAGTTCGTCTTCGCGATCGTGAGCGATCCCACGGAACTCCGCCTCGACTACGACACCACCATCCTGCCGCCCAAGAAGCACTTCATGCCTCCGACGGAGAGCCTGATGAGCTTCAGGGTCCAGGACAGCGAGGTCGTGGGCGAGGAGCTGGACCGCACGCCCCGCGTCTTGTTCGGCCTGCACCCCTGCGATATCAACGGCCTCATGCTGATGGATAACGTGTTTCTTCAGGGCTACGAGGACCCGTACTACAAGGCGCGTCGGGAATCGACGCTGATCGTGGGGCTGAACTGCATGCCGCACGAGGGGTGTTTCTGCAAAGCGTGGGGTACCGACGAAGTCCACTGGGGTTTCGACATCTTCCTCTCGGACCTGGGCGACCGCTACTTCGTCTCGGTGCGCTCCGTCGAGGGAGCGGACCTGCTCGACCGCTGCGTGGAGACCCGCCAGATCACGCCCGAGGACACCGCCGAGTTCCAACGGGTGGCATCCGAGTTCCAGGCGTCCTTCGAGGGGCAGCCGGATACCTCGCAGGTCCCGCTGCTGCTCGACGCGAAGTACGACGACCCCATCTGGGAGGAGCTGGGCTCGCGCTGTCTGAGCTGCGGGGCGTGCTCGATGGTGTGTCCGACGTGCTACTGCTTCGACGTTCGCGACAGGCTCGAGCCCGACGGGCAGGAGGGCACGCGCGAGCGCGTGTGGGACTCGTGCTTGTACATCGACTTCGCCGAGGTGGCGCACGGCCACAACTTCCGGGCGAGCCGGGCAGCGCGCGTCAAGAACCGCTACTACCACAAGCAGTGGGGCTACCTCTCGAAGTTCGAGCGCGTGCTCTGCGTCGGCTGCGGCAGGTGCGCTTCGGCGTGCAAGGCCGACATCAATCCTCGCATCGTCATCGAGGCGCTTCAGGCAGGAGGTGGGTCGCTGTGAACCCGACCGCAGTCAGGCGCTTGGCCGCGTACGAGCAGTTGAGCGCGAACCCTTACCGTCCGTGGCCGGCTCGGATCACGTCGATCACCGAACTGACCGACAAGGAGACCCTCTTCGAGCTCCGCCTCATCGACGACGACGTGCGCGACGCGTTCAAGTTCGAGTCCGGACAGTTCGTCGAGGTCTCGATCTTCGGAGTCGGGGAGGCGCCCATCTCGATCTCCTCGGCGCCCAGCAAGCAGGGCTTCATCGAGCTGTGCGTCCGCAACGCCGGTGACGTCACCGGGGCGCTTCACAGCAGGCAGTGCGGCGACATCGTCGGTCTTCGCGGCCCGTTCGGCCGGGGCTTTCCCTTCGAGGAGATGAAGGGCAACGACGTGCTTCTCGTCGCCGGCGGCCTCGGCATCGCGCCGCTCAAGTCGCTGATCAACCACATCCACGACACGCGCCACGAGTTCGGGAAGGTGACGATCTTGTACGGATCGCGCTCGCCCGAGGAGGTGCTCTTCGCGCGGCAGTTCGACATGTGGCGTCATCGCGACGACTTCGACCTGCACCTCACCGTCGATCAGCCGGACGAGACCTGGGACGGCGATGTCGGCCTGGTGACGAATCTCTTCGAGCGCGTCGACGTTGACCCCGCGAAGACCTTCGGAGCGATCTGCGGACCTCCTGTCATGTACAAGTACGTGGTGGCCGAGATGCGCGCCAAGGGGATGGAGGCCGACCGCATCTACGTCTCGTTCGAGCGCCGGATGAAGTGCGGCTTCGGCAAGTGCGGTCACTGCGGCGTCGGCCACCAGTACGCCTGCATCGACGGGCCGGTCTTCAACTACTGGGAAGCTATGAACCTTCAGGAGGCGATGTAGGATGGCCCGCGTCGTCGTCCTGGGCCTGGCGAGCGATTTCGGTTGCCAGGTGCAGATGACCAACATGGAAGACCACCTCCTCGACGTGCTGGGCGCCATCGAGCTTGAGTACTGGCAACTCGCCGCGTCCGGTCACATGCCGGAGGACTACGACGTGGCGATCGTCGAGGGTGCCGTGACCACCGAAGAGCACGTCGAGCTGCTCAAGCGAGTGCGCGAGACCGCATCCACGGTCATCGCGATCGGATCGTGTGCGGTGACCGGCGGCATTCCCGCCCTGGCGCTCTCCGGCGACCTCGAGGACCGGGTCGGGTGCGTGTACGGCGAGAGCGGCGCCCTTGTCGCGTGCGGTCGCATCTTGCCGATGCCGGTCGGCGCGATCATCGACGTCGACTACCACGTCGTCGGATGCCCGATCGACCCCGCCGAGTTCGTCGAGGTCCTGCACCGCGCTATCCAGGGCCTGCGTGACGCGGTTCCGCTCGAGCCGATGTGCGCGACGTGCAAGATCGCCGAGAACACCTGCTTCTACGACCGTGGCGAAGTCTGCCTCGGCCTCGTCACGCGAGCCGGGTGCGGGACGAAGTGCATCTCGCTGGGCCGCCCGTGTACCGGCTGCCGCGGCATCGCTGCCGACGCCAACTTCGAGTCGGCGAAAGCGATCGTGGAGCGCATGGGCGCCGACCTCGACCTGCTGCTCGAGCGCGCGCAGCTCTACAACAACGCACGAAAGGACCTCTCATGAGCACCCTGACCGTTGAGCACGTGGCTCGGATCGAGGGCCACGGCACGATCACCGTCGACGTGGACGGGGGAGAGGTCCGCGACATCCGGATGGACGTCATCGAGCCAGTTCGGCTCTTCGAGTCCATGGTGGTGGGGCGGCGCTTCGACGAGGCACCGCTCATCACGAGCCGGATCTGCGGGATCTGCTCGCCGAACCACGCGGTGACTTCGCTCAAGGCCGTCGAAGCCGCGTTGGGCATCGAGGTCTCCGAGCGCACGCAGCTGCTTCGCAAGCTGCTGCTGTACGCCTCGTACCTCCAGAATCACGCCACCCACCTGTACGTCTTCGCCGCGCCCGACTACGTCGGCGGCGGCATCGGGAGCGTCTTCCCCCTTGCGACTTCGGCCCCCGACGTCGTGCAGCGGGCGCTGCGGATCAAGAAGCTCGGCAACGAGCTCACGACCGCGCTGGCCGGCAGATCGGTTCATCCCATAACGCCGGTCGTCGGCGGGTTCTCGAGCGAGCCCGCCGTGAGCGTGCTCGAGGCCTTCGTCCCGCGTCTCGCGGAGGCGGCCCGCGACGCCGGGAAGACCGCGGCGTTGGTCGCGACCTTTGTGATCCCGACCTTCGAGCCGGCGGGCGAGATGCTCGCCATGGTGGACTCCGACGACTACGCGATCTATGAGGGCAGTGTGTGTGCTCTCGATGCGGGGTGGTGCCGCGACGTCTCCGAGTACCGCTCGTTCATCACCGAGACGGTCGTCGGTCACTCCAACGCGAAGCACTCCACGGTGGATGGTCGGCCGTTCATGGTCGGCGCACTGCCGCGGGTGAACCAATCATGGGACCGCCTTGCGCCGACGGCCCGGGTGGTGGCGTCGAAGCTGGGCTTTCGCCCGGTGTCTCGCAACACCTTCCACAACAACCTCTGCCAGGCCATCGAGCTCATCGATGCTGCCGAGCGGTGCGCGAGCTACATCGAGCAGTTCGCCGCGGTCGGGGGGTCCTCGACGCCCGAGGCTTTCGCGATCAAGAGCGGTTCCGGCTCGGGTGCGACGGAGGCTCCTCGAGGCACGCTCTACCACTCGCTTTCCATCGACGACGACGGCATCGTGACCGCCGGCGATGTGATCACCCCCACGGCACAGAACCTCGCGAATCTTGAGGCTGACATGAGGGCATTCGCGCCGACGGTGGCGGCGCTGCCCGAGCCCGAATTCGTGTTGCGCATCGAGCAACTCGTGCGCGCGTACGATCCCTGCCTTTCGTGCTCCGTGCACTAGAGTCGAATCAAGGGTCGCAGCCGGGCAACCGGCGGGTTGCGACACAGCCCCGCGTCGAGGTCTGGCGCGGGGCTCCTCGTTTCGATGGGGTTAGAGGCGGGGTCAGGGGTGGGTAAGCAACTCGCCTCAGGATGCCTCCACCGGAGCCCCTCAGCGTCTCCGTGGCGGAGGTCTCGATGGCACCAAGGTTCCCAGGGACGGCATCGTCCCCTCGACACATGCTGCTGACCGGCAGGCCCGAAGGCGTGCCCGATGATGGGTTGCTTGCGGTGTTGATCGGGGAGGAGTCGGGCCGGGGCGCACAGGAGATCCTGGCGACCCACCCTATCCCGGATGGCCTGTGGCGCGTGAGTGCCGAGGACCTGACCCAGATTGCCGGAGTCGGCCCTGCCGGGGCGGCGAGGATCCTGGCCTGTCTCGAGCTCTCGCGTCGTGCCTCGGCCTGGCGTTCGGCGCCACGACCGGTCGTATCGACTCCCGAAGACGTCGTCGAGTTGTGCGCCGACCAGCTTCGGGGTCTGGACAGGGAGCACTTCTGGGCGCTTGCCCTGAACACGAAGAACCAGCTTCTCCGCATCGTCGAAGTCTCCGTGGGGTCCCTCAACGCATCCATCGTTCACCCGCGGGAGCTCTTCAAAGACGCCGTCAAGGTGAGCGCCGCTTCGATCGTGGTGGTGCACAACCACCCGAGCGGAGACCCGACGCCCAGCGGGGCGGACGTGCAGCTGACTCGGCGGCTCGTCAAGGCGGGCGACGTGCTCGGCATCGAGCTCCTCGATCACGTGGTTATCGGGGACGGCGGGGCGCACAGCAGCCTTCGCGACCTCGGCTTGATGTGAGTCGATGACAGGTCAGTGACGCCGCTCGGAGTGGGGCGAAGGCCGCCACCTGCTGTGCTAAACTAGCGCCTGCTCTGGACGACCGACCCGAACCCTAGGTCCGGGTCGGTTTCGGCGTGCCGGTCGTGCGCAATCGGGCCGAGATCGCCGTACTGGATCACCGACGAAGGGAATCCGACCGTGTCGCTTGTCGACATGTTCTTCAATTCATGGGGCGGCGACATGGCCGTCGACCTCGGAACAGCAAACACCCTCGTCTCCGTGCGCGGGCGCGGCATCGTGCTCATCGAGCCCTCCGTCGTCGCCGTCGAGAAGGACAGCAAGCGGGTTCTCGCCGTGGGTATCGAGGCCAAGCGCATGCTGGGCCGCACCCCGGGCAGCATCGTGGCGATCCGTCCCCTCAAAGACGGCGTGATCGCGGACTTCGAGGTCACCGAGTCCATGCTGCGCTACTTCAACAACAAGACGCGCGTGAAGCGCTTCCCCTGGCAGCCCAAGCCGCGCGTCGTCGAGTGCTTGCCGTCCGGCGTCACCGAGCTTGAGAAGCGCGCC
>JACRBU010000131.1 GCA_016213085.1 Coriobacteriales bacterium
CAGGCCCGAGGCAAAGCGGCTGCGCAACCGTTCCTCGATGTCGATGTCCTTGGGGGGCCGGTCACTCGAGAGAACGACGGCCTTTCCGGCCTGCTGAAGGTCCTCGAACGTGTGGAAGAACTCCTCCTGCGTGCCCTCTTTGCCCTTCAGGAACTGCGCGTCGTCCACGAGAAGGACATCGGCCTTCCGATAGCGCTGACGGAATCCATCGATCCGACGTGAATCACGGGCCGCAATGGAGTTGATGAAGTCGTTCGTGAAGCGCTCGGTCGAGACGTACACGACCTTCTTGTGAGGGTAGTTCGTCAGGATGTAGTGGCCGATCGCGTGGAGCAGGTGGGTCTTGCCCAGACCCGATCCCCCGTAGATGAACAGAGGGTTGTACGCCTGTCCGGGCGCTTCAGCGACCGCGAGAGCGGCCTGTCGGGCGAACCGATTCGAATCGCCGATGACGAAGGTGTCGAAGGTGTACTTGGGGATGAGGTCGGGCACCACCGAAGGGATCGGGACGACCTTCGACATCTGAGGTTGCGGAGCTTCAGGCTCCGGCTCGGGTCCTTCGTCGGCAGCAAGGGCCCGGTCGACGGTGAACCGGACGTCCATGTCCGATCCGGTGACCTGAGTGAGGGCAGCTCGCAGAAGTCCCGAGTAGCGCGACTCGAACCACTCGCGGGCAAACTCGCTCGGAACCGCAACGACGAAGGCATCATCGGAAAGGTCGACCGGAGCAGCGTGCTCGAACCACGTCTGAAACACGGGCGTGTTCAGTTCGGAGCGGACGATGTCCAGAACGCCGGCCCAGGTTCCTGAAACGTCTTGAATGGGGTCGATCATCAGTACTCCAGTCTAAGCACTCGTCATCGGAGAAGCTCGTCGGCCGCGGCGATGCCGCGATCGGTGAGCCCCCTCTTGCCCTCATCATCGGACTCGATCAATCCCATGCCTTCCAGATGGGCGAGGTCGCGGTGTGCCGTGGATACGGCGATCGACAGCTCTCTTGCCACGAGACTCGGCCCCGCGGCCCCCGTCTCCATGACCAGCGCGAGAACGCGTTTCTGTCTGGCAGAGAGCCGGGCGGGCATCCTGAAGGGGCTGCCCGACGGGAAGAGGTCCGGTTGGGCGGACTCCTCAGGACGAGCCCGAACGGGCTCCCCTTCCGCTCCAGTGCGCGGGGGACCGTTCGTGCCTCTGGCCGCAAGCGAGATCGTCACCACGCACCCACCACCCAGGTTGTCATCGATCTCCAGCGTTCCCCCGGACACCGACAGGAACTCGCCGACGATCGGCAGACCGGATCCGACGCCGCGGATATGCTGCTTCATCTCGGCTGTCGCGGTTGTGAAACCCGGGAGCAGTGCACGGGTCTTGTCTCGGATTCCCGGTCCTTGATCGGCGAAGCGGATAGTGTCACCGGCGTCGAGGATCGAGACGACGGGCTCTCGAAGGCCTGAGTGGATGAGGTTCTCGACCAACTCGCGTATCACGGTGTAGGGGAGCGATCCCCCCGCCTCGCGCGCGTACCTATATACAAGGGTCGATGCCTCTTCGATGAACTCGCCGAACGACGGGCTCACCACATCGATGATCCGCGGGGCGGCGGCTGACCCGTCGTAGAGCGCGATTCGAGCGGAGGGCGACGAAGACGTGGCGAACGATTCGTCGCCAGAGTGGCCGTGCTGCCGCACCTGTGCGGCAGCCGCGAAAAACGAACGCAATTGTCCCCCCTGCTTTCCACAAGTCCGCCTGAACACACATGGATGTCCACAGGCGGACATCATTCTTCCCCAAGCCGAAACGTGATTTCGGCGACCCGTTCTACCAGCGCTTTCGTTGTTGCCGACGACAGAGACACACCGTCAGACGTGGCCTTTCCCGATTCATCCACAGGGCTTTCCACACGTGTGGATTCTGTGCACAAATCCTCGAAAGCGGGTTGACCGATCGCGCCGCGGAGTCCGCGCCCGCCGATCGATGGCCGACGCTCCTGAGCGGAACGCACCGAGGTGCCGCACACAGCGCTGCGGCCGGTCTCGGCCTGAGGCCGGAACGGGGCTCAGCGCAACCTCAACGGCGGTGTCCCCAGACGAACGGTCAACTACGAGGTATGAACGGTAGCAATTAAGGTGCGACAGGATTTATCAACAGAATCCCGCTTGGCGAGTGTAGCAAAGGGACCGGGCACCAACAATGAGCCGGAGCCAGTTATCCACAGGTTCACTACGCAAGGAACCTGCGTTTTCCACAGTGTCCACAGATTCACGCCGACTTGCCACAGGTGAGCTCCATCCTATGTGACCTGCAGTTTCGCAGGCCAGGAACACACGTTCGCCCCCAGCGGAGCCCCGGCTTGTGAATACTCCCGGTTTGTCGGCAGAGCCGTCCACAGGCTTCGGCGGCTCCTGTTTGACACCCCTTCGGACCGGCGCATATAATCGTCGGGCTTTGCCCTCGGACGGGCAAGCAGGATCGGAGGAACACGGTGAAGAGGACGTACCAGCCGAACAACCGCAAGCGCGCCAAGACGCACGGATTCCGTGCTCGCATGGCGACGCGCGGCGGACGAGCTGTGCTTGCGGCACGTCGCCGCAAGGGCCGCAAGGTTCTAAGCGCCTAAGGCGTTGAGGGGCGTGGTGACGCTCAAGTCATCGCGCGAGATCGACGCCGTGTTCCAGAGCGGCCGTCGCTACGCCACCCAGACGATGGTGGCTCTAATCGCAGAAACGCCTGAGGGACGCGGCCCATCGGGTCGCGTCGCGTTTATGGCAGGAAAGAAGCTCGGCACCGCTGTGTTGCGCAATCGGTCGAAACGGGTTCTCAGAGAGGCCGTCCGTCGTGTGGGCGGGCCATGGCCCGGGTACGACGTCGTCCTGATCGCGCGGCCGCGTACGGCGGCGGCGCCCCCTGCGGAGCTCGATGACGCGCTTCGTGTGGTCGCGCAGCGCTCCGGGATGACGCCGTCGTGAACGTCGTCCGATGGCTTGCCGCCGTGCCGAAGCGGCTGATGATCCTGCTCATCCGCGCCTACCAAGTGCTCATCTCTCCGCTGACGCCGGCCTCCTGTCGCTTCACGCCCACGTGCTCGGCTTATGCGCTAACATCGGTTGAGCGCTACGGCGTGCTGAAAGGTGGCTGGCTCGCGCTCAAGCGACTTGGGCGCTGTCATCCATTCAATCCCGGCGGTCACGACCCCGTTCCGTAGCCGAACGCGTCTGAAAGGACCTACGTGGGCTTTCTTCAACCGATTCTCGCCCCCATCGAACTCGTCCTCTTCGAGCTACTCAAGTGGCTCGAGGCCCTGGTGGGCGACTGGGGTGTCGCAATCATCCTTCTCACGATCATCGTGCGCGTTCTGCTCATCCCGTTGACATGGAAGCAGACGAAGTCCATGTACGAGATGCAGCGGATCCAGCCGCAACTCAAGGAGCTGCAGGAGAAGTACAAGAACGACAAGGAGAAGCAGCAAGAGGAAGTTCTCAAGTTCTACCAGGAACACAAGGTGAACCCGTTCGGCGGCTGTCTCCCGTTGATCCTCCAGTTGCCGATCTTCTTCGCGCTCTTCGCCGTGCTCGGCGGACGTCCCGAGAAGCCGGGCGCCCTCATGAAGTTCCTTGCAGAAGCGGGCCAAACCGCGAACTTTCTCTTTGTGATTCCAGATATTGCCAAGACACCCCAGGCCGTGTTCACGGCTGCCGGCGGAATGGGGGCCTTCTTCGCCGCCGTGTGGGTTGCTCTCCCCTATCTTGTGCTGGTGATCCTGTTCGCGCTGAGCGTGTGGCTGCCTCAGCAGCTCATGCCCGGAGAGAAGCAGCAGAAGATGATCGGGTCGTACATGGCCCTCATCATGTTGTACTTCGGATGGATCTCTCCGGCGGGCGTGCTGTTGTATTGGGTCACGTCAAGCATCTGGGGAATAGGGCAGCAGCAGCTGACCCTCAAAGTGATGCAGTCACAACAGCCTGCTCTTGCGACCGCCGGCGGGTCGTCTGAGCCAAAGAAGGTGCCGAAGCCGAAGATGGAAGAAGCGGCCGAGAGCTCCAAGCCTGCCAAGAAGAAGAAGCGCAAGAAGAAGTAATTCCGCAAGCGAGCAGCCGCGCGTTTGGTTCGAATCGGGAGCGACAATGAAGCGAGAGACGGTCACAGAAGCACCGACGGTGGAAGAAGCGATCGATGCGGCCCTTGAGGAGCTGGGGGTTCAGCAGGACGCGGTCGAGTACGAGATCGTTGAGGAACCTGGACGACGGATGTTCGGGCTGGGTTCGGAGAAGGCAGCACGTGTTCGGGTGTGGGTGAAGGATGAGTTCCTCCGGGAGCTTGCGACCGCCGAGACGGAAGAGCACGAGGCCGAGGAGCCGACACCTGAGGCCGGCCACGAGCCCGCTGAACTCGAAGAGGAGGATCTGGACCGTATCGCCGATACGGCCGTTGATTCCATTCAGACGATCCTGTCGACGCTCAAGCTCGAGGCTTCGATCGAAGAGTACGAGGGGGATGACGGTGAGATCATCCTGGATGTAGTGGGCGGGGACCTCGCGGTGCTTATCGGCCGCCACGGCAAGACCCTGGATGCGCTCCAGGCAATCGTCTACGCGATCACCAACCGACAGGTGGGCTTCCGGTACCCCGTCGTAATCGACGTGGAAGGGTACCGCCACCGCCGCCGCGAGAAGCTCGAGGCGATGGCCCAGCGCACCGCGGACCGTGCGGCTCGCCAACACTCCCCCGTCCGCATGCGACCGATGAACGCCTATGAGAGGCGCGTCGTCCACGTCGCGCTGCGCAACGATTCCCGAGTCACGACATCTAGCGATGGACAGGAGCCGAATCGCCAGGTCGTGGTGAAGCCCAGATAGGGGCGAGGACATACGAACCGTCAAAGGGCGCCCGTGCGGCGCCCTTTGTGTTTGGCCGAGTTCGATGTCACGAGTACGCGAATCGTGACTCTCAGGCGCTTGCGGGTCGAAGGCGAAACACCCCCAGCAGCAGACCGTTATCAGCGCCGGGCGGGCGGTGTCGTGTAGAGCTGCAGAATCCGATGGCCGGCTGGCCACCTCCATCGGGTAGGATGTTTCACGTGAAACCAATGGGAGCCGCTGTTCATGCGATGGGATGGATGTTTCACGTGAAACACGACGGTCAGTTCGCGTCGGAACACACCTCGACCGTGCTGCGCTGGCTTCGCGACGATCTCGGCATATCGGTTGCCGAATCGGTCGTCTCGCTGAGCCTTCAGTACTTGCACTGCATTCTGGCCGAGAGTACGGCCACTAATCTCACTTCGGTGAAGGACCCGCGGGACGCCGCGCGCCTGCACGTCTTGGATTCTCTCGCTGCACTGCCGGCCGTTGCGGGAGCACCCGACGGGACACTAGTTGATCTCGGTACGGGGGCCGGCTTCCCGGGAGTCCCGCTCGCGCTTGCCACCGGGCGCCCCACGGTGCTCTTGGACTCCATCGGCAGGAAGATCCGCGCAGTTCAATCCTGTGTTGGTCGAACCCTCGGCGTGGATGGAGGTATTCGGGGGGTCGTGGCTCGTTCCGAGGAGTACGCGCGGGACAACGGCGCAGACGCTGCGGTGGTTACCGCGCGAGCGGTGGCCAATCTCCCCGTGTTGCTTGAGCTCGCGCGGCCGCTGCTGACAGCCGACGGGGTCTTCGTTGCGCTGAAGGGCGCCCCCACTCGGGAGGAGATCGACAGGGGGGTGCTCGCTGCGAACGTCCTGGGGTTCGTCCAGCTCAACCCGATCTCGTTCACCCTGCCTGGCGGGGGCGAACGTCGGACCCTGCTCCCGTTTCGCGTTGTCCGGGACTCTCGAGTCGCTATTCCCAGGCGGCCGGGGATGGCGGCCAAGCGACCCGTAGCCTGAAAGCACCTCCCGTTCCCGAATCAGCACCCAGGTGACCAAGAAGTTGCTTTCGCTTCCCCGCACGCTCTCGTATAATGACCGCGCCAATGTCTGTGAGAGGGGGGCGCGTGCCGGACGCAACGTCGGGCCGTGCGAGGAGCGGTCCAGCCAAGATCCTTGCCGTGGTCAATCAGAAGGGCGGGGTGGGGAAGAGTACGACTTCCGTCAATCTCGCCGCAGCGCTGGGCGAGGAGGGTCAGAAGGTCCTTGTGGTCGACCTCGATCCCCAAGGCAATGCGACATCGGGATTCGGCCTGAACAAGAACCAGCGCGAGCTCTGCATCTACAACGCACTACTGGGTGACACGCCGATCGCCGCGATCATCGAACCCGTGGAAGTTGAGCACGTCTTTGCCGTTCCCGCTACGATTCAGCTTGCCGGCGCCGAGATCGAACTCGTCTCTGCGCTGTCGAGGGAAAACCGCCTGAAGTCCATCCTTGACGAAGTTTCGGCGGACTTCGACTTCATGATCATCGACTGCCCTCCGTCGCTTGGGCTCCTCACCATCAACGCGTTGACTGCGGCGGAAGGCCTCCTTATTCCGATTCAGTGCGAGTACTACGCACTGGAAGGCCTCTCGAAGCTGCTCGATAGCGTGCGCTTGGTCAAGACGCACCTCAATCCCGAGCTTGAGGTGTTCGGTGTCGTCATGACCATGTACGACTCCCGCACGCGCCTGGCGCACCAGGTGGTCGAGGAGGTCCAGGACTTCTTCGGCGATCGCGTGTTCCAGACCCTGGTTCCGCGGACGGTGCGCCTCTCGGAGGCTCCGAGCCACGGCCAGCCTGTCACGATATACGACCCGTTGGGCAAGGGCGCCGAAGCGTACCGCTCGCTTGCGAAGGAAGTGATCGACCGTGTCTAAGCGAGGACTAGGCCGTGGACTATCGGCCCTCATTCCTGGAGCGGCTCAAGAGTCGCATGCTACCGCGAACATCACGGAACTACCGATAGAGATGATCTCGCCCAACCCAGATCAGCCGCGCACCGAGATGGATGAGGACGGCATCTCTGAGCTCGCGGACTCGGTTGGGAAGGTCGGCATTCTTCAGCCGATCATCGTCAGGCCGCTGGGCGAGGCGTATCAAATCATCGCCGGCGAGCGTAGATGGCGCGCTGCCACCGCAGCGGGCCTGGAACGCGTTCCGGTCCGCGTTCTCACGACGACTGAGATCGAATCACTGGAACTCGCACTCATCGAGAATCTCCAGCGGCAGGACCTGAACCCGATCGAAGAGGCGCGCGGCTACCGCAAGCTCCTCAACGAGCATCAGATGACCCAAGCCGAGCTCGCCGACAAGGTCAGCAAGTCCCGTTCGGCGATCACCAACGCGCTTCGGCTCCTCGACCTCCCTGACGAGATCCAGGACCTCGTGTACACCTGTAAGCTCTCCGCCGGTCACGCTAGGGCGATTCTCTCGGTTCCGGACGAGGAACACCGGGTGAAACTCGCCGAGCGCACGGTAAAGGACGGCCTATCCGTCCGCGAAACGGAAAATCTTTCCAGGTTGTTCGCGGCTGGGCAGACCGAGCGCGCACCCCGACCCGCAACGCCCCGTTCCTTCAAGATCATCGCTCGGAAACTCCGTCGCCTTCTTGGAACCAACGTGCGGGTGAAGCTCTCGAAGGAAAAAGGCAAGATAGAGATAGACTTCCAGACGGAAGACGACCTCGAGCGCATATTCCGGGTCATGGCCGAGGGGGGCACCGAGGGAGTGCTCGCGGCAGACACCGGAGAAGCGGAGGCATCGCAGGCATGAGGCGTAACCTGGACTTCTTCTTCGTCGGCATCGGTTTGGGGATCGTCGGCGGCATCATCATCGGCTTTCTCTTCGCGCCCCAGAGCGGCGCGAAGACGCGCCGCCTGCTCGCCGATGAGGCGGTGCGAGCGGCCGACAAGGCTCGGGAATTCGCGGAGAGGGCCGAACAGGCGGCAGACGTTCTGGGGGACAAGGTCGACCACTACCTGGGGCGCGACCAGGAAGTGGCGTGGCGCAAGGTCCAGGAGATCCGCGAAGGCATGCAGCGCTACACGCAGGCCCAAGGGACTTGATGTCAGAGCGGTTCGCTAGGCTCTTCCTCAAGAGAGGGGGAGCTGCATGCCGCTGATACTCATCACGGGCCGCGCGAATGCGGGCAAGAGCGGGCGTCTCTACGGGGCTCTCCGGAGCTCGAGCGCCCAGGGACAAGAACCCACGCTGCTGCTTCCCTCCCCTGCAGACGTGCGCCGCGCGCGCGGCGAGTTCGCTGCGTCGAGCCCTCTGGGTGTGCGAATCACGACGTTTCCACAGTGGCTCGAGTACCTGTGGGGGCGTCACGGTACCGGTCGTGCGCTGGTGACGGACCCGATTCGTGCAGCCGTCATCAGCAGTGTGATCGAGGCCGATGGCGCCCACGGCTTGAGCGACTCTCGCGGCCTGCGCGCAATGATCGGGAAGCTCGCCGGCCGAACATCATCGGATCCGAAGCCGGTCGACCCGAGTGACAGAACTGCGGCGTCGATCGCGCACCTGCTGCCCGGCTACTCGACCGAACTCGAGCGGCGCGGCCTGATCGAGCCCGCTCGAGCGGCCCGGGAGCTGGAAGAAACTGGGTTTCGCCTGGGGGGCCCGATAGCTGTCAACCGTTTCACCGACCTCCAGGACTGGCAGCTTTCGCTACTGAAGTCCCTGTCGGGTAGGGGAGAGCGCGTCTCGGTGGCGCTGACCTACGAGGCCGGCTTTCGGGCGACCGAAGCAACCCAGCGCCTGGTCGACGAAGTGACGCCCTTGGCCGACTCCGTCGAACACGTTCCCGATGACGAGCGTGGCGTGATCCACGACTTCTCAGACGGGCTGTTCCAGTCGCGCCCACCATTGGAACCGAGTCCTCACGTCCGATTCGCCGAGGCGGGGAGCATTGAGGCCGAGGCGGCGATCGTCGCAGCCATCGTCAAGGAGCACGTCGATTCAGGGGTGCCGCCCGAACGCGTCGCCGTCGCGTTTCGCGACATGGCTCGGCACGCGCCATCGCTTGAGCTTGCGATGCGTGCCGAGGGGCTGGAAGCGGACATCCAGTATCACTCGCCGTTGGGCGAGAGACCGCTGGCGAAGGCACTGACGACACTCGTGGCGGCCGCGGCCGATCGAGTGGACGCCGCATCGGCGCTGTCCTTCGTGGGATCGCCCTACGCGGGGCCAGCGCGACGAGATGCGCACGAGATCGACGTGCGTCTTCGAGGGACGGTCGGCAGGACGCGCGCAAGCGATGTCGCTCGGGCGCTAGCCGACTCAGGCGAGTGGGGTCGGATCTCAGTCGAGATGGCGCGCGCATGCGTCACGTCCCGCGGGGGGGTCGGGAGCTGGAAGAAACTGGCATCACGCTTGGCGGCTGAGGCCGCGAAGACGCGAGGCGGGGGGCTCCTAGACCCTGCGACTGCGCGTGACTGCCGGACCCTCTCGCGCCTACTCTCCGTGATGGACGAACTGGGGGCGTTGCCTACACCGGCCGACCCTGCGGATGTGCTCGCGGCGATCGAGGGCTCGAGCGTGGGCGAGGGGAGCGGCGAGCGTGCAGGAGCGGTTCAGTGTCTGACGCTCGAGGGTCTTCGGTCGAGGCGATTCGACGTCATCGTTCTCGGGGGGCTCACGGCAGATGAGTTCTCTTCCGAGCGCGGGGAACCGCTCGTGGTGGGCGTCGCCCGCAGGCTCGGGATGTCCGTGGGAACTCCCTCGCGGCTCGTAGAACGCCAGCTCTTCTATCTCGCGACCTCGAGGGCCCGGGACAGCCTCGTGATGGTGCGCAGGACAGCAGACGATCGAGGCCAGGCTATGCGCCCGTCGCCATTCTGGGGCGAGTCCCTGTCCAGATTCGGCGTCGATGACTCCGCGGACCTTGAGACCTCAGGTCTCGTCTACCAGCGTTGGGACGCGCGCGAGCTGGCTGTCTCAGCCCCCGCGATCCACTTCGATCGGCGAGCCGATAGGGAGCGCGCGGTTGCAGGCTGCGGGCCTGAGGCCGTGGCGAGAGGGGTCCTCTCTCCGAGCGGACGGGACCGGCTGGGAAAACGCAACTCGCCCTTCTCGGCGAGCGAGCTGGAGGCGTGGCTCGCCTGTCCCTACCGATGGTTCCTGCACTACGTGGTGCGCCCCAGTGAGATCGAACGAGAGGTCGACGCCGCAGCGCTCGGAACGTTGGCGCACGACGTCTTGGCGGAGTTCTACCGCCGCTGGACTATCGAGGGCCCAAGACGCGTGACGAAGGCAACCCTTGCAGAAGCTCTCGCCGAGTTCGACCGAGCAGCAAGCGGTGTCCTCGAATCCGAGGAAGACGCGGTCTTGAGCCTGTCTGACGAGCTGAATCGAGCGCGTGCCGTCGAACGTGCACGGCGCGTCGTCATCGACGACGTGGGCTGTCTGCCGTCGATGGTTCCGGCGCGGTTCGAGGAGCAGTTCGGCGGGGTCGACGGCCTCGACTTCGGTGGGGTGCCGGTTCGCGGGCGAATCGACCGGGTGGACGTTGGCCCACACGAGGCCGTGGTGACCGACTACAAGACCGGTGGCGGTGGCTCCAATTGGAGGTCCTGGGCCAAAGACGGGGTCATCCAGATGCCGATGTATATGGCGATGTGCGAGCGCGTGACGGGCACGCCGGTGATCGGGGGTCTGTACCGCTCGCTTTCCACCGGTGAAGTCAAGGGCGTGTGGGCGGGCGACGACCTTCCTGGGGGCGTAGAGCCGAGCGCCATGCTCGGAGACGACGTCGACGTCCCGACGCTCATCGCCGACGCTGCCGAACGGGCGACCCGCGCCGCGCAGGGGATCGTCGCCGGCGACATCGAACGGCGTCCGCGGAATGCGGCTGCCTGCTCCTACTGCCACCTCAACAGAGTGTGCGATGCCTCGTGATGCTCGAAGACCTCAATCCCGAGCAGCGCAAGGCGGCTACGTCTCTGTCCGGACACGTACTCGTGACCGCCGGAGCCGGGTCCGGCAAGACCCGCATGCTGGTCTCCAGGTTCATCCACGCTCTGAGCGCCGATCCGCCCGTCCCGATGAGCGGCATCGTCGCAATCACGTTCACCGAGAAGGCGGCGGGGGAGCTCTCCGAACGCATCCGGGCGGAGCTGCGCGGGTGTGGAAGTGCCGCCAGTGAGGACGTGGACACCGCGTGGATCTCCACGATCCATGGCCTGTGCGCTCGAATCTTGCGAGAGAACGCGCTCGAGATCGGAATCGACCCGTCATTCAGGGTCTTGGAGGGGCCGGAATCGAAAGCTATCTACGATCGCGCGTTGGAGGAGGCGCTCACCGACGCGCTCGAGCGCTCCGAGTGGTCTCGCAGGCTGCTCGGGGCGTTCGGCTACGAGGAGGTCGTCGGCGCGGCTGCCGCGCTTAGCGCGGCTCTCCGGTCCCGTGGGCTCGACTGCGATCGGTGTGTCGTAGCGAGCCCCCCGTCACTCGAGGCGGTTCTGTCATCGGGCCGACAGGAGCTGGCCGATATCGCCACGGCGTTCTGCGGATCGGACGCCGATGACGCCGTGATCCAAGAATGGCTGGGACAGGTCCGAGCGGCCGACGAAGCGCTCTCACTCCTCGAAGGGAACCACGAGGATCCTCACGAGGAGATCGGCCTCGCGCTCCGCGCCCTCTGCGCCAAGCCGCCCAGGCTCTCCAAGGTGGGCGTGTCGGTCGTGTGCCGGGAGCTCTCAGATGTCCGAAGCCGATTGTGCAGCGAGCTCGCGGCCATCTGGACCGCGCCGCTCGCCGTCGAGATCATCGAGATCACGCGGGACACGATGCGAAGGGCTGTGGCCGGTCGCGAGCAGGTCGGCGCACTCGACTTCGATGACCTCCAGATCCGCGTGACCGAGCTGCTTCGCGATCGACCTGACATCGCAGAGGGGTACCGGTCCGAGTTCCAGCTGTTGATGATCGACGAGTTCCAAGACACGGACGCACTGCAGCTCGAGATCGTCGAAGCGCTTGCGGGTCGAGGGCTATGCACGGTCGGGGACGCCAACCAGTCGATCTACCGATTCCGTGGAGCAGATCTGTCCGTCTACCAGGCGCACGTCGACGACATGCGGAGGTGTGACGCGACAGAGGCCGAGCTCTACGAGAACTACCGCTCGCACGCGGACATCCTCCGGTTCGTGAACGCCTACTTCGGTGCGGAAGCGCTCTTCGGTGATCGCCTCGTCCCGCTCGTTGCCAGCCGGGATGACACCGAGGCATGGGCTTCGACGTTCGGGCTGCCCGCGCAGCCTCGGATCGAAGCGCTCGTCGTTGCGAAGCAGCAATCCAGAGAGGACCCCTCCCGATTCGCGGCAGCGCAGGCCGTCGCCGGTCGGCTGAAGGAGCTTCACGATGCCGGCGTGCCCGAGACCGACATGGTGGTGCTCCTTCGAACCCTCAAGCACGCGGACAAGTACCTCGCCGAGCTGGACCGCGCCGGACTTGCCGCGGTCATTCACGGCGGCAGTCGCTTCTTCGAGCTTCCCGAGACGGGCCTGATGGAGACCCTCGTGCGAGTGCTGGCCAACCCTCATGACGAGGAGGCCCTTGCTGTCGTTCTCGCGTCCGACTTGGGCGACGTCTCGGATGACGCCCTCCTGCAGCTGCGCAGTGTGAAGGGGATGCGGTTGTGGACCGCGCTCGGGCGGTGCGGGGAGGCGCTCACGGGTCCGGATCTGGACAGGGCGACACGGGTTCACGCCGTCCTTGTCCGCGCACTGGGCCGTGTGGGTGATGCGCCGCTCTCGACGATCCTGCTCGAGGCGATCGAGGGCCTCGGCTACGACCTCGTGCTCCTAGGCAGGGGGGACTCGGGAGCGGAGGCCTTCGCGAACGTCTTGAAGTTCCTGAGACTCGCCGAGCGATTCGAGGCCTCGGGGGGGATCGGGCCGCTGCGCTTCGCCCAGCATATCCGCGTTCAGCGCGAGCTCAGAGAGCCCGAGGCGCCCGCAACGGTGCTCGACGACAAGGTTCCGGCGGTCAGGATCATGACCATCCATGGCTCCAAGGGACTCGAGTTTCCCGTCGTCGTGGTTCCCGAGCTTGCTGGCTCTTTGTCCCGCGCGGACCGTGCGCGCATTCGAACCGGGATCGACGAGCAAGGTGACGTGGAGGTCGCTCTCGCCGTGCCAAGGGAATGCACGGGAGGGTCGAAACAGGTCTCGACTCCACAGTTCGAACACCTCAACGAAGCCTCGAAGCAGGCGGACAAGGAGGAGGGCAAGCGACTGCTCTACGTCGCGTTCACGCGGGCGCGAGAGGTCCTCATCCTTGCCGGCGCATCGTCAGCGAAACCTACATCCGGCCTGAGCGAATCGGGTGTCATGTGGTTGCGGAACGCGGTGGGTTTGTCAGGGCCTCTCGAGCCGCTCGACGAACGGAGCTGCGTATCGACTGGCGCAGGTGAGCCGGTCACCGTCCACGTGCGCGTTCTAGAGGAACATGAGCCGCTGCGGCCCGAAGCCGGAACCGCCTCCGCGCGGTCTCGCGAATGCGAGGTCCCCCTCCTCCCTCAGGTGGAGGCGAGGTCGCTCGCAGGACCCAATCAGCTCTCCTTCTCGCAGATCGCCACGTATCGGGCCTGCCCGCACCGTTTCTACGCGGAACACGTGCTGGGGCTTAGGGCACCGGATGATCCCACTGCCGAGAACGCTCGAACATTCGGGTCGGCGCTTCACGCGTGCATGGAGTCGGCGGATGCATCGGGATGCGTCTCGGAGGAGCGACTCGCGGCGATCGCTCTCCGATTCGGCCTCGAGAGCGACGCCGTCGACCGCCTGCGTCGAGCAACCGCAAGGCTGGGGTCGTGCGAAACCGTGCGTCGCGCCCTCGGTGATCCGACTACCGGGCGGGAGGTGCCCTTCGCCCTCGGGCTCGCCGTGGACGCTGCGGGGAGCCGGGACTTCACGCTCGCGGGCTACATCGATCTCTACCGGCGCGACGGGGAGCAGGCATTCATCGTTGACTACAAGTCCGGGCAGGGAGCCCACCGCGACGAACCTGCGTCCGCCTACGAGATGCAGGCGGAGTGCTACGCGCTCGCGTCGATGTCCGCCGGCGCGAGCCGCGCACGTGTCGCGTTCGTCTTCCCGGAAGCGGAAGGGCCCGATAGCGACGTACCGAGCGTGGAGTTCGAGTTCGACGAGAGCGACCAGGCGCGAATCGAGCGCGACCTGGGCGAGATCGCCGGCTCGGTCCTCTCGGAGGAGTGGGCGCCCCGTCCGCAGCACGATCGGCTCGCTTGCCGTGACTGCCCGGTCTTCCCAGACTCGTGCGGGGTTCGCGCCGAGGGCGACTAGGTGGTTCTCTGCGTCCGCTGCTTGAGCTGACCGCACGCCGCATCGATGTCGGCTCCACGCTCCGAGCGAACCGAGGCCTCGACCCCGTGTTCGCCGAGCTCGCGAATCCATCGTGCCGCGACTTCGTCGTCGCTTCTCGCAAACCCGCTGCTGTCCACCGTGTTCACCGGTATCAGGTTCACGTGAACCAGCAGTCCCCGACAGAACTCGATGAGCGCATTCAGCTCGGCGCTCGAGTCGTTGACGCGGTCGATCAGGGCGTACTCAAGCGACGGTCGGCGTCCCGAGCGGTTCGCGTACGCGATCAGCGCCTCGCGCAGGGTCTCGAGTGGCATCCCGGCGACTCCGGGCATGAGCCGGTCGCGCGTCTCCTGCACCGCCGAATGCAGCGACACGGCGAGCGTGAACTGCTCGGGTTCTTCGGCGAATCTGCGGATGCCGGGAACGAGCCCGCACGTCGACACCGTGATGTGACGTGCACCGATGCCAAGTCCGTTGGGGGAGTTCAGCAGTCGCAAGGCCCCGAGAGTAGCGTCGTAGTTCGCGAACGGCTCTCCCTGCCCCATTGCGACCGCGTTGGTCACTCTCGTGCCGAAGTCCTCCGCGACGAGCCGGACCTGGTCCACCATCTCGCCCGGTCCCAAGTCCCGGACGAAGCCTCCCTGCCCCGTCGCACAGAAGGCGCAGCCCATCGCGCAGCCGGCCTGCGTCGAGAAGCACACGGTCAGCCGTCCGGATGTCGGGAGCCCCACGGTTTCCACCAGGGTTGGGCCGGACAACGCGATAAGGTACTTTCGGGTGCCGTCCTTCGAATGCCGCCGTTCGACGATCTCCGGCGGGTAGACCGGGAACCGGCCTGCGAGTTCGTCTCGCAGGCCGGCCGGCAGGTCGGTCATCTCGTCGTACGAGGTCGCCCCTCGTAGGTAGAGCCACCGCACGAGCTGCTCGGTGCGGTACCGGGGCTCGCCGAGCACATCGAGCGCGTCGGCAAGCTGCTCGCGGTCAAGCGCCTTGATGCCAGCGACGTCGACCGAGGCGGACACCTAGCCCTCGAGCTCCTCGAGCGCCTTCAGGTAGGCCTCCTTGTGGTCGTTCTCGTAGCGGCCGACCGAGCGGAAGAACTGCGCGATCTGATCGTAGCCCTCCTGCTCGGCAATCGCCGCGAACTCCGGATACATGTCGACCGTCTCGTACTCCTCGCCCGATGCGGCGGAGCGAAGGTTCTCGGCCGTGCCGCCGAAGCCCGCCATGTACGCGAGGTGCCCGAGCGCGTGCGCCGTCTCTTCGCGTCCGGCGACGTCGAAGGCGTCGACTGCGCTTTGCGGAGCGCCTTCGAGTTCGGCGATCCGCTTCCACAGGGTGTAGCGGCGATTCGCCTGCGACTCCCCCGCGAACGCCGCTTGCAGGTTCTCGAGCGTCTTCGTTCCGCTCAGGTCTCCCGGGCCGTCGTAGGGGCCGAAGGCCGACTGGGGCGCGCCACACACCGGACAGACCTCAGGGGCCGGGCCGACGTGGAAATAGCCGCAGTTGGAACACCGGTTCGTCTCAACCATGGGTTCTCCCTTCTGATGCACTTTCGCCAGAGTCGTGGATCGATGACCTCATGACGCCGTCGAACGGCCGCGCGAGAACGCTGGGGGAGCAGCGTTCGGCGAACGCCTTGCCGAGGTTCACAGAAAGGTACCCGAGTTGCGCACCGTGTCAACGCTGCTGCATCAGGCTCGCGCGGCCTGTATCCTGTGGGCCAGCCGTTTCTTCGGGCGCCGGCACGAGCGGAGAAGTGACATGAAGCGGTGGCACCGCACAGCGTTCCTCGTTGCGATGTTCGTGATTCTCATGACCGCTCCGGCGTTCGCGGTCAGAACGACTCCGGTCATCTCGGGTTCGCACGCGATCGACGCGTTTCCCTCCCCCGAGCGATGTGCGTGTCACTCCGAGCTCTTTGCCCAGTGGGAGCGCTCGATGCACGCGAAGGCGCTCTCCGATCCCGTCTACCAGGCGAAGCTCGCCCAGGCCGAGAAGGCGACCGGCGGCAAGCTCGGCGCCTTCTGCAATCGATGCCACGGACCCGTGGCGTTCATGGCCGGCGAGTTCGAGCGCGGCTCGAAGCTCTCGGACACTGGGGCGATGGGCGTGCAGTGCGCATTCTGCCACCAGTCGACCGGCTCGCGCGGGCGCATCGGCAACGTGTCGCAGGTGGTGACGCCGGGGGCGTTCAGGGCCCAGATTCGCGATCCACAGGCTCCCCACGCTGCGGAGCAGAGCTCGTTCGTCCCGTCGGCGGAGCTGTGCGGCGCCTGTCACGACGTGCTCCATCCGGCCAACGGGGTGAAGCTCGAGAGTCCGTACCGGGAGTGGAAAGCGGGCCCGTACGCGAAGCGGGGGATCGTCTGCCAGCACTGCCACATGGGCACGGGCGGTCCACGTTCGGCACCGTTCTCGGGGCAGGCGTGCGGCGTCGGGCCCAGGCGGGAAAACCTGTTCGCGATGACTTTCGCGGGTGCCAACGTCGGCCAGGGGGACGCAGCGCTTGCCACGAAGCAGCTGCAGGCGGCCGCTCGCGTGAGCATCCGGATCGAGCGGCCGAAGGGCGCGGCGAAAGAAGCTACCGCTGCCGTCACCGTTCGCAACGTGGGCGCGGGGCACTACATCCCGACCGGACTCACCGAGGTCCGCCAGATGTGGCTCGAAGTGGCCCTCGTCGACGGCACCGGCGTTCGAAAGACCGTACGGACGCACAGGTACGGAACCTCCCTGGGCGACTCCAATGGCAACGCTCCGGTCGAACTCTGGGAAGCGACTCGCATCGCCTCCGACGATCGGATTCCGCCGATGGGTGCCTCGACCGACCGCGTGCCGATTTCCTCCGAGGGACTCACCCCGCCGGTCCGGCTCGTCGCGGCGCTCAAGTACCGTTCGCTCCCCGACGACCTGGCGCGCAAGGCTCGCGTTAAGAACCCGACAACCGTGATGGCGAGCGCGGAGAGCATGTTCGTGCGCGCTCCGTCGAACCGCGAATCGTCGCGCGGGCTCACCCTACCCGGGCCGCTGAGAATCGCGCTGCTCGCGGTGATCGCGGGAGCCTTCCTCTTCGGCGTCGTCATGGTCGTACGACGACTCGCGCGATCGCTGGGGTGAGCTGTCGCTACGGCAGAGTCGGGACCTGGGACTCCGTGTCGAGCTCCGCGGGCTTCTCTCCCACCGTCACGGTGATGACCTGGCGCTTTCCGTCGCGGTAGAGCGTGAGGTCGACCTTCTCGTCGACCTGCTTGCGGCGCACCTGAAGGATGAGGTCGTCCATCGAGCGGATGGGCGTCCCGTCGAGCGCCACGATCAGGTCACCGACCTTGATCCCGCTCGCCTTGGCGGTGGAGCCGGAGGAGAAGTCCTGAACGAGCGCCCCCTCCTCGACCGGCAGCTTCTTCGCCTTGGCGACGTCGGCGTTGACGGTCTGACCGATGACTCCGAGGAACGGGTGCTCTACCTTTCCCTTCGAGATCAGCTGGTCGGCGGCCTTGATCGCCGCGTTGGTCGGGATCGCGAACCCGATGCCGCCGCTCGAACCGGAATCGGAGTAGATGGCGGTGTTGATGCCGACGAGCCGTCCGGAGCGATCGACCAGCGCCCCGCCGGAGTTGCCGGGGTTGATGGCGGCATCGGTCTGGATGACGTCGACGAGCGGATAGGTCCCCGGACTGCTCGTGCTGAAGTCAGGCAACGAGCGCCCGAGCGCGGACACCACACCTGACGTAACGGAATGCTCGAGGCCGAAGGGCGACCCGATCGCCACGACCGTCTGTCCGACCGCGAGCTTCTCGCTGTCGCCGAGCTCCATCGTGGGCAGGTCGGCCTCGATCTCGACGATCGCGATGTCGGTCTCGGGGTCGCGGCCGACCAGCTTCGCGTCCCATCTCTGGCCGCCGGGGTCTCTGACCGTGATCGACTTCGCGCCGTCGACGACGTGGTTGTTCGTGATGATGTACACGCCGCCGTCGTTCTTCTTGTACACGACTCCGGAGCCGTTGCCCTGAGCGGGTACGTCCGGGTGCGTATCCGGCAGCCCCTCCTCTTTGGTGTTCGAATCCTCCGCTGAAACGTCGATGTTGACGACTGACGGGACGGCCGCCGCCGCCGCCGCGACCACAGGCTCGGAGGTCTTCGAGGGCACGACGGTGACACGGGTTGGGATCAGCGAACGGAAGCCGTTGCCTCCGAGCCGAGCGCCGATGAAGCCGCCAGCCAGGCCTCCGAGAATCGAGACGATCAGCGCAACGAGCACCCTCACCTTCTCAGCAACCAGCATTCAGTCGACTGCCTCTCTTCTGATCAATAACGCCACTTCTACTATCACAAACCTGGTCCTCGTGAACGCTACCTC
>JACRBU010000133.1 GCA_016213085.1 Coriobacteriales bacterium
AGACGCCGACCCGACGCGCGTGGCCGAACCCGGTAGACAGCGCGAACCCGTAGCCGCGGTTGCGCGAGAGCGTGACCACGTCGATGTCGTCGCGCGCGGCAAGCACCTCCGCGGTCTGGTCACGCGAGCCGTCGTCGACGACTATCACGCATCCCGAGAAGTAGCCGCGCACCGCATCGAGAACCGCGCCGACGGTCGCCCCTTCGTCGAAGACGGGCAGTAGGACCGCGTCGGACACCTACTCGCCACCACCGATCAGAGGCGTGCCCGATGGCCGGGCCTCAACGATCACGAAGTCGCTCGACACGCTCACCTGCGGACCGATCATCCCCCTCACGGTGCAGTACTTCTCCTCGGAGAGCTCGATGGCTCGCTTGACCGCCGAGGAGTCCAAGCCGAACCCGGTCACCGTGAACACGAGCGAGATCTTCGTGTAGATCTTCGGGAACTCGTCCTCGCGCTGCTCGGCGACGACGGACACTTCGAGTCCGCGGAGGTCCTGGCGCTTCTTCTCGAGGATCGACACGACGTCCATCGCCGTGCAGCCTGCGAGCGCCTCGAGAAAGAGCTCGAGCGGTCTCGTGCCGCTCCCCTCGCCCTTGTACTCGGGACGAGCGTCCATGACCGTCCCGTGGCCGGCGGAGTCCCATCCGGTGAGCTGACGCTTGCCGTTCCAACGAACCGTCACGCGATCAGTACCCATGCCCGCTCCCTACGACGACGGCGGGCCCTCATCGAGCCCGCCGTCACAAGGATACCTGTTGTCCGTGCCTAGAGTTTACGGCCCACCATCTCGGCAAGCTCACGCGGATGCTTGGCCTTGCTCACGGCCTCTTCGAAGGTGATCTTGCCCGCTTGGAGCAGGTTCTTCAGATGCTGGTCGAGACTCTGCATGCCGAGCTGCGCGCCACCCTGGATGATGGTCATCATCTGGTGGGTCTTGCCCTCACGGATAAGGTTCGAGATCGCCGGGATGCCGAGCATGATCTCCATCGCCATGACGCGGCTTCGACCGTCGGTGCTGCGCAGGAGCGTCTGAGAGAGGATGCCCTGAAGCGTCGTCGAGAGCTGCATGCGCACCTGCGCCTGCTGGTGGGGCGGGAAGACGTCGATGATGCGGTCGACGGATTCGGGCGCGCCGGTCGTGTGCAGCGTCGCCAGCACGAGGTGTCCGGTTTCTGCTGCAGTGATCGCGGCGGAAATGGTCTCGAGGTCGCGCATCTCGCCGACGAGGATGACGTCGGGGTCCTGCCGAAGAACCCGCTTCAGCGCCGAAGCGAACGAGTGGGTGTCCTCACCGATCTCGCGCTGGTTCACGTACGAGAGCTTGTTGCGGTGCATGAACTCGATCGGGTCCTCGAGCGTGATGATGTGGACGGCGCGCGAGTCGTTGATGTGGTCGATCATCGCGGCGAGCGTCGTCGACTTACCCGAACCGGTCGGGCCCGTGACCAAGACGAGCCCACGCGGCCTGTCCGCCAGGTAGCTGCACACCTTCGGCAACGCGAGGTCGTCGATCGTCGGGATCTTGATGGGAATGACACGAAAGACCGCGCCCATGGAGTTGCGCTGCTGAAACACGTTGCTACGGAAGCGCGACACGCCCGGGATCGAATACGCGAAGTCCAACTCGAGCTCGGTCTCGAA
Organism: Coriobacteriales bacterium; assembly: GCA_016213085.1. Lineage (GTDB taxonomy): Bacteria > Actinomycetota > Coriobacteriia > Anaerosomatales > JACRBU01 > JACRBU01. The sequence goes on from JACRBU010000133.1 coordinate 1,648, forward strand.
GCGGCGGCGCTGCTCTTCAGACAGTAGGCCGAGGATCATCTCCATCGTGTCCCGCGGCGTCAGGGGGCGCACATTCTCGACGGGGATGATCTCCCCGCGCAAACGCAGTCCGGGCGGGCTGCCAACAGTGATATGCAGGTCGGAGCCGCCACGATCGAGCAGCAGCCGCAGCAGGTCGTCGACGTGCGGGATGTCCTCGGCGTTCGGGGCCTGAGTGGTCACGGTCGGCTCGGGACGCGCCTGGGCGGCTGGTGCTGCCGAGGGCGCGGGCAGGTTATCGACGTCGATCGAGAGAGGCTCGGGTTCGACAGCCGGAACGGCCTCTGCGAGCGTCGCCGCGGGTGAGGGCGAGAAGCCCGCGACCGGGCCGGGAGCCCCACTGGCGGCCGCGGCCGGCTGCGCTGCCGGTTGCGACGGCACCTCCTGAATCGGGACGACGTCGTCGAGTATGTTCGGCGACGTCGACGCAGCGAGACTGACCTGCGCGAGGGACGCGACCTTGTGGGCGACCTGCTCCATGGAGCCGTTTCGGCCCGGCATGTGGGCGGCAGCGCCGACCTGACGCGCCTTGAGCGCGGAGGCCTCACTCGGGTCCAGGGCGACGATGACCACAGGAACGTCCTGCATCTCCGCCTCGTCTTTGAGCTGGCGCGTGAACGTGTAGCCGTCTACGCCCTCCAGCTCCGCCTCGACCACCACGACGTCGGGCTTGTCCGCGACAGCCATTCCGAGCGCCCGCGGGGCCGTGAGCGCTGTTGACACGTGGAATTCGGGTGATGCCAGTGTGACAGCTCGACCGATCTCTCGGGCAACATCGGCGTCGGCATGTACGATCAGTACCTTCTTGTCACTCACGTGCCGAACCCTCCTCGACTACCGCGTCCGCGCGGACGCGCACACCGGTCCTCGGCGCTACGCTTTGTATCGGCGCCAAGGGGGCGGGACTTCACACCGGAAGAGGAATCCCTCACGGTAGAGGCCCCGACCGATCGCAAGCATCCACACGAAGGGAATGACGTGCCCCATCAGCCGAATGTCACCGTTGAGAGTCTCGCCTACGGAGGCGACGGCGTCGCACACCTCGACGACGGCCGAGTGGTGTTCATTCCTTTCGCGGCCCCGGGTGATGTCGTCGCGCTTCGGCTGACCGAAGAACACCCGAACTTCGTCCGGGCGACGATCGAAGACCTCGTCGAGCCCTCGCCCGACAGGGTCGACGCGCCATGCCCGTACTTCGGCATCTGCGGAGGCTGCCAGTGGCAGCACGTTGCCTACGAAGCTCAGCTGAGCGCGAAGCGCGCGGCCCTCGTC
>JACRBU010000135.1 GCA_016213085.1 Coriobacteriales bacterium
CGTCGTCGCCGGGGCGGGCGTTCCCGTCGCCAAGCACGGCAACCGCGCCGTCAGCTCGAGCGCAGGTTCGGCCGACGTGCTCGAGGCGCTCGGCATCGACATCTCGATCGGCGCCGTCGACATGGCCAGGTGCATCGACGAGGCCGGCGTCGGATTCCTGTTCGCGCAGTCGCTTCACGCGAGCATGCGTCACGCAGGCCCCGTGCGTCGCGAGATCGGGATCCGCACCGTCTTCAACATCCTCGGCCCGCTGACCAATCCCGCGGGCGCCAAGCGCCAGCTCCTCGGCGTCTACGACCCGCGACTCGCTCCGGTCATGGCCGAAGTCGCCGGGCGTCTCGGCGCCGAACGCGTACTCGTCGTTCACGGCCACCCCGGCATGGACGAGGTCTCGGCGAGCGGTCCGACGACGGTCGCCGAATTCGATGCCGCGCGCGGGACGGTCGAGGTCAGCGAGGTCACGCCCGAAGAGGTCGGCATCGCTCGTGGTACGCTCGCGGACATCGCCGGAGGCGACTCCGCGGAGAACGCGAAGATGGTCCGCGCGGTACTCGCCGGCGAGCACGGGCCCAAGCGCGACGTGGTGCTCATGAACGCGGCCGCGGCCCTACTCGCCGCCGGCAAAGCCAAAGACCTCGCGGAGGGGGTCGACCTGGCCCGCGAGTCGATCGATTCGGGACGGGCGCTCAGCGCGCTTGAGCTGCTCGTTTCCGTTTCCAATCGGCTCGCTGAGGCGGCCCGTGCCGCGGCGGGGACGGAGACATCGTGACATCGAGCTTTCTCGATACCGTGATGGCGGCTCGTGAAGCCGATATCACGAAAGCGTACGGCAGCCTGCCGCCGGCTGACCGCGAGCGCCTCGCGTGCTGTGCTCGGGCGCCGCGCGACGTTGTTGCCGCGCTGACCGAACGCTCCGACGTCGCCGTCATCGCCGAGGTCAAGAAGGCCTCACCCTCGCTCGGCCCGATCGCTCCGGACTGCGACGCAAGCAAGCAGGCGCTTCACTACCAAGACGGCGGTGCCGCGATGATCAGCGTGCTCACCGAGCCGCGCTACTTCTCCGGCAGCTTCTCAGACCGTTCCGACGTCGCTGACGCGGTCGACATCCCCGTACTCGCGAAGGACTTCGTCGTCGATCCGCTGCAGCTCTTTGTCGCCCGCGGACATGGCGCCGATGCGATACTCCTCATGGTGAGCGTGCTGGGGGAGAAGGTTGCCGACTACATCGACCTAGCCGTCACGCTGGGACTGACCCCGCTCGTCGAAGTGCACGATGCACCCGAGCTCGACATCGCGCTTCGGGCGGGCGCGCGTCTCGTGGGAGTGAACAGCAGGAATCTCAAGACCCTGAAGGTCGACCCCGAGGGGGTGCGGAACACCATCGCCCGAGCGAAGGACGCCGGGCTGGTGGTCGTCGCAGAAAGCGGCGTGCGAACGAAAGCGGACGTCGAGGCCGCGTCGGCGGTTGGCGCGGACGCGGTGCTCGTCGGCGAGGCGTTGATGCGCACCCGCTTTCCCGAGGACGTGCTTGAGGAGATAACGGGCGTACCGAAGCGCCCGCAGGAGTAGAGCACCCGCGCGAAAGCGCAGGTGAACGGCTTGAAGGCGGGGACACCCGCCGAGAGACGGGGCGGGAGCCCCAGGCAGGGAGGGACCGGATATGTCGGACAGAAGGAAGTTCGTGCTCGACGAGGCGAAGATGCCGACGGCCTGGTACAACGTGCAGGCCGATCTGCCTGAGCCGCTTGCGCCGCCGCTCGGCCCGGACGGCAACCCCATCGGCCCGGAGATGCTCGCGCCGCTGTTCCCGATGGACCTGATCATGCAGGAGGTCTCGCAGGAGCGCTACATCGACATCCCCGGCGCCGTCATCGACGTCCTGCGGAGCTACCGGCCGTCACCGGTCATCCGCGCCGAGCAGCTCGAGCGCGACCTCGGCCTGCCTGCTGGGGTGAAGATCTACTACAAGTACGAGGGCGTGAGCCCGGCCGGTTCGCACAAGCCGAACACCGCGATCGCCCAGGCCTATTACAACAAGCAGGCCGGCATCAAGAAGCTCACCACCGAGACCGGAGCGGGTCAGTGGGGCTCGGCTCTCTCGATCGCCGGCGCGCTCTACGGGCTCGAGGTCGAGGTCTTCATGGTCAAGGTCAGCTACGACCAGAAGCCCTACCGCCGCTTCCTGATGGAGACCTACGGCGCCAGCGTGCACGCGTCTCCGACGAACCTCACCGACGCCGGTCGCCACATCCTCGAGCGCGACCCCGAGAGCCCCGGCTCCCTCGGCATCGCGATCTCGGAGGCGGTCGAGGCGGCCGTCAAGGACGAGAACGCGCACTACGCGCTCGGCTCCGTGCTCAACCACGTGTGCCTGCACCAGACGATCATCGGCGAGGAAGCCATCCTCCAGATGGAGATGGCAGGCGACGAGCCCGACGTCGTCGTCGCCTGCGTGGGTGGCGGCTCGAACTTCGCCGGCATCGCCTTCCCGTACTTCAAGCGTCGTCTTGACGGCAAGAGCTCCACGCGTCTGCTCGCCGTCGAGCCGAAGGCCTGCCCGACGCTCACCGCCGGTGAGTACCGCTACGACCTCGGTGACGAGGCCGGAATGACGCCGCAGATGAAGATGTACACCCTCGGCCACGAGTTCGTGCCCGCGGGTATCCACGCCGGCGGCCTGCGCTACCACGGGGATTCGCCGCTCGTGTCCGCCCTTGTCGCATCCGGCGACATCGAGGCCACGGCCGTCAATCAGGTCGAGTGCTTCCAGGCTGCGGTGCAGTTCGCGCGCGCCGAGGGCATCCTTCCGGCGCCGGAATCCAGCCACGCGATCCGCGCGGCCATCGACGAGGCACTCGCGGCCAAGGAGGCGGGCGAGGACAAGACCGTTCTGTTCTGCCTGTCCGGCCACGGCCACTTCGATCTGTCCGCCTACGAGGCCTACAACAGCGGGAACCTGGAAGATTTCGACTACGCGGCGACGCCGAACCTCTGCGCCGACGACGTCTAAGCTCTACCGCTCGAACCGGGGTCCGGCGCGTCGTCGCCGGACCCCGATGCTTCGGCCCCCCCCTCCGCGAAGGCGGCCCCGCTCCGGTGGCGGGACTGACAGGTTAGGAAGAACGGACCCGATGGACCGAACTCGCATCAAGATATGCGGATTGACGACCGCAGAAGACGCCGCAGCGGCCGTGGCTGCCGGTGTCGACGCCTGCGGTGCGGTCTTCGCGCCCTCGCCACGGCAGGTGGCCATCGGGCAGGCGGAGCGAGTGTTCGCCGAGGTCACGCCCCCTGTCGGGCGAATCGGCGTGTTCGTCGACGCGGACCCGGGATTTGTCGCCGAAGCGGTCCGGAGGTGCTCGCTCACCGCCGTCCAGTTCCACGGGAGCGAGTCGCCCGAGGCGTGCTCGGCGGCCCCCGTCCCGGTGATCAAGGCCATCCGCATTGGCACGGTATTCGATTCGTCAGCGCTGGAGCCCTACCTGGGACACGTGGCCGCCGTCCTGCTCGACAAGCTCTCCACTCGCAACATCGGCGGAACTGGCGAAACGTTTCCATGGCATCTGATCACTGATGTGCCAGGCAGGGCTCCCGCCTTCCTTGCGGGTGGTCTGACCTCCGATAACGTTCGTGAGGCGATCCGCACCGTGCGCCCATTCGCGGTCGATGCCTGCTCCGGCGTCGAGGCCGCCCCCGGTGTCAAGGACCTCGCCGAACTCGAGTGCTTCATCGCGACCGTCCGCGCCGCTGATGACGAGCTACGCGCCGAAGCGACCGGACGCGGCGAAACACCCCGCCACCCCCGAAAGGGAGACTCCCGATGAGTGACGCTTTCCTGCCCTCGGCCGATTCGACCTACCGGACGCCGGACGCTCAGGGCTTCTTCGGCCCTTACGGCGGCTCGTTCGTGCCGGAAACGGTCGTGCCCGCCCTCCGCGAGCTGGAACAGGCGTGGAAGGAGGCGCAGACCGATGAGCTGTTCATCGACGAGTTCGAGGGCCTGCTCGCCGACTACGTTGGCCGGCCGACCCCGCTGTGGGAGGCCAAGCGGCTTGCCGAGGCCGTCGGTCTGGGTCGAGTCCTGCTCAAGCGTGAGGACCTCACCCACACGGGCGCCCACAAGATCAACAACACGCTCGGGCAGTGCCTGCTCGCCCGTCGCATGGGCAAGGGCCGCGTGATCGCAGAAACCGGTGCCGGTCAGCACGGCGTGGCGACGGCTACCGCGGCAGCGCTGCTCGGCCTAGAATGCGCCGTCTTCATGGGCACCGAGGACATTCGACGGCAGGCACTCAACGTCTACAAGATGAAGCTCCTCGGCGCAGAAGTCGTCCCCGTCGACGACGGTACCGGCACGCTTGCCGACGCGGTGAGCGCTGCGCTGCGCCACTGGGTCGAGCGCGTGCGCGACACCTTCTACGTCATCGGCTCGGCGCTCGGACCGCACCCGTATCCGACGCTCGTGCGCGCGTTCCAGTCCGTGATCGGCAGCGAGACCATCGCCCAGCTTGAGAATCGCTCCATCGGCAAGGTCGACGCTGTAGTCGCATGCGTCGGCGGGGGATCGAACGCGATCGGCACCTTCTATCCCTTTCTCACGTCGCTCTCTGCCGAGGAGCGCCCGATGCTCGTGGGTGCCGAGGCAGCTGGGGAGGGCATCGAGACCGCACGTCACGGGGCCTCGCTCGCGAAGGGCAGCCCTGGTGTCATGCACGGGTTCTACAGCTACCTGCTGCAGGACGAAGGCGGCAACCCCATGGAGGCCTACTCGATCTCAGCAGGGCTCGACTACCCGGGCATCGGACCCGAGCACAGCCACCTGCACGACGCTGGGCTCGTGCGTTACATGCCCGTCACGGATGCCGAGGCGCTCGAGGCGTTCGCGCTGCTCAGCCATACCGAAGGCATCATCCCGGCCATCGAGTCCTCGCATGCGCTTGCGCTTCTCCCGAGGCTCGCCAAGGAGCTCGGCCCCGAGGCGACGGTCGTCGTCACGGTGAGTGGACGCGGCGACAAAGACATGGACATCGTTCGAGAGGCAGGTCTGGCCCGATGAGCGCAGCACCACGCGGACTTGCACGCGCATTCTCGGCCGGTCACCCGGCGCTCGTCGTCTACCTCATGGCCGGCTACCCCGACCGCGAGGGCTCGCTCGCCGCGCTGACCGCCGCCGCCGAGGCAGGCGCCGACCTCATCGAACTCGGCGTGCCCTACACCGACGCGATCGCCGACGGGCCTGTCATCCGCCGAGCGGGCGAGGCCGCCCGTGACGCCGCAGGTGGCACCTTCGGCCTTGCTGAGACCCTCGATCTGGCCGCTGAGTTCATCGAGCGCTCGGGCGAGAGCGCCCCTCCCGTGGCCGTCATGACCTACACCAACCCCGTCATGCGCATGGGGTGGGCCGAAGCTGCGCGTCGCATGGCTGATGCCGGAGTCTCGGGCGCCATCCTCCCGGACCTGCCGCCCGACAGCCCCGCCGCGCAGGAATGGACGGCCGCCGCGCGCGAGGCGGGCGTCGATACCGTCTACCTCGTCGCCCCGACCTCGACCGAGGACCGCCTCCGCACGGTCGCCGAGGCCTCTCGCGGGTTCGTCTACTGCGTCTCGACGACCGGCGTGACCGGCGAGCGCGAGAGCCTGCCGACGGAGGTCCCCGAACTCGTCGAGCGCACGCGCGCCGCGCTCGCGGCGGCCGGCTCGCCTGACCTCCCGATCGCCGTCGGGTTCGGCGTCTCGACGCCGGAGCAGGCTGCCGAGATCGCCCGCGTGGCTGATGGCGTGGTCGTCGGATCGGCGTGCGTCAAGCGCCAGGACGACCCCTCGCAACTTGCGGGATTCGTAGGCAAAGTGGCCGATTCTGTGACATCAGTCACAGGGAACGGGGTTTCTGCCTGAATTCCCTAATGGCGTCCGGCTGAGTGCCGATATCCCCTTCGGAAACAAGGCATCGCAGCACGTCAGAAGCGGTGCTTGGCAGCAAGGGGGGATCAGCAGTGAGTCTAGCCGATCGAGTACCAGCCAGGGCCCTCGTGGTCGGGCGGCATCGGCTGCAGACGGGCTTGCTCGCGGTGGCGCTCGAGCACGCCTCGGCGGTTCAGGTGGTCGGGGAGAGCTCCTGCAACGGCACGCTTGCGAACAGCGCTGAGCGGCTTCATCCGGATGCGGCGGTCGTCGACCTCGACGGCGTCGATTGCACCTCGGCGGTGCGCATGGTCCGGGTGATCCGCGAGCACGCTCCGGATGCGGCCGTCGTCTGCGTGACCGAAACCGAGCGCGACGACGCGGCGATAGCCGCGATCGCGGCCGGCGCGACGAGGGCGGTTCCGCGCGACGGGTCTGTGGGGGACCTCGTCACTGCGGTGTCCGAAAGCGTGGGGGACCGGCTCTCGAAGCCCCTGCGGATCGTCTCGCCTCTCTCGGCGCGTCAGATCGAGATCATCGACTGTGTCGCGCGAGGCATGACCAACGACCAGGTCGCGAGGTTGCTCGGGGTTTCGGCCAGCACGGTCAAGAACCACCTCTACACCGCCTGCCGAAGGCTCGGGGCAGCGAGTCGCAGCCAGGCGGTCGCCGAAGCCATCCGTCTCGGCCTCATCGCTCCCTGATCGACACGACACCATAGCAACGCGCAAGCGCCCGCCTGGGACCTCCAGGCGGGCGCTGTTGCGTGTTCGCGCTCTCGCTTGCGCCGTGCGGCGCGACGGCCGCTAGACTAGAGGATCTTGCGGTACCGAAGCGCGCGAGCACCGCGCTTGTTCACGCTGCGGATGCTGCGGATGCAGTCCTTGCGGCTGTTCGCCTGCTCGTAGGCCACGAACGTGCCGGCGCCGCGGTTCTTCCACTTCACGAAGAGGACCACGTGTCCCGGATAGAGCACGGCGTCGCCAGCACGCAGGTTGCGCTTGGCGATCCGCTTCGTGACCGGGCCGAAGCTGCGCGTCGTGTAGGAGGTGCGGGCCTTCCAAGCCATCGACACGAAGCCGGAGCAGTCCGTGCGGTAGCCGCGATAGGAGCGGCTCTGGCTGTAGGGGACGCGGCGCTTGACCCACGAGAAGCCGCGCTTGAGGACGGTCGAGCGGCTGATCTTGCCCCTGCGGCGGGCGAGCGCGCGCCGGCGGGCAGCGGCGGCACGGGCAGCGGCGGCACGCTTGCGAGCAGCGATCTCGGCCTGCTGGGCCTTGAACGCGTCGGTCGCGGCCTCACGGGTCGAGGTGGGGGTCGAAGTCGTTTCAGTGCTTGCAGGTGCGGCGGCGGGGATCGCGATCGTTGCCACCAGCGCGAGCGCGATGGCTCGCTTAGAGATCCGAGTGATGTTTCGCCAGTTTTCCGTTGCGAGCAAGAGCCTTCTCCTTCCGTCGGCTGTACTACGTTCCGTGGCCGTGCCGGACCTCCGGTCGGTGCATCAGAACGTGCCGGTCCTCCCCGAACCCGTCGGCGCATCGCAGCGTCGGCACAGGGTGGCGGCCGGTTCAGGGAACGCAAGGTGGATGCCATTCCCGGACACGACCGACCGGTCACGAGGCACTACATAAGGCCGTTCTCATGCCGCACCCTGCGAGTTCGGTGGTGAACGAACCTGAAGGTTACGAATCCCGACAAATACCCACAGGGGTATACGCACCGTCCTGGGAATGATACGCTCGAACGGCTCGCTGAGGTCCGTTACAACCGCCGAGATAGGGGACCATGCCGATGAGGATCGCGCTCGCCCAGGTGAACCCCACGGTCGGAGACATCGAGGGCAACAAGCGCCTCGTGCTCGACTACCTCGTGAAAGGCCAGAACGAGGGCGCGGGGTTCACGCTCTTCCCCGAACTCGTGCTGACCGGCTACCCGCCGGAGGACCTCCTCGCGCGCGACCATTTCGTCGAGGACCAGCGCGACGCGCTCGAGGAGGTGGCTGCCGCCTCACGGCAGTCGGCCATCGTGGGCTTCGTCGACAGCGATGGCGAGCACCTCCACAACGCCGCTGCGCTCATCGGCAACGGCAGGATCCTGAAGGTCTATCACAAGCGTCGGCTGCCGAACTACGGCGTCTTCGACGAGCGACGCTACTTCGAACCGGGGGAGTCGGCAGGGATCTTCGAGCTCGGCGGCACCATGTTCGACATGACCGTCTGTGAGGACGTGTGGGTGCCGGAGATCCCGGCCGCCGACGCCGCCGAAGGCGCCAAGGTCCTCTTCAACATCTCGGCGTCTCCCTATCACTTCGGGAAGGGCACGGAGCGCGAGCTCATGCTGAGAGCTCGAGCGATCGAGAACGGTGTGTGGCTCGCGTACTGCAATCTCGTCGGCGGCCAGGACGAGCTCATCTTCGACGGGCGTTCGGTGGTGATCTCGCCCACCGGCGAGGTCATCGCGAGGGGAGCGGCGTTCGAGGAGGACCTTGTCATCGCGGACTTCGCCGCCGATGGCAAGTTGGGGGCCTCCGGCCAGATCGCGCCGGAGCCCGATCGCGACGAGGAGATCTACCACGCGCTCGTGCTCGGGGTTCGCGACTACTTCGGCAAGAACGGGTTCGTCGACGCGGTCATCGGGCTCTCGGGCGGGATCGACTCGGCGCTCACCGCAGCGCTCGCCGCCGACGCGCTCGGCGCGGACCGCGTTCACGGCGTGCTCATGCCGAGCCGCTATTCGTCCGAGGGCAGCGTGACCGACGCCAAGGCGCTCGCGGCCAATCTCGGCATCCATGCGATGGAGCTGCCGATCGAAGGACCGTTCCAAGCCATGCTCGACACGCTCGCGCCCGCGTTCGAGGGCCACGAGCCCGGAGTCGCTGAGGAGAACCTCCAGGCCCGCGTCCGCGGCACGCTGCTCATGGCGCTCTCCAACAAGTTCGGCTGGCTCGTGCTCGCGCCTGGCAACAAGAGCGAGCTCTCGGTGGGCTACTCCACGCTCTACGGCGATATGGTCGGCGGTTTCGCGCCGATCAAGGACGTCTTCAAGACGCGCGTCTACGAGCTTGCGCGGTGGCGGAACCGCGACGGGGAGGTCATCCCGAAGAGCGTGCTGGACAAGGCGCCTTCGGCCGAATTGGCGCCGGACCAGAAGGACCAGGACACCTTGCCGCCCTACGACGTGCTCGACGCCATCCTCCTGCGCTACGTGGAGCGCGACGAGAGCCGCGAGGAGATCATCGAGGCCGGGTACGAGGCCGAGACGGTCGACCGGGTCATCCACATGACGGACACGGCCGAGTACAAGCGCCGCCAAGGTCCCGTGGGCGTCAAGATCACGCCGAAGGCCTTCGGCAAGGATCGGCGGATGCCGATCACGAACCGGTATCGGGGCTGAGGGCGGCGGTGCGTGCGGCTGCCCCGGAATGAGGGCGATGCTGCACGCCCGTTAGACCTCTGTGAAACCCCTGTAAAGACCGTATCCGGCTCCATCGACCGCGGGTAGAATCGCCGAGGTTTGTAGGCGCGCACGGTTAGGAGTCGCACGATGTCCGCCGGATCCGGTTCTGAGATCGTCATCGTGGACGAGCGGTGGGAGCGCATGGGCGAGGTGCTCGGACACTGCTATGAAGTGCTCTATCGTTCGTGCGGTGTACTTCCCGCGGGCGACTGGTTCTGCCCGACCACCGGTTGCGAGCTGGCGGTGGCGCTGGACCCTCGTGGAGCGATCCTTGGCACTGCTCGTCTGCTCCCTGGGGACAACGATCGCGAGAAGCAGATTCGGCATGTAGCTGTCCGCCCGGAGTCGCGAGGATGCGGGTTGGGCAAGGCGCTTGTGGCGACGCTCGAATGGAGAGCTGCTGACGACGGCGCGGACACGGTCTGGCTCAACGCCCGCGAAAGCGCGATCAGCTTCTATCAGCGCCTTGGCTTCGTCGCGGAAGGCGGGCTCTTCGACAGCGGGCTCACGCGCCTTCGCCACCTCCGGATGCGAAAGAGGCTTCGACCGGCATTCGGCGAAGCGATGACCGGCGCCTCGAGCTTCTGCCGAGTTCCGAATATCCACGCGATCTAGCGCCCTCTACGCCGGCGCCACGCTAGGCGGCTGCGCGCCCGGCGGGTAGAATCGCCGGGGCCGTTGGTGCGTGCGACGAGGAGCGCTGGTGTCGACAGGGTTCGGTTCTGAGATCGTCATCATCGACGAGCAGTGGGAGCGCATCGGCGAGGTCCTCGACCTCTACTACCAGGTGCTGTACCGCGACTACGGGCTGACCGAGGACGACGATTGGTTCCACGCGTCGGCCGGCGGCGAGCTGGCGGTTGCCCTCGGTCCCGACGCCGAGGTCCTGGGCGCGGCGCGGCTGCTGCCCGCGATCGGCGACAGCGAGCGGCAGCTCCGGCAGGTCGCCGTGCGCCCGGAGTCGCGCGGCTCCGGGCTCGGCAAGGCGCTCGTGGCGACGCTGGAGTGGCGCGCCGCGGATGAGGGAGCCGAGACCCTCTGGCTCAACGCTCGCGAGAGCGCGATCCCGTTCTACGAGCGTCTCGGGTTCATCGCCGAAGGCGAGATGTTCGGCAGCGCCCTCACGCGGCTCCCGCACATGCGGATGCGGAAGCGGCTGCGGGGGTAGGCGGATCGAACGCCCTCGATGAGCGGGTACCACCCCCTTGAGCGGTATGGCGCCACTCGCCCCGATGCACTAACCTTTTCGGCGGTGTACACCGGCCCGGCGCAACGACGCGCCGGCGCTTGCTACTAAGGAGGGGGTTGCCCGCATGCCGAAGCTCACCCGTGACCAGGTTCGCGTGCCCGCAGACGTGCCGGCCGAGGCTCGCGAGACCTATATCGACAACTATCTCGCTGCTACTCGCAACACCGGCAGGCTGATGCTCTACGCCGCCGACCAGAAGATCGAGCACCTCAACGACGACTTCTACGGCGAGAACATCGCCCCGGAGGACGCCGATCCCGAGCACCTCTTCCGCATCGCCGACCAGGGTCTTTGCGGCGTGTTCGCCGGTCAGCGCGGCCTGATCGCCCGCTACGCGCGCGACTATCCGGACGTCAACTACCTGGTGAAGATGAACTCGAAGTCGCACCTGGTAGGCACGAAGCAGGAAGACCCGTACAGCGCGCAGCTCTACGACATCTCCGCGGTCGCAGACCTCGTTGCCAACGGCGTCAACGCTGTCGGCATCGGCTACACCATCTACCTGGGCTCCGAGTACGAGTCCTCGATGCTCGCCGAAGCCGGCCAACTCATCGCCGACGCCCACAACCTCGGCCTCGTGGTCGTGCTGTGGATGTATCCGCGCGGCAAGGCCGTCGACAACGAGAAGGACGCGCACCTCATCGCGGGCGCGGCCGGCGTCGCGACGATCCTCGGCTCCGACTTCGTGAAGGTCAACCCGCCGAAGGGCAGCGACGCCGCTTCCTCCGCCGAGCTGCTCAAGGAAGCCGCGATGGCATGCGGATCCCTGCCGTACGGCGGCGAGACCGGCAACGTACCTGCGCGGGGCACTGGCCTCGTGTGCGCCGGCGGCTCGACGGTCGACGCGAAGACGTTCCTCACGCAGCTCTGGGAGCAGATCCACGTCGGCGGCGCCATCGGCAACGCGACGGGACGCAACATCCACCAGCGGCCGCTCGATGAAGCCGTCAGGTTGACGAAGGCCATCTCGGCTATCACCCTTGACGACTACGACGCGGACCGCGCGCTCGCGATCTTCGAGGGTCGCGAGGACTACGCCTGCGGCGTCTAGCGTCGCTCGGCACGAACTACGCCCGTCGCGGTGCCGTCCGGGAGCGCATCCGGGCGGTACCGCGACTGCCATTCCGGCCACATAGCTCGAGATCGCAAGAAGGGTCGCCGCACACAGATGTCGATCAGAGACTGGTTCTCCGCTCGCGAGAGCAAGCGATACACGCGCGTCGATCAGACGGCGCGTCCTTCGGCCGACGTCCCCGACGGCGTCTGGATGAAGTGCGAAGGCTGCGGCAAAGCGCTCTACGAGGGTGAGATCACGGAAGCCAAGGTCTGTCGCTACTGCGGCTACCACGTCGGGCTGACCGCTCCCGAGCGCATCGAGATGCTCGCCGACCCGGGCACGTTCGCCGAATGCGACGGCGCGCTCGGCGCATGCGACCCGCTCGCCTTCAAGGGTGCCAAGACGTATGGCACCTCGCTCGACAGCGCTCGTGAGAAGTCCGGACTTGCCGAAGCCGTCATCACCGGTCCGGCCGCGATCGGCGGACACGAGGTCGTGCTCGGCGTGATGGACTTCCGGTTCATCGGCGCCTCGATGGGCTCGGTCGTCGGCGAGAAGATCGCGCGTGTCTTTGAGACCGGGCTCGACCTCGGACTGCCGGTCGTCCTCGTCATCTGCTCCGGTGGCGCGCGCATGCAGGAAGGCATGCTCTCGCTCATGCAGATGGCCAAGACCTCCGCGGCGGCGAAGCGCCACTCCGACGCCGGGCTGCCCTACATCTCGGTGCTCACGAACCCGACCTACGGCGGCACGACCGCGAGCTTCGCGGTCCTTGCCGACGTCATCCTCGCCGAGCCCGGTGCGATGATCGGCTTCGCCGGCCCGCGCCTCGTCGAGCAGACCATCCGCCAGAAGCTGCCGAAGGGCTTCCAGTCCGCCGAGTTCATGCTCGAGCACGGCATGATCGACGAGGTCGTCTCCCGAGAGGAACTGCGGGAGCGCGTTGCGCTGCTCCTCGACTACCTCGACGCGCGCGAGCGGCCGGCCGTCGGAGCGAGCGGGGGTGCTCGATAGTGGTGCGACCGAAGTTCGTCATGGAATTCGAGCGCCCGCTCGTTGAGCTAGAGAGCAAACTCACCGAACTGAAGCGCGTCGACGTCTCCGCCAACCCCGAACTCGCCGCGGAGATCGACGCTCTCGCCGCGCAGCTCGAGATCCTCCGCGTCCAGACCTACGCCGAGCTCACGCCCTGGGAACGCGTACAGATCGCGCGACACCCCGAGCGCCCGAAGACGCAGAACTTCCTCGATTCCATGTTCACGGACGTCCTCGAGCTCCACGGAGACCGCGCCTACGGCGACGACGAGGCGATCTTCGCCGGCCTCGCGACCTTCGACGGCACGCGCTGCGCGGTCCTCGGCCATCGCAAGGGCACCAACACGCGCGAGAACGTCGCGCGCAACTTCGGCAGTCCTCATCCGGAGGGGTACCGCAAGGCGATGCGCGTCATGAAGCTCGCCGAGAAGGCCGGGCTGCCGCTGGTGACCTTTCTCGACACCGCCGGCGCCTACCCCGGCATCGAGGCCGAGGAGCGCGGTCAGGCGTGGGCGATCGCGGAGTCGCTGGCGATGCTCTCGGCGCTGCGCACGCCCGTGATCGCCATCGGCATCGGGGAGGGCGGTTCCGGAGGCGCGCTTGCGATCGGCTTCGGTGATCGTCTCCTCATGCTGGAGAACGCCTACTACTCGGTCATCAGCCCCGAGATGTGTTCGACGATCCTCTACAAGGACTCAGCGCATGCCGAGGACTCGGCGCGAGGGCTTCGGCTGACCGCTGCGGACCTCGTCGAGCTCGGCATCGCCGACATGGTGGTTCCCGAGCCGCTCGGCGGTGCTCACCGGGACCCGTCGGTCGTCTACGCCGCGCTCGCGGGCGCGCTCGACGCCGCTCTTGGCGAGCTTACGGGTACGAACACCGACGAGCTGGTTAGCGCCCGCTACGAGCGGTTGCGTCGAATCGGAGTGTTCACCGAAGGAGCGTGAGGCATGCTCGACGAGCGCCCGAGAATCGCCGTTCTGACGAGCGGCGGGGACGCCCCAGGCATGAACGCCGCCATCCGCTCGGTAGCCCGCAAGACCATCTTCCACGGTGGCGAAGCCATCGGCATCATGCACGGCTACGAGGGGCTGTTGGATCGGCGCTTCGCCTCGTTGGCCGTCGGAGATGTGGGCGGCATCCTCGATCGGGGCGGTACCTTCCTCGGCACGTCGCGCTCGGCGCGCTTCCAGGCCCCTGGTGGCGTGGACCAGGCTGCAGAGATCCTGCGGGCCGAAGGGATCGACGGGCTCGTGGTGGTCGGCGGTGACGGCAGCTATCGTGGCGCCGAAGAGCTCCACGAGGCCGGTATTCCGACGGTCGGCGTACCCGGCACGATCGACAACGACCTCTCCGGCACCGACATCACGATCGGGTTCGACACCGCACTCAACACGATCGCCGACGCCGTGGGCAAGGTGCGCGACACCGCGTCGAGCCACGAGCGCACCTTCGTCATCGAAGTCATGGGACGCCATTGCGGCATGCTCGCGCTGCACTCCGGCGTTGCCTGCGGCGCCGACTGCATCCTGCTCCCCGAAGTGCCCTGGAACATCGAGGAGGTCTGCTCGGCGATCGAGACGGGCGTACGCCGCGGCAAGAAGCACTCGATCGTCATCCTTGCCGAAGGCGCCGGGCATGCGTTCCCGCTGGCAGAGGATCTGTCGGGGATGTGTGGGCAGGCGGTTCGCACGGTCGTTCTCGGCCACATCCAGCGGGGAGGGTCGCCGAGCGGGTTCGATCGCATCCTCGCATCGCGCATGGGTGCGGCGGCTGTCGATGCGCTGCTTGCGGGCGAGACGAACGTCGCGGTCGGCCTGCGGTGCGCCGAGACGTTCACGTATCCGCTGTCGGTGGCGTACAAGCACGAACACCAGCTCGATCAACGGCTTATCGAGCTGGCGAGGGCGCTGTCGTTGTAGGCAGAAGCTACGCTCTCCAGCTACGAAGAACCCAGTCGCACCGGTGTTCTGCGGTGTGGCTCACTGGTCACGGTTACCATGCGGGGCTGACCGGGCTTTGTCAGGCTCTTGAGCAGGCCGGAGGACCATTGCCAGGCCTACCGGAGGGGATGCATGAGCTGACTGTTCCGTGGCGTTTCGCTCGAACACCACGAGCGTGGTGGCGGGCTTCTAGTCCCCAAGAATCAGTCGGTGTTCGAGTACACGCTTCGCTCGGGTGAGCCCGGTCTGAAGTGGGACTCTGGCGCCACGTGGGACTCGTCGGAGGCCAACGCGTTCACACGACACAACTCGAACAGGCTCGTCCCCGCCTCCGGGATCTCGACGACACCATCATTCGAACGAG